>JAIXTT010000070.1 GCA_027483795.1 Hyphomicrobiales bacterium
ACGGCGCTGGAGAAGGCGCGCAAAGGCTGCCGCGAGATTGCCCCCCGCCGCTCCGAGGCGATCACCGTCGCGCCCGATCCGGTCCCTCTCGCGCCGAAGGATATTTGCGCGAGCGACGGCCATGGCCTTGGACAGTCCCTCAACATCCTTGCGAGCCGTTGCCAGCCGTAGCAGCGGCGAATGCCGGGCGAGTCGCTGCGAGGCCAACGCTAGCTGCTGCTCATGCGAGCGGGCGTTCCGCGCCAGCGCCGGGGCGAGCCGGGCCGAGGCGAGATCCAGCCGCTGGCGCGGCCCCGAAAGCACCGCCTCGGGGCCGGGCAAGGCACGGGCGAGCGCGCGCAGGTCGCTGCGGCGGCGATCAGACAGGCGGCGCATCGCCCCGGCCTGGCGGCGCGCGAGATCGGCGACGAGGCTCATCAGCTCGGCGCGCACCGGCACGACCTTCTCGGCCGCACCGGTCGGGGTCGGCGCGCGCAGGTCGGCGGCGTGGTCGATCAGGGTGACGTCGGTCTCGTGGCCGACGGCGGAGACCAGCGGGATCAGCGAGGCGGCCGCCGCGCGCACCACGATCTCCTCGTTGAAGCCCATCAGGTCTTCGAGCGAGCCGCCGCCGCGCGCGACGATGATGACGTCGGGCCGCGGGATGCGCCCGCCTTCCGGCAGGGCGTTGAAGCCGGCGATGGCGGCGGCGACCTCGGCCGCGCTGGTCTCGCCCTGCACCCGCACTGGCCAGACCAGGACATGGCGGGGAAAGCGATCCTCCAGACGGTGCAGGATGTCGCGGATGACGGCGCCGGTCGGCGAGGTGACCACGCCGATGACGCGGGGCAGATAGGGGATGAGCTGCTTGCGCTCTTCCGAGAACAGCCCCTCGGCCGCGAGCCGCCGGCGGCGCTCCTCGAGCAGTGCCATCAGCGCACCGATGCCGGCGGGCTCGAGCGAATCGATGATGATCTGGTAGCTCGACTTGCCGGCGAAGGTGGTGATCTTGCCGGTGGCGATGACCTCCAGCCCTTCCTGCGGCCGCGTCTTCAGCCGGCCGAAGACGCCCTTCCAGATCACCGCGTCGATCTTGGCGTTGGCGTCCTTCAGCGAGAAATAGACATGGCCCGAGCCGACCGGGCCGCGATAGCCCGAGATTTCGCCGCGCACGCGCACGAAGCCGAAGGCATCCTCCAGCGTGCGCTTGAGCGCGCCGGAGAGGTCCGAGACCGACCATTCGGGCGTGTTGCCGACGGGCTTGGGCGATTCGCTGTCCATGGCGCGACCATAGCGGCGCCGGCCCGGCCGCAGAAGCGTTGCCGTCGCGTCGCGCGGCGGCTATTGCCCACCCGACCCTTTGCCCCACCCAGCCCCGCGGATTGAAACGACGATGAAGATTCTTCTGATCGGATCGGGGGGCCGCGAGCATGCTTTGGCCTGGGCGATCTCGGCCTCGCCGCTCTGCGACCGGCTCTTCATCGCGCCCGGCAACCCCGGCACCGCGCAATGCGGGGAGAATGTCGTCCTCGACATCGCCGACCACGGCGCTGTCGCCTCCTTCTGCAAGCTGCAGGGCATCGGGCTGGTCGTCGTCGGGCCCGAGGGGCCGCTGGTCGCCGGCCTGGCCGACGATCTCGCAGCCGCCGGCCTCAAGGTCTTCGGCCCCTCGAAGGCCGCAGCCCAGCTCGAAGGCTCGAAGGCCTTTACCCAGGAGCTCTGCGCGCAGTTCGGGATTCCCACCGCCGGCTTTGGCCGCTTCACGGACGCAGACTCCGCCAAGGCCTATGTCGCGGCGAAGGGCGCACCGATCGTGATCAAGGCCGACGGGCTCGCCGCCGGCAAGGGCGTGGTGATGGCGGAGACGCTCGAAGAGGCGAACGAGGCCATCGACATGATGTTCGGTGGCGGGCTGGGCGCCGCCGGCGCCGAGGTCGTCATCGAGGAGTGGATGATCGGCGAGGAAGCCAGTTTCTTCGCGCTCTGCGACGGGACGAACGCCCTGCCGCTCGCCTCGGCGCAGGACCACAAGCGCGTCGGCGACGGCGATACGGGGCCGAATACGGGCGGCATGGGCGCCTATTCCCCCGCCCCCGTGATGACGCCGGAGATCGAGCGCCGGACCATGGAGGAGATCATCCTCCCCTCGATCCGGGCGATGAAGGCGCGCGGAACGCCCTTTCGCGGCGTGCTCTTCGCCGGACTGATGATCACGGTCGAGGGGCCGAAGCTCATCGAATACAATGTCCGTTTCGGCGACCCCGAATGCGAGGTGCTGATGCCGCGCCTTGCGGAGGACGTGCTGGACCTGCTCGTCGCCTCGGCGGAGGGCCGGCTCGCGGGCCGGACGGCGGCTTGGAAGCCGGAGGCGGCGCTGACGGTCGTCTTCGCGGCCGAGAACTACCCGGGCAAGCCCGTGACGGGGACGGAGATCCGCGGGATCGAGGCGGCGGAGGCGAAGCCCGACGTGCTGGTCTTCCATGCCGGCACGAAGCGCGACCCGGAAGGGCGACTGCTGGCGAACGGCGGCCGCGTGCTGGCCGTCACCGCGCTCGGAAGAACGGTGCGCGAGGCGCAGGCCAAAGCCTATGACGCGCTCGCCGCCATCGACTGGCCGGGCGGCTTCCACCGCTCCGACATCGGCCGGCGGGCGGTGGAACGGGAAGAAGGGCGGGGCTGACGCGGGCGCGCGGAGGGCGTTATGCTTCCGCGAAACGGCACGGGGAAGCGTCCATGGACGAGTTGTTTCCGGGATCGGAGACGCGGGTCGTCGAGACCGCCGCCGGGCGGATCTTCGTGCGGACGATGGGATCGGGGCCGCCGCTGCTGCTGATCCACGGATTTCCGCAGACCCATGCGATGTGGCACCGGATCGCCCCGACGCTCGCCGAACGCTTCGGCCTCGTGATGCCCGACCTGCGCGGCTACGGCCGATCCTCGGCGCCGGAGGGCGATGCGGCGCATGCACGCTATTCGAAGCGCGCGATGGCGGAGGACATGATCGCGGTGATGGAGGCGCTCGGGCACGCGACCTTCCGCGTCGTCGGGCATGACCGGGGCGGCCGGGTCGCGTATCGGCTCGCGCTCGATCATCCGGACCGGGTCGAAAGGCTCGCCGTCCTCGACATCGCGCCCACGGTGGTGATGTGGGACACGATGGACGCGGCCAAGGCGATGAAGGTCTATCACTGGGCCTTCCTGGCCCAGCCGAAGCCCATGCCGGAAAAGCTGATCGAAGGTGCGGCCCGGCTCTATCTCGACCATACGATCGCGAGCTGGACACGGGACAAGAGCCTCGCGGCCTTCGACCCGCGCGCGCTCGACGATTATCGCGCCTTCTTCTCCGAACCCGCGCGCATCCATGCCTGCTGCGAGGATTATCGGGCGGGGGCGACGATCGACGTGGCCCATGACCGGGACGATCTCGCCGTCGGCAAGCGGATCCCGTGTCCGGTCTTCGTGCTGTGGGGCGCGGCGGGCATTCCCGCGGCGGGCGGGCCGCTCGACCAATGGATCCGCACCTTCGCGCCGCAGGCGGAAGGACGCGCGATCGATGCGGGCCATTTCGTCGCCGAGGAAAATCCCGAGGCGACCCTTGCGGCGCTGAGGCCGTTCCTCGCATGACCACGCTCGACCGGCAGTCCGCCTTTTCCGGCACGAAACCCGTCCCCGAGGCGCTCGCCTTCGATCCGACGCGGCTCGCGGCCCTGTTGCGCGACCGTGTCGAGGGGATCGGCGACGGGCTCGAGGTTCGGCAGTTCAAGGGCGGACAATCGAACCCCACATATCTGTTGACTTCCGGCGCGTCGAAATTCGTCCTGCGCCGCAAGCCGCCCGGGAAGCTGCTGGCGTCGGCCCATGCGGTGGACCGAGAGTTCCGCGTGCTGTCGGCCTTGTCGGCGGCGCGTTTCCCGGTGGCGAAGCCGCTCCTGCACTGCACCGACGAGAGCGTGATCGGGACGGAATTCTACGTGATGGCGCATGTCGAGGGCCGGGTGTTCTGGGATCCGGCCATGCCGGGTTCGGACCCGGCGGAACGCGCCGCCGTCCATGACGCGATGAACCGGACGTTGGCGGACCTCCACGCCTTCGATCCCGCCGCGATCGGGCTCGGGGATTTCGGACGCGCGGAAGGCTATGTCGCGCGGCAGGTGAAGCGCTGGAGCGAGAATTACCGCGCGAGCGAGACCGAGACGATCCCGGAGATGGACCGGCTCATGGCGTGGCTGCCGGACCGGGTGCCGGCGGCGGGGCGCGCGGCCGTGGTGCACGGAGACTACAGGCTCGACAATCTGATCGTCGCGCCCGACGCGCCGCGCATCGCGGCGGTGCTCGATTGGGAACTCGCGACGCTCGGCGACCCGATCGCGGACGCGGTCTATCATTTCATGACCTGGGTGATGCCGCGCTCGGAGACGGGCGCGGGCACGGGAAGCCTGCTCGGCTGCGATTTCGAAGCGCTCGGGATCCCGAAGCTGGAAGACTATGCGCAAGCCTATGCGAAGCGGGCGGGCTTGGCCGAGTTGCCGCATTTCGACTTCTACCTCGCCTACAACTTCTTCCGGCTCGCGGCGATCCTGCAGGGGATCGTCGGGCGGGTGCGGGACGGCACCGCCTCCAACGAAAACGCGGCCGCGATGGCGACGCAGGTGCGGCCGCTCGCGGCGGCGGCATGGGCTCGGGCGCGGACGGCGGGGTGAAGGTCGCCCGGAATCGAGCGGCATGACCGCTCTCGGCTCGGCCGCCATCCCACCGCCGCACGATCCTTGCTAATCTCCTGCGCATGACCGCTTCGAAATCCTCTTCCGAACCGTCCGTCGCGCTCGCCCTCGGGGGCGGGGGAGCGCGGGGCATCTCGCATATCGTGGTGCTGGAAGCCTTCGACGAACTGGGCATTCGGCCGACGGCGATCGCGGGAACCTCCATCGGCGCGATCATCGGGGCCGCCTATGCGGCGGGCATTCCCGCCAAGGCGCTGCGCAAGCACATGCTCGACCGCTTCCGCGACCCGGCGCGCGTGCTGTCCCAGCTGCTGGAAGCCCGCGTCGGCAAGATCACCGACCTGTTCGTCAAGGGCTTCGCCAATCCCGTGCTGGTCGACGGAGAGAAGGTGCTCGACCTGTTCTGGCCGGAGCAGGTGCCGGACCTGTTCGAGGACCTCGCGATCCCCTTCATCGCGATCGCGACCGATTTCTACGGACGCGGCGAGACGGCCATCGACTCCGGGCCGCTCGTCTCGGCGGTGGCGGCCTCCATGGCGGTGCCGGGACTGGTCAGGCCCGTGACCATCGGCGGGCGGCATCTGATCGACGGCGGCGTGGTGAACCCCCTGCCCTTCGACCGGCTCGCGAACCGCGCGCAGCACATCGTGGCCGTCGACGTGGCGGGCGGCCCGGCGGGCGACACGAGCGTCCGGCCGGAGCCCTTCGAGGCGATGATCGGCGCGACGCAGATCATGCAGGCGGCCATCGTCAACGAGAAGCTCGCGGTGCGGAAGCCCGACCTTCTCATCCGGCCCGACGTGGAGCGCTACCGCGTGCTGGATTTCCTCAAATCCAAGGCGATCCTGAATGCGGCGGAGCCCTGTCGGGACGAGGTGAAGCGCGGTCTCGCGGCCCTGTTCGAGCCGCCGAAGGTCGGACGCGTCAGCGCCGCGCGGCGAAGAAGGCCCTGAGCATCTCCGCGGCCTCGGTCTCGCGGAGGCCGCCATAGACCTCGGGCGCGTGATGGCAGGTGGGCTGCGCGAAGAAGCGGGGACCATGCTCGACCGCCCCGCCCTTCGGGTCGGACGCCGCGAAATAGAGGCGGCGGATGCGGGCGAAGGAAATCGCCGCGGCGCACATCGCGCAGGGCTCGAGGGTGACGTAGAGATCGCAACCGATCAGACGTTCGGAACCGAGGACGCGACAGGCGGCGCGGATCGCCAGCATTTCCGCATGGGCGGTGGGATCGGCGTCCTCCAGCGTGCGGTTGCCCGCCTCGGCGAGCACGACCCCGTCGCGCACCACCACGGCCCCGACGGGCACTTCGCCGCGCAGGGCGGCGCGTCCCGCCGCGTCGAAAGCGAGGTCCAAAGGCGTGAGCGGGGGCGCAAAGGCTCGGTCGGACTGCATTTTTCGGACGGCGCGCACTCGCAAGAGGTCTCGCTCTCTGCTATCAGCGCTCGATGACAGACGACAGCAAAAATCGCGGCGGAGGCCGAGGCCGCCCGCCGCGTGACGGTTCTCCCCGCAATTCGGATCGCCCCGTCCGCCCCCGCGCAGGCGATGACCGTCCGGCCCGCTCCCGTCGCGACGACGGCGACCGCCCGACCCGCTCCCGTTCCGGCGACGACCGCCCGGCGCGTCCGCGCCGCGAGGACGGCGACCGTCCGTTCCGGTCGCGCCCCGAAGGCGGGGACAGGCCGTCCCGTTCGCGTTCCGAAGGCGGCGATCGCCCCTTCCGTTCGCGCCCCGAAGGCGGGGACCGTCCGTCCCGGTCACGCCCCGAAGGCGGGGAAAGGCCCTTCCGTTCGCGTTCCGGCGAGGACCGCCCCGCGCGTCCGCGCTCCGAAGGCGGCGATCGCCCCTTCCGCTCGCGTCCGGAGGGAGGCGACCGCCCGTTCCGTTCCCGCCCCGACGGCGACAGGCCGTTCCGTTCCCGTTCCGGCGACGAGGGTCCCGCACGCCCGCGTCGCGATGAGGGGGACCGTCCGTTCCGCGCGCGCCGCGAAGAGGGCGACCGTCCCTTCCGCAGCCATTCGGGCGAGGATCGTCCCTTCCGTCCGCGTTTCGAGGATCGCGGCCGCGGCGCCGGCCCGGACCGTCGTGAAAAAGGTCCGAAGATCCGCAAGACCTTCTCCGACCGCATCGCCAAGGTGATCGCGCGCGCCGGCCTCTGCTCGCGCCGCGACGCCGAGGCCTGGATCGAGGAGGGCCGCGTCGCCGTCAACGGCGAGGTTCTGAAGAGCCCGGCGCTGGACGTCACCGAAAGGGACGTGGTGACGGTCGACGGCAAGCCGATCCCGACCAAGGAGCGCACCCGCCTCTACCTCTACCACAAGCCGCGCGGGCTCGTGACGACCGCCTGGGATCCGGAAGGCCGGCCCACCGTGTTCGCCGCGCTGCCGCCGGGCCTGCCCCGCGTCGTCACCATCGGCCGGCTCGACATCAACACCGAAGGCCTGCTGCTGCTGACCAATGACGGCGGGCTCGCCCGCGTCGTTTCGCTGCCGCAGACGGGCTGGCTGCGCCGCTATCGCGTCCGTGCCTATGGCGAGATCACGCAGGCGGATCTCGACGCGCTGCGCGACGGCATCACCGTCGACGACATGCATTACGGGCCGATCGAAGCCGAGATCGAGCGCGAAAAGGGCGACAATGTCTGGCTGACGCTGGGCCTGCGCGAAGGCAAGAACCGCGAGGTCAAACGCGTCCTCGAACATCTCGGCTTGCAGGTGAACCGCCTGATCCGCGTGTCCTTCGGGCCGTTCCAGCTGAACGACCTGCCGGAAGGCGCGGTCGAGGAGGTGCGCACCGCGGTCCTCAAGGATCAGCTGGGCGACAATCTGGCCGCCGAAGCGGAATGCGATTTCGACGCGCCCGTCTTCGTCTATGAGGACGAGGACTTCCATCCGAAGAAGCGCGAATATCTGGGCCGCAAGGACAGGGACGAGGGCGAACGCCCGGCACGCCGCTCCTTCGGCGAGGGCGACGACCGCGGCTTCCGCGGCCGCGACCGCGACGACGACCGCCCCCGCGGACGCTTCGGCGACCGCGAGGAAGAGGCGCAGTCCGAGGAAAAGCCGCGTCCGAAGCGGCGCGCGCCCACCGAGCCTCTGCGCTCGATCTGGCGGGCCGACGAGAACCCCGACGCGCCGCGCACGCCCAAGGCGCGGGTGCCGCGCCGCGGCGCGGATCCCAAGGCCGCAAGGACCGAAAGCGGCGAGCGCGAGCATGAGCGGGCGGGCCGCATCGAAAGCAAATCCGGCCGCAAGGTGCTCGTCGAACGCGTGAAGTCGGAACCCGTCGAGGAAATCCGCGAGGAGCGTCGGCCGCGTCGCGAGGAAGGCGAACGTTCCTTCCGTCCGCGCGAAGGCGGCGGTGATCGGCCGTTCAGGTCGCGTGAAGGCGGCGGGGATCGGCCGTTCAAGCCGCGGGGTGATCGGCCCGAGGGCGAACGTTCGTTCAGGCCGCGGACCGAGGGCGGCGGCGATCGGCCGTTCCGGTCGCGCGAAGGCGGTGGTGACCGCCCGTTCAAGCCGCGCGAAGGCGGCGGGGATCGTCCGTTCAGGTCGCGCGAAGGCGGTGGAGATCGGCCGTTCAAGCCGCGGGGCGACAGGCCCGAGGGCGAGCGTTCGTTCAGGCCGCGGACCGAGGGCGGCGGGGACAGGCCGTTCCGCTCGCGTGAGGGCGGCGGCGGAGATCGGCCGTTCAAGCCGCGGGGCGACAGGCCTCAGGGCGACCGTCCCTCGGGCGGGCGCTCCTTCGGCGGAAAGCCGGGCGGCGGGCGTCCCTTCGGCGGCAAGCCCGGCGGCGGACGCCCCTTCGGCGGCAAGCCGGGCGGTGGCGGGCGTCCGGGCGGAGGCCGCCCCGGCGGTCGTCCGCGGCGGGACGACTGACGCTGCGTCATGCGCATCGTCGCGGGTCGATACAAGGGTCGCTCTCTGACCGGGCCGTCCTCCATGGCGGTCCGGCCGACCTCCGATCGCCTGCGCGAGAGCATCTTCAACGTGCTGATGCACGGCCATGACGATCCGATCGAGGACGCCCGCGTCCTCGATCTCTTCGCGGGCACGGGCGCCATGGGCCTCGAAGCCCTGTCGCGCGGGGCCTCCTATGCGCTGTTCGTCGACGATTCCGCGGAAGGCCGCGGCCTCGTCCGCGCCAATGTCGACGCGCTCGGGCTCGCGGGCGTGACCAAGGTCTTCCGCCGCGACGCCACGAAGCTCGGCCCGGCACACCCGAACAAGCCGTTCTCGCTCGTGTTCTGCGACCCGCCCTACGGCAAGGGCCTCGCCGAACCCGCCCTCGCCTCGGCGCTCGCGGGCGGCTGGCTGACCGAGGACGCGCTGATCGTGGTCGAGGAGACGGCCGCGGCGGCCTTCGCGCTGCCGGACGGCTTCGAAGAACTCGACCGCCGGACCTACGGCGACACGCAGGTCGTCTTCGCGCGGCTCGGCTGAACGCCTCTCCCCTTCAATGAAAGTCCCGCGAGGGCGGCAGGATCCGCACGTTGCGCGGATGCCGGAGCCCTCGGCCGCCCGAAACGCGGTTCTCGGCGACGGGGCGGCGGACCTCGTCGGCATTGGCGAGGGGCATCGGCATGTCGGCGCGGGACAGGACGAGGAGATCGACCGAACGGTCGACGAGGCGCTCGGCGACGAGATGGACGATGCCCTCGGGACTCTTCTGGATGCGCCCCTCGACCACGACGAGCCGCGCGCCCATCACCTCCTTGCGGAAGGCGGCGGTGACGCTCGGCCAGACGACGCAATTGGCGATGCCCGTCTCGTCCTCGATGGTCATGAAGACCACGCCCTTGGCGCTGCCGGGCTTCTGGCGCACGAGCACCACGCCGGCCCCGATCACGCGGCGGCCGTCCGGCGCGTCGGCGATCTCGCGGCAGGTCCGGACGCCCTTGCGCGCATAGATCGCGCGCAGGAAGCCCATCGGATGGCCCTTCAACGAGAGATGCAGCGTGCGGTAGTCGGCCGCGACATGCTCGCCCATGGGCATGGCGGGCAGTTCGACCATGGGCTCCTCGGCCAGTTCCTCGGCGCGCATGGCGGCGAAAAGGGGGAGTTCGACGTCGTCGGGCAGGCGACGGACCTCCCAGGCGGCCTCGCGGCGGTCGAGGCCCATGGAGCGGAAGGCGTCGGCCTCGGCGAGCTTCACCATGGCGGCCTTGGGCAGGCCCGCGCGGCGCATCAGCGCCTCGGCCGAACCGTAGAAGCCGTTGCGGCGGGAGACGAGGCGCGCGGCCCATTCCTCGCGGAAGCCGTCGATCCGGCGCAAGCCGAGGCGGATCGCGAGCGCGCCGTCCTCGCGCTCCTCGAGCCCGTCCTCCCAACGGCCCGCATTGACGTCGGGCGCACGCACCTCGACGCCGTGGTCGACCGCGTCGCGCACGATCTGGGCGGGGGCGTAGAAACCCATGGGCTGGCTGTCGAGGAGCGCCGCAGCGAAGGCCGCGGGGTGGCGGCATTTGAGCCATGACGACGCGTAGACGAGGAGCGCGAAGGAGGCGGCGTGGCTCTCGGGGAAGCCGTATTCGCCGAAGCCCTCGATCTGCTTGAAGCATTGCGCGGCGAAGCCGGCGTCGTAGCCGCGCCTGACCATGCCCTCGACCATCTTCCGCTGGAACAGATGGATGGTGCCGACGCGGCGGAAGGTGGCCATGGCGCGGCGGAGGCGATTGGCCTCGTCGGGCGTGAATTTCGCCGCCTCGATGGCGATGCGCATCGCCTGCTCCTGAAAGAGCGGGACGCCCAGCGTCTTGCCGAGCACGCGTTCGAGCTCGTCGGGCGGGCCGTGCTCGGGCGCGGGCTTGGGGAAGACGACCTTCTCCTTGTTGCGGCGGCGGCGGAGATAGGGATGGACCATGTCGCCCTGGATCGGCCCGGGGCGGACGATGGCGACCTGAATGACGAGATCGTAGAAGCGGGCGGGCAGGAGGCGCGGCAGCATGTTCATCTGCGCGCGGCTCTCGACCTGAAAGACGCCGAGCGAATCCGCACGCTGCAGCATGCGGTAGACCTCGGGATCCTCGCGCGGGACGGTCGCGAGCGTCAGTTCCGGCCCGCCGTGGCGCGCGATCATCGCGAAGGCCTTGCGGATGCAGGTGAGCATGCCGAGCGCCAGCACGTCGATCTTCATGATGCCGAGCGCGTCGATGTCGTCCTTGTCCCATTCGATGAAGGTGCGATCCTCCATCGCGGCATTGCCGACGGGCACGACCTCGTCGAGCCGGCCGCGCGTGAGCACGAAACCGCCGACATGTTGGGAGAGATGGCGGGGGAAGCCGACGAGCCGCATCGCGAGCCCGACCGCGCGGGCGAGGACGGGATTGTCCGGATCGAGCCCGGCCTGCCGCACCTGATCGGGATCGAGCGTCTTGCCCCAGCTGCCCCAGACGGTGTTCGCGAGCGCGGCGGTGACGTCCTCCGTCAGTCCCAAGGCCTTGCCGACGTCGCGGATCGCGCTGCGGGCGCGGTAGCTGATGACGGTGGCGGCGAGACCCGCGCGCGCGCGGCCGTAGCGGGAATAGATCCATTGGATCACCTCCTCGCGCCGCTCATGCTCGAAATCGACGTCGATGTCGGGCGGTTCGCGCCGCTCCTCGGAGACGAAGCGCTCGAAGAGAAGGTCGATCTCGGTGGGGTCGACCGAGGTGATGCCCAAGCACCAGCAGACGACGGAATTCGCCGCCGAACCGCGCCCCTGACAGAGGATGCCCCGCCCGCGCGCGAAGGAGACGATGTCGTGAACGGTGAGGAAATAGGGCGCGTAGCCGAGCCGCTCGATGAGGGCGAGCTCCTTGTCGAGCGCGGCCGAGACCTTCTCGGGGACGCCGTCCGGATGTCGCCATTCCGCGCCCTTGCGGGCGAGCTCTTCGAGATGGGCCTGCGGCGTGCGGCCGGGCGGGACGGGCTCGTCGGGATATTCGTAGCGCAGTTCGTCGAGCGAGAAGCGGCATTCGTCGAGGAGCTTCAGGCTCTCGGCGACCGCCTCGGGGGCGTGGCGGAAGAGACGGGCGATCTCGGCGGGGGGCTTCAGGTGACGTTCGGCATTGGCTTCGAGCCGACGGCCGATCGTCTCGAGGGTTTCATGCTCGCGGATGCAGGTGAGCACGTCCTGCAGCGGGCGGCGCTCGGGCGAGTGGTAGAGGACGTCGGTGATCGCGAGGAGCGGGACGCGCTTCTCCTGCGCGAGGGCCTTCAGCCGTGCGAGGCGGCGGCGGTCCGCGCCCGCATGGGGCAGCGTGGCGGCGAGGCGGAGAGAGGCGGGTCCCGCCGCACGAAGGGCGTCGAGGACGGCGGGGGATGAATCGTCGCGATGCAACGGGCGGAGGGGCGGCAGCACCACGAGGTTCTGCCCCTCCGCGGCCTCGATCAGGTCCGGGAGATGCAGGATGCAGTCGCCCTTCCCGGCGCGGCGTTTGCCGAGGGTGAGGAGGCGGGAGAGCCGCCCATAGGCGGCACGGTCGCGGGGGAAGGCGAGAATGTCGGGCGTGCCGTCGGCGAAGACGAGGCGCGCGCCGACGGCGAGCTTCAGCCCGCTCTTGCCCGCCTCCGTCTCCTTCAGCGCGACATGAGCGCGGACCACGCCCGCAAGCGTGTTGCGGTCGGCGATGCCGATCCCGGCCAGACCGAGGCGCGCGGCCTCCGCGACCAGCTCCTCGGCATGGGACGCGCCGCGCAGGAAGGAGAAATTGGTCGCGACGCCGAATTCAGCGAAGCCCGTCATGCTCCCCCTCCCCGTCCTCTTCCAGCGCGGCGGCGATGCGCGCGGCGACGCGGTCGAAGGCCAGCATGACTTCGCGCCGGGTGAAGACGAGCGGGCGGAAGCCCTGCGCCGCGAGCGCGCGCAGGGCGGCCGGAACGGGCGCATGCGGCGGCTCGGCGAGAACGACGACCAGCCTTGCGGCGAGACAGCGGTAGGCCGGCACGTCGGGACCGGCGAGCGCGACCCGCCGGAAATGCCGGCCCCGGGCCGACAAGCTCAGGAGATGCTGCCGAAGCCGACGTTCGGCGGACGAAGGGCGGGTCCGCGACGGACCGTTCTGCGATGATCGGGGCATGGGAAAAGGGCTTCATGAAAGGAAACTCCCGGCTTGCGCCGTTCGAAAGGCCCCGGAGGGCGGCTCACGCCACGCGACGGAAAATGACGCTCACGCGAAGACGCCGTGAAGATACCAGCGCGGCCGTTCCGTCTCGCGGCCGTAAAGTCCGTCGCGGAACAGCCAGAACCGGCGGCCTTCCGCATCCTCCACGCGGAAATAGTCGCGGGTCGGCGTGCCCTCGGGCGCGCGCCACCATTCGGGCGCGATGCGCTCGGGGCCTTCCGACTTCACCACCGCATGCAGAACGCGGCGCAGGCGGAAACGGATCGGCGGGCCGTCGGGCACTTCGGCCAGCACTTCGACGGGTTCGGGCGGCTCCATCAGCCGGATCGGCCGGGCGGGCGCCTCTTCGGGCTCGGGCAGGAAGGTCGACCAATCGGCCGCGAGCGCCGCATTGCCGCGCCGGGCGGGGATGAAGGGCGCGGCGCGTTCGGGGACATGCGTGTCGTGCAGGCTCGGCCGCAGCACGCGGCGCGTGCCGAAACGGGCGGCGAGGCGATCGAGCAGGGCGACGAGCTCGCCCTCGAAATCCTCGCGTCCGTCGAGCCGGGCGGTCTCGGCGTCATAGGGCTGCGTCGCGCGGGCGGAGAGGCGGATCACGTCGAAGCCGAAGCCGGGATCGAGCGGATCGGCGAGCGCATCGAGCCTCTCGCGGAAGAGACGAAGCACGACCGCGGGATCGCGCAGCGGACGACCCGTCTCCACGGACACGCCGCGCACCGCCCCGTCCGCGCGGAAGAAGAGGAGTTCGAGCGCCCGCGCGCCCTCCCCGCGCCGTTCGAGGATGCGGCCCAGATCGGCGGCGAGGACGAGGATCGTGCGCCGCACGTCCTCGGCATGGCCGATCGGCTCGGCGAAACGCCGTTCGGCGATGCATTCGGGCAGGGACCGCCGCGGCGAGATCGGCGCTTCGGCGAGACCGCGCAGGAGATCGAGCCGGTCGAGAAGCGCGCGGCCGAACCGGGCGGCGAGCGGGGCACGCGGCCGGGCGGCGAGAGCGCCGATCGTCTTGAAACCGAGATGGGAGAGCGCACCATGCGTCGCGGGGTCGAGCCGCAGCGCGACGACGGGCAGGGACGCGACGGCTTCGCCCTCCCCGCCCGGCGGCACGACGCCGCCGCGACCGCATTCGGCGACGGCACGCGCCGCGGCGCCCGTGCCCGCGATCGCGGCCCGCACGACGAGACCGAGGCGGCCGAAGCGCGCCGCGGCGTCTTCGATCACGTTTCGTTCTCCTCCGAACAGATGCGCGGCCCCGGTGACGTCGAGCAGCAGACCGTCCTCTCCGTCGAAGCCGACGAAGGGCGTCCAGCGCTCGGCCCGGTCGGCGAGCGCGGCGATGAAGGCGCGGTCGGCGTCGGGATCGGCCTCCGCGACGGCGAGATCGGGGCGGATCGCGCGGGCGGTCGCGAGCGTCATGCCGGGATGGAGCCCGATCGCCGCCGCCGCCTCGTCGACCGAAGCGAGCGCGAGCGCCCCGCCCGCCCGGGCGACGGTGACGAGGGGAACGTCATCCCGCGGCGCGGAGAGGGACGACCGCGCCCGCTTCAGCCGGTCGGTCGGGAGCGTCGGGAAGACCAGCGACAGGATTCGTTGCGGGTTCGAAAAGGCGTCGTTCATGGTTCCACTCCAACATCCATCGTCCGGGCTCGCCCGAACCGCCCGTCAGACGGTTGCGCTCGAGCGTCGCCGCGAAGGCGGGCGGGCCGAGGCCCGGCCATGCGCCCGAACGGCTCGGCGCGGCGGCGATGCGCCAACGGGTGACGCCCGCATCCGGCCCGCCGTGCCCGCCGGTGCGCAGCAGCAAGGCCGCCGTGCCCGAGCCCTCCGCGGCCAACACCAGCCTTCGCAGCGCGGTGAGATCGAGCGCCTTGGGATCGCCCCAAGGCTCCACGATCGCAGCACCCGCCGCGCGGCAGCGCAGCACCTCCTCGGCGGCGCGCAGCACGTCCCGCGCATCGGCCGCCGCCACCATCATCAGCCGCGCGGGATCGATCCCGAGCGCGGCGAGGCCCGGGGCGTGGATCTCGCCGAATTCCCGCACCGCCATGTCCTGACGGATCCAGACGATCGGCTTTCCGGCCGACAGCCGCAGCGCCGCGAGCGCGGCGAAGCCCGACGCCGCGGGCGCGTCGCCCGGCGCGGCCGGCATGACGGTATGCAGCGCGCCGCGGGCGAGCCCGCCGCCGAGCGCCCGGTCCGCCGCGGGATGGCCGAGCGGAGCACGATCGCTCCCGGCCCGCATCGGCGCGAGATCGCGCGCCCGCCCGTCGGCCCCGACGGCGGCGACGCTGCGCCTCAATTCCTCCAGACTTGCCCGCGACGCCGTACCCATGGATCCCGGCCTCCGCCGGCTCCCTCCTGCCGTCTTATGTTCCTATTTTGTTCTCATATGGATTCCTCCGATCGCGGGAAGAGTCAAGGCGGGGCGGTTCCCTTTCCTGTTCTCATGGCGGAGGCGCGGGGAGGACGCGGATGCCCGCAGGCCCGGGCATGACGGAGGAGGACCGGAGAGGCGGGCGGGATGACACGGGAGGGGGGATGCGCTAAGCCGCGGCATCCCTTCCGGAAAGCGCGTCGCCCCATGTCGAAGTCCGCCGAAACCGTGTCCGAAGTCGCCGCCGAGACCCCGCGGGGGCCGCTCGCGCAATTGCCGCGCGGCTTCGCGGATCGCGGCCCCGCCGACATCGCCGCCACCGAACGCATGCTCGCCGCGATCCGCGAGGTCTATGAACTCTACGGCTTCGAGGCGGTGGAGACGCCCTTCGTCGAATATACCGACGCGCTCGGCAAATTCCTGCCCGATCAGGACCGGCCGAACGAGGGCGTGTTCTCCTTCCAGGACGACGACGACCGGTGGCTCTCGCTGCGCTACGACCTGACCGCGCCGCTCGCCCGTTACGTCGCGGAGAATTTCGACAGGCTGCCCAAGCCCTACCGCTCCTATCGCTGCGGCTGGGTGTTCCGGAACGAGAAGCCCGGCCCGGGCCGCTTCCGGCAGTTCATGCAGTTCGACGCGGACACGGTCGGCGCGCCGTCGGTCGCGGCCGACGCCGAGATCTGCATGATGGCGGCGGACACGCTGGAGCGCGTCGGGATCGCCAAGGGCGACTACGTCGTCAAGGTCAATGACCGGAAGGTGCTCGACGGGGTGCTGGAGGCCATCGGCCTCGCGGGCGAGGAGCATGCCGGGCGGCGGCTGATCGTGCTGCGCGCCATCGACAAGCTCGACAAGGTCGGGCCCGAGGGCGTGCGCGACCTGCTCGGCGCCGGCCGGATGGACCCTTCGGGCGACTTCACCAAGGGTGCAGGGCTCGCCGCCCCGCAGATCGAGCGCGTGCTCGCCTTCACCGCCGCGGGCGGCAAGGACGTAGCGGAGACGCTCGCCAATCTGCGCAAGGTCGTCGAAGGCTCGGCGCGGGGCGAGGAAGGCGTCGCGGAACTCGCCGACATCGCCGCACTCGTCGCCGCCGCGGGCTATGATGACGGGCGCGTGGTGATCGACCCCTCGGTCGTGCGCGGGCTCGAATATTACACGGGCCCCGTCTACGAGGCCGAACTCACCTTCGAAGTGAAGGACGAGGACGGGCGGCCCGTGCGCTTCGGCTCGGTGGCGGGCGGCGGGCGCTATGACGGGCTCGTGTCGCGCTTCCGCGGCGAGACCGTTCCCGCGACGGGCTTCTCCATCGGCGTGTCGCGCCTGCTCGCGGCGCTGAAGGTGCTGGGCAAGGTCGGGACGGAGAAGACGGTCGGGCCGGTCGTGGTTCTGGTCATGGATCGCGACCGCGCGGCCGACTACCAGCGGCTCGTCAAGACGCTGCGCGACGCCGGCATCCGCGCGGAAATGTATCTCGGCGGCGCGGGCATGAAGCCGCAGATGAAGTATGCCGACCGACGCCATTCGGTCTGCGTGGTCATCCAGGGCTCGGACGAAAAGGCGAAGGGCGAGGTGCAGGTGAAGGATCTCGTGCTCGGCGCGACGCTCTCCTCCGCGCCGGACCGCGAGACCTATCTGAAGATGCAGGCCGAGGCGCAATTCGCGGTGGCGGAAGGCGACATGGTCGCGGCGGTGAGGAAGGTGCTCGCCCGGCACGGGTGAGCGGCGCGTCCGCAGACCGCAAGAGGACGTCGTGGATGCCCGCAGGCGCGGGCATGACGGCGGAGGGCGAGGCGACGGAAGCGACCTACGCTCCGTTTCCGATTTTTTCCCGATTTGCACTGCATGATCGGCCGTTCCTCGATGCCGACGGGCCGGTCATGTTCATTCGCCGCTTTCTTTCGACCGCATTTCTTCTCGCCCTTTCCGCCGCCGCCGTCGCGGCCGAGCCGCCGCGGCTCTCGCTGCCGCTGCGCTGCGAACCGGGCGTGAACTGCTTCATCCAGAGCTATGTGGACCACGATCCCGGCCCGGCCTCGACGGATTTCAATTGCGGGGCGCGGACCTACGACACGCATAACGGCACCGATTTCAGGGTCCGCTCGATGCGCGACAAGACGCGCGGCGTGGACGTGATCGCCGCCGCCGACGGCGTCGTGCGCGGCGTGCGGGACGGGATGCAGGATATCTCAGTGCGGGTGATCGGCGCCGCCGCGCTCGGCGGGCGCGATTGCGGCAACGGCGTCATGCTGGATCACGGCGGCGGGTGGACGAGCCAATATTGCCATATGGCGCAGGGCAGCATCGCGGTCCGCGAAGGCGCGCGGGTGCGGCGCGGCGAGCCGCTGGGCCGGGTCGGGCTCTCGGGCAATACCGAATTCCCGCATGTCCATGTCACCATCCGCAAGGACGGCACGGTCGTGGACCCCTTCGCCTACGGCAAGGCCCCGGCCTCCTGCGGCGGAGGGACCTCGCTCTGGACGCCGGAGGTGACCGCCGCCCTGCCCTATCGCTCGCGCATCCTGCTGGCGCAGGGCTTCGCCGACGGGCCGGTGAGCGCGGAAGATCTCGATACGGGCCGGATCGAGGATCGGCGGCCCAACCGGGATTCGGCCGCGCTTACGGCTTGGGTGCGGCTCATCGGGATCGAGACCGGCGACGCCGTCCGGCTCGTGTTGACGGGACCGGACGGGCGGGTGCTGGCGGAAAACCGACCCGAAGCCTCGGATCGTCCCAAGGCGCAGCTGCATGTCTTCGTGGGCCGGAAGCGCCCTCCCGAAGGCTGGCCGACCGGACGCTTCACGGCGACGGTTTCGGTGCAGCGGGAGGGACGGGCGGTGACCGAAGAGCGCTTCGCCTTCGACCTCGCGCAATGAGCGGGACCGTTTTTCGGTCGCACGCAGCGCCCTCCCCTGCTATACCGCGCGCCGTCAACAAGGACTTCGCCGTGGTCAGGGCCCGTCTTTCCGCCGAACAGCTCGTCGCGCGCTTCGTCCGCGCGGGCTATGCGCGCGTCGAGCCGCCGGTGCTCCAGCCGGCCGACGTGTTCCTCGACCTTTCGGGCGAGGACATCCGCCGCCGCATGTTCGTGACCACGGACGCCGAGGGGCGGGAACTGGCGCTCAGGCCGGAATTCACCATCCCGGTCGCGCGGCTGCATCTCGAAAGCCCCGATGCGGGACGCAAGGCGGCCTATTCCTATTGCGGGCCGGTGTTCCGGCTGCGGACGGGGGAAAGCGGCGAATTCGTGCAGGCGGGGATCGAATCCTTCGGCCGCACGGACTTGGCCGCCGCGGACGCCGAAATCATCGGCCTCGCCCTCGAATCCGTCGAAGCGGCGGACGGGCCGCGCGACGCCGCGATCCGGCTCGGCGACGTCGGGCTGTTCACGGCCCTGACCGACGCGCTCGGGCTCGCGCCCGCGGTGCTGCGCCGGCTCAAGCGCGCCTTCGCGCAGGGCACGCTGTCGCCCGAAGCGCTGTCCGATCTCTCGTCGCCCGTCACGACGACGGGCGAACATGCCGGGCTCATCGCCGCCTTGTCCGGTCAGGATCCGCGCGCGGCGCGGGCCTTCGTGGAAGACCTGCTTCAGATCGCGGGCATCTCGAAGGGCGTTGGGCGCAGCCCGGCCGAAATCGCCGAGCGCTTCCTCTCGCAGGCCGAAAACGAGGGCAGCGGCCTTCCGGACGAGGCGCGGGCGGTGCTGGCGCGCTATCTCGCGATCGAGGGCGATCTCGACTCGGCGGCTCTCGATCTGCGCGAACTCGCGCGCGAGGCGGGATTGCCGCTCGATGCAGCGCTCGATCTCTTCGAAGCGCGGACGGGCTTTCTGGCCGCGGGCGGAGTGGCGGTGGAGCGCATCGCCTTCTCGACGGCCTTCGGGCGCAATCTCGACTATTATACCGGCATGGTCTTCGAGATCCGCGACCCGCGGCGCGATGCGAAGCCGCTCGTGGGCGGCGGCCGCTACGACCGTCTCATGGAGACGCTGGGCGCGAAGGCGCCGGTGCCGGCGGTGGGCTGCTCGATCTGGATGGACCGCCTGATCGGAGACGCGGCATGAGCGCGGACCGGAACGATCCTCCGCTCGTCCTCGCCGTGCCCTCCAAGGGCCGGCTGCAGGAGAACGCGGCGGCCTTTTTCGGGCGCGCGGGGCTGCAATTCGTGCAGGCGCGCGGCGAGCGCGACTATCGAGGCTCCATCGCGGGCTTCGAGAACGTGGAAGTGCTCTATCTCTCCGCCTCGGAGATCGCGCGCGAACTCGCCTCGGGCGGGGCGCATCTCGGCGTGACGGGGGAAGACCTGATCCGCGAAAACATCGCGGATGCGGAAACCCGGCTCGAAATCCTGACGCCGCTCGGCTTCGGACACGCCAATGTGGTCGTGGCCGTGCCGCAGGCCTGGATCGACGTGCGGCGGATGGCCGATCTCGAGGACGTGGCCGCCGCCTTCCGCGCGCGGCACGGCCGCAAGATGCGCGTGGCCACCAAATACGTGAACCTGACGCGCCGCTTCTTCGCCGAACACGGCGTGACGGACTATCGGATCGTCGAAAGCCTCGGCGCGACCGAGGGCGCGCCCGCCTCGGGCGCGGCGGAACTCATCGTCGACATCACGACGACGGGATCGACGCTGGCCGCGAACGCGCTGAAGATCCTCTCCGACGGCACGATGCTGAGGAGCGAGGCCAATCTCGTCGCGTCGCTGACCGCCGATTGGGGGCCTCGGGCCCGCGAGGCGGTCCGGACGATCCTGTCGCGCATCGCGGCGGAAGAGGAGGCGCGGACCACGCGCGAAGTGCGCGCCCGTTTCGCGCGGCTTCCCGCAGGGCTGGTGGGCGCGGCCGCCGAACGCTTCGCGACGCGCGTCGTCGACGCGCCTTCGGTGTCCGAAGAGATCACGCTGCAGGCGCCGAAGGACCGGATCTTCGCACTGTCCGACTGGCTCGTCGCGCAGGGCGCGGAGCGCGTGGCGGTCTCTCAGGCCGACTACGTCTTCCGCCCGACCAATCCGCTGATCGAAGCGCTCGAAGCGCGGCTCGGCTGAATTCTCCGTCCCCGCAGGGGCCCGCCCGAAAAAAGGTGAGGCCGCCTCTGGGGGGGAGAGAGGCGGCCTCTTGGGGTTGGATCGATCCGGGGAGACCGATCCGTCTTGGGGGGAAGGACGCTTGATGAGCGTCACCCGTCTCTACGGAGGTCTTTTCGTTTCGGATCACGACGGAAACGCCGGATTGCGGTGCATCGCCGCCGAAACTATGCTCCGCCCGTTCCGAAGAGGGTTTGCGCCGATGAAGTTCCGAATTCTGCTCGCCGCATGCACGGCTCTGGCGGTCGCCGCTCCCGCGGCGGCGCAGGAAGGCATGCCTCAGGCGCGCAAAGTGTTCCCCTTCGGCGCGCAATGGCTGGCCGTGAGCCTGAACGGCAAGCGTTACGACATGAACGACCGCCCGGCCCTGAACATCGACTCGCAGATGCGCGCGCGCGGCTTCGGCGGCTGCAACACTTTTTCGGCGACGTCCTATCCGCTGAACCAGCAGCGCTTCGCGGTGGGTCCGATCGCGCTGACCAAGAAGGCCTGCACGCCCGCGCTGATGGAACTCGAACGCGAATTCCTCGTCGCGCTGCGGACCGCCCAGCAATGGGATCTGAGCGGAGGCGCGCTGATCCTGCGCGGGCAGGCCGGCGAATTGCGCTTCGAACGGACCTTCTGAGGCGGGACGCACCCGCCCCCCGCTCATACCGCCGCGCGGGCGATATCGCGCGGTTCGTGCACGCCGTCGGCCGCGGGCCGCATTTCGACGAAGCGCGTATGGAACTGCACCAGCGTCGAGCGATGGCCGATCGACACCATGGTCGTCCGCGGGAGCCGCTCGGCGAGCAGTTCGTAGAGCCGCTTCTCGCTCGCCTCGTCGAGCGCCGACGTGGCCTCGTCGAGGAACAGCCAATCCGGGGCCGAAAGGAGCGCGCGGGCGAGCGCGAGCCGCTGCTGCTCGCCGCCGGACAGGCGCTGTGACCAGGCGTCCTCCTCGTCGAGGCGCTCCACGAACGCGGCGAGACCGACGGCGCGCAGGGCGTCGGTGACCGCGACGTCCGAATGGGTGCCGGACGAGTCGGGATAGCTCACCGCGCCGCGAAGCGTGCCGGCGGGGATGTAGGGGCGTTGCGGCAGAAGCAGCGCGGTCGCGCCTTCGGGCGTGGTGATCCGGCCCGTCCCGTAGGGCCAGATGCCGGACAAGGCCCGCAGAAGGGTCGATTTGCCCGAGCCCGACGGGCCGGTGACGAGCACGGCTTCCCCGGCGCGCAGGGTGAGATCGGCCCGGACGAGATGCCGGCCGTCGGGCAGTTCGAGACGGAGATCGGCGATCGCGACGTCCTTCGCGTCGGCGGTCTTTTCATGCTCGATCCGGGGCGCGACGCGC
This sequence comes from Hyphomicrobiales bacterium, assembly GCA_027483795.1. Classification (GTDB taxonomy): domain Bacteria; phylum Pseudomonadota; class Alphaproteobacteria; order Rhizobiales; family Beijerinckiaceae; genus JAIXZO01. The sequence continues at coordinate 21,597 of JAIXTT010000070.1, forward strand.
CCCATGGACCGGGCGCGGTCGATGCCCGAATCGAAGGTCACGAGGCGCTGCAGGACGGCCGCGTAATCGGCGAGCGAGACATAGGCGTCGACGAAGAAGGTGAGCGCACCCTCGACCCGGCCGAAGGCGCCCGCGGTCTGGGTCAGCGTGCCGAGCTGGACCTTGCCCGCGAAATAGAAGGGCGCGGCCACGACATAGGGGATCAGCGGGCTGAGCTGGTTATAGGTCGCGGTGAACATCATCAGGCGCTTCCTGAGCGCGACGATGGAGAAGAAATTGCGGACGACGGAGCCGAAACGGCCCATCAACAGCCGCTTCTCGGCGCCCTCGCCGCCCAGAAGGGCGATCTGCTCGGCATATTCGCGCAGGCGGGCGAGGGAGAAGCGGAAATCCGCCTCATAGCGCTGCTGCTCGAAATTGAGCTTCACCAGCCGCCGGCCGATCAGATGCGTGACGAGGGTTCCGAAGGCCGCATAGACGAGCGCGATCCAGAACAGCAGGCCCGGAACGGCGATGTCGGTGCCGGGAATCGTGAAGTTCGCGGAGATCGACCACAGAATGATCGAGAAGGAGACGAGGCTCGAAATCTGCGCGAGCAGGGAGATCGAGAAGCCGTAGGTCTTCGAGATGAAGAGATTGACGTCTTCGGCGATGCGCTGATCGGGGTTGTCGGCTTCGCCGCCGGCCAGAGCCATCTTGTAATGCGCGCCGCCGCCGAGCCAGTCGCCGACGTAACGCTCGGTGAGCCAGCGCCGCCAACGGATCATCAGGCTCGATTGAACGAGATATTCGATGATCGCGCTCGCGATGTAGATCGTCGCCCAGAACAGGAAGACGGTGAAGAGCAGGGACCAGAAGGAATCGGCGTCCTTGTTCTGCAGCGCGTTGAACCAGTCGCGGTTGAAGAAGGACAGGCGCACGCTGATGCCGACCTGCGCCTGATTGACGACGATGAGGAACACGACCATCCGCGTGGCGAGTTTGCGCTCGCTCATCTCGAAGGGCTTCAGCGGCCACAGATGCACGGTGGTCCGGCCCGCGCCCTCGAAGTAACGGTCGGCGATGTCGGTGATGCGGCGGATGACGGGAATGAAGGAGATCGCGTAGATCAGCATCCCGAAGATCGCGACCGTCGCGGTCAGGCTCGTCGGCGGCTTGTAGGCGGCGAGCGCGGCGGGCCAGAGCGCCAGCGCCCCGAGCAGCGCCGTCGTGCCGAACACGGCGTATTCGACCGCGAAGATCGCCGAGAAGATCTTCAGGAAGGTCGAGATGTCCTGCGCCTTCCAGCTCGCTCCCGCCAGCAGAACACCCGCGGCGGCGAGGCCGAGAAGGGCGTTGTCGCCCTTGTGCAGACCTGCGGCCGCGAGAAGCGCGGCGACGAGGAGGACGAGAAGCGAAAGCTTGCGCATGAACCGAACCGCAGGAGACCACCGAACTTCATTCTAGCGGCCGCGAAGGCGAGCGACAGCCCCGGCCGGGCGGATATGTCCGACGCGGCGCCCGACGGAACGGACGACGAAAGGCGATCAGGCGGCCTTGCGGGCCTTGCGGGCGATCCGCGGCGTATCGCACGCGACCACGTAGATCACGGCGTCCGCCGGGGCGGATCCCGTCGCTTCGGCGATGCGGGACTTGAAGTCCGCATTGCTCTCGTCCGCCCGCTGCTTGAGGACGATGTTCTTCGCCTGCGACATGCGCACCTCCGACCCGACTCGCGTCGCCGTGACGACCAAATTGTGACGGAGTCGTGATCGCGACAAGCGGCGGGAGGGGACAAAACGCACGGAAAGTCTAAAATCAGCGCTGCGATCCACAGACAGAAGACCGGAGCCCCCGATGACGCCGCGTTTCTTCCGCCCGTTTCGCGCCCTTGCGGCGGCCCTTCTCGCCTTCTTTCCCGTCACGGCCTTCGCGGCGGACGAAAGCGCGCCCGGCTGCATTCCGCCGGTCGCGCAGGGTCTGCCCCATCTGACGCTCGCGGCCGCGACGCCCAAGCCCGGCCCGGAGCAAGTGGCGATCACCTATGTCGGGCACTCGACCTTCCTGATCGAGAGCCCTGCCGGCGTCCGTGCCGCCACCGACTACAACGATCATGTGCGGCCTTCGGTCACGCCCGACATCGCGACGATGAACAAGGCGCATTCGACCCATTACAGCGCGAACCCCGATCCCGGCATCCGGCATGTTCTGGCCGGATGGGGCCGCGGCGGAGGCGAGGCGCGGCACGACGTGACCCTCGACGACATGCGCGTGCGCAACGTGCCGACGAACATCCGCGATTACGGGGGCGCGACGGATTACGGCGGCAATTCCATCTTCGTCTTCGAGGCGGCGGGACTTTGCGTGGCGCATCTCGGCCATCTGCACCACACCCTCTCGCCCGAAAGACTGCTCCGGATGGGCAAGATCGACGTGCTGCTCGTGCCCGTCGACGGCAGCTGGACGCTCGATCTCGACGGCACGGTCGAAGTCGTCGAGGCGATCGGCGCGCCGATCGTGATCCCGATGCATTTCTTCGGGCAGGCGACGCTGAACCGATTTCTCGACCGGATGAGCGCGGGTCACGACATCGTCCGGGAGGCCTCGCCGACGATCATCGTCTCGCGGACCACGATGCCGCCGCGGCCGACGGTGCGCGTCCTGCCCGGCCGCTGACGGCGGGCGGAACGGAAACGGCCGGGCGTGAGCCCGGCCGCGAGGTCCGAATGCATCCTGCCGCTCAGCCGATCTTCGGCACGAGCTCGCCCTTGGCGTAGCGCTTGGCCATGTCGGCGAGCGGGATGATCTTGCCCATCTTCGAGGCCTTGCCCGCGGTCTCGAATTCTTCGAGGCGCTGCCGGCAGAGCTTCGTCATGGCTTCCATGGCGGGCTTCAGATATTTGCGCGGGTCGAATTCGCCGGGGTGCTCGGCGAGGATCTTGCGGATCTGGCCGGTCATGGCCATGCGGTTGTCCGTGTCGATGTTGATCTTGCGGACGCCGTGCTTGATGCCGCGTCGGATCTCTTCCACCGGCACGCCCCAGGTCTGGGGCATCTTGCCGCCATAGGCGTTGATGACGTCCTGCAGATC
>JAIXTT010000104.1 GCA_027483795.1 Hyphomicrobiales bacterium
CATGGTCGGGCTGGCGCGTGCGGTCGCCGATCCAGATCATGTGGCCCGAGGTCGCGTACCAGTCGCCCGTGGTCGAGTCGACGCGGGTCAGCGCCTGTTCGTAGCCGAGCAACAGCGCCTCGTGCGAGGTGTAGAAATCGGTCGCGCGGAGTTCCGGATGGGCTTCGGGGTCGAGGCCGATCGCGCGCATGAAGTCGAGCGTCTCGGTGATGCGGCCCGCGAGTTCCTCGTAGCGATGCGACTGCGGGCTGTCCTTCACGAAACCGAGCATCCAGCGATGCGCGTTCTCCAGATTGGCGTAACCGCCCGTCGCGAAGGCGCGGAGCAGGTTCAAGGTCGCGGCCGACTGGCGATAGGCGTCGAGCTGGCGGCTCGGATCGGGCGTCCGGGCCTCCTTGGTGAAGTCGATGCCGTTGATGATGTCGCCGCGATAGGAGGGCAGCTCCACGCCGTCGATCGTCTCGTTCGGCGCGGAACGCGGCTTGGCGAACTGGCCCGCGACGCGGCCCACCTTCACCACGGGCGAGGAGCCCGCGAAGGTCAGCACGACGGCCATCTGCAGGAACAGACGGAAGAAGTCGCGGATGTTGTCGGCCGAATGCTCGGCGAAGGACTCGGCGCAGTCGCCGCCCTGGATGAGGAAGGCGTCGCCCGCGGCGACCTTGCCCAGAGCGCGCTTCAGCTTGCGCGCCTCGCCCGCGAAGACCAGCGGCGGAAAGCCCGCGAGCTGCTCCTCGACGGCGGCCAGAGCCGCGGCGTCCGGATAATCCGGCACCTGCTGGATCGGCTTGTTGCGCCAGGACGAAGGCGTCCACCGCTCGGACATCGCAAGTCTCCCGTCATTTCCCGCCGTCATCCGCGAGGCGGGAAGGCAGCCTTATAGCGGAGCGATTCCCGGGACGCCACACCGCCGGCGATCGTCGACCCCGCGCCGGGGCCCGTTTGCTGGGGCAGGCCACCGCCGCAACGGGGTTCTCAAATCGCGAGCGCCGGCCGAGGATGCCGCGCAATCGATCCTCGAACGTCACCGAACGGCCGCCTTGCAGACCATCGTCCTCGCGCTCCTGCCCGTCTTCGTCGCGGTCTTCGTCATGATCGCGGGCAACGGACTCCTGACCACGCTCGTGCCGATGCGCGCCGTGGTGGAAGGCTTCGATCCGACGGAGATCGGCCTGATCGGCTCGGCCTATTTCTTCGGCATGCTGGCGGGCACATGGACGACGCCCGCCGTCATCCGCCATGCAGGCTATATCCGCGCCTTCGCGGCCTATGCCGCGATCGTCTCGATCGCGGCCTTGGGTTTCGCCGTCGCGGTGGATCCCTATGCCTGGATGGTGTTCCGCGCCTTGATCGGCTTCTGCTTCGCGGGGCTCTACGCCGCCGTGGAGAGTTGGATCACGATGAAGGCCGGGCCGGAGCGGCGCGGCCGGGCGCTCGGCATCTACAACATCGTCCATTTCTCGGGTTCGGCGTCGGGCCAGCAGATCCTGCGCGTCTTCGAGGCGAAGAGCTTCGCCCTGTTCTCGGCGGGCGCGGGACTGATGATGCTGTCGCTCCTGCCGATGGCGATGACCAAGGCGGAGCCCCCTCCCCTGCCGCCCAAGGGCCGGCTGATGATCGGTCCGATCCTGCGGGCGACGCCCATCGGCGTCTTCGGCATCGCGCTGATCGGTCTCGCCAACGGCACCTTCTGGTCGCTCGCGCCCGCTTACGTGGAGCGCATGAATCTGGGACCGGGCGCGGTCGCGAGCTTCATGACGGCGATGATCCTCGGCTCGGCTCTGGGGCCCTATCCCGTCGGGCGCATTTCGGATCGGGTCGACCGACGCGGCGTGCTGGCCGTGGGTTCGCTCTTCGTGGCCCTGATCGAGATCGGCATGGTGTTCACGGGGACGCAATTCCCCTATCTCGTCTATGTGCTGGGCTTCCTGATCGGCACGATCGCACCCGGCCTCTACCCGATCGTCACCGCGCATGTGATGGACCGGATGGGCAGCGAACGCGCCGTGTCGATCTCCAGCACGCTGCTGTTTCTCTATTGCGTCGGCGCGATCGTCGGCCCGGTCCTCGCGGCCGCGCTGATGACGCGTTTCGGCGACGACATGCTCTTCGTGCACAATGCCGCGGTGCATCTCGTGCTGGCGGCCTTCGTGGCGTGGCGGATGACCGTCCAGGAGCGCTCGGCGCCCGTCGCGAGCGTGCCCGAACAGGCCGTCGAAGCGCCGCCCCAGACGAAGCCGTGAGCGGACGACAGGCCTCGGCGGCCGTCATCGAGAAGGCGTGGATGCCCGCATCCGCGGGCATGACGACCTTCTTCTGCCGCCGACCGCCTCCCTCACTCCTTCGGCGGCGTCCAGGGCGTGCGCATCGTCACCAACTCTTCGGCGGCCGTCGGGTGGACCGCCATGGTCATGTCGAAATCGCGCTTCGTCGCGCCCATGCGGACCGCGATGCCGATGCATTGGATCATCTCGCCGGCATCCGCGCCGAGCACATGCACGCCGAGGACGCGGTCGGTCTCCTTGTCGACGATGATCTTCATGAAGGTGCGCTCGGACGTGCCCGCCAGCGTCGCCTTCATCGGCCGGAAGCTCGTCTTGTAGAGCACCACGTCGCCATGGGTCTCGCGCGCCTCGGCTTCGGTGAGGCCGACCGTGCCGAGTTCGGGCGTGGAGAAGACGGCGGTGGGAACCGGGCCGTGCTCGACCGAGGTCGGCTTGTTCCCGAACACCGTATCGGCGAAGGCATGGCCCTCGCGGATCGCGACGGGCGTCAGCGCGATGCGGTTCGTCACGTCGCCGACCGCGTAGATCGACGGCACGTTGGTGCGGGAAAACTCGTCCACGACGATCGCGCCGAGCGGGCCGAGCGCGACGCCCGCCTTTTCGAGCCCGAGGCCCGCGGTGTTGGGGTTGCGGCCGGTGGCGTAGATCACGCGTTCGGCGTCGATCCCCGTGCCGTCGAGAAGGGTGACGTCGAGATTGCCCGGACGGCCGTCGATCCCCTGCACGTCCGTGCCCGCATGCACATGGATGCCCGACTGCTTCATCGCGTCGGTCAGCAGCGTGCGGATCTCCTCGTCGAAACGCGCGAGCACCTTCTCGCGGCGGAAGACGAGATGCACCTTCACCCCGAGGCGGTGGAGCATGCAGGCGAATTCGACGCCGATATAGCCGCTCCCGACGATCACGACGGATTTCGGCAGTGCGTTCCACTCGAAGAAATCGTCGGAATTCTCGGCCAGACGAATGCCGGGCACGGCGCTCGGCAGGAAGGGCCGCGCGCCCGTGGCGACGAGGATGACCTTGGCGCGGAGCGTGCGGCCGCTCTTTTCGAGCCGGACCGTGTGCGCATCGACGACCGTCGCGCGTTCGTCGACGAGCGTGACGCCCGAGCGCTCCAGATTGCCGCGATAGGCCGCTTCGAGGCGGTCGATCTCCTTGTCCTTCGCGGATTTGAGCTTCGCGAAATCGAAGGCGGGCTCGGTCAGGCTCCAGCCGAAGCCGGGCGCTTCCTCGAAGGCGTCGGCGAAGCGGCTCGCCATGACGTAGAGCTTCTTCGGCACGCAGCCGCGGATCACGCAGGTGCCGCCGAAGCGGCTCTCCTCCGCCACCATGACCTTGGCGCCGTAGGTCGCCGCGATCCGCCCCGCACGCACCCCGCCCGAGCCGCCGCCGATGACGAAGAGATCGAGGTCGAAGGAGGCCATGGCGTGTTCCTTGAAACGGGGCGAACGACGAGGGTTTTAGGGCATCGCGGGCGGAGGGGCCATGGGCGGGCGCGTTCGGCCCTCCGTCGTCGTCCCGGCCGCCTCCTCTTCGTCATCCCGGCCGAAGCGAAGCGGAGGGCCGGGATCCCCGTCTTTCCTGCCTCATCCTGAAAGCAGGACGTGGATGCCCGAAGGCGCGGGCATGACGGGGATGGGCGTAAAGCCGCGGGCATGACGGCCCGGGGCGGCCCCGGCCTCAGTCCAACGAACCGACCACCTTGATCCCGTCCTTCGTGGCGAGGATCGCGGCCGAGCAGATGCCGATGAAGAGACCGTGCTCCACCACGCCCGTCACGCGGTCCAACCGGTCGGCGAGGCCTTCCGGATCGGGGATGCGGCCGAGATCGGCGTCGAGGATCGGATTGCCGGAATCCGTGCGGACCGGCGCTCCGTCCTTCATGCGGATCGCGAGACCGCCCGAGCAGCCCGCCGCCGCGATCGCGGCTTCGACCGCGCGTTTCGTCGCCTCCAAGCCGAAGGGGATCACCTCGATCGGCAGCTTGAACTTGCCGAGCGTCTCGACGTCCTTCGTTTCGTCCGCGATCACGATCATGCGCTTGGAGGCGAGCGCCACGATCTTCTCGCGCAGATGCGCGCCGCCGCCGCCCTTGATGAGCCGCAGCTTCGCATCGACCTCGTCGGTGCCGTCGACGGTGATGTCGAGTTCGGGCGTCTCGTCGAGCGTCGTCAGCGGAATGCCGAGCCCTTCCGCCTGTTTCCGCGTCGCTTCCGACGTCGGGACGCAGATCACGCGGAGGCCCTCGCGGGCGACGCGCTCGCCGAGGAGATCGACGAAATGCTTCGCCGTCGACCCCGTGCCGAGGCCGAGGCGCATGCCGTCCTTCACCAAGGTCAGAGCACGGGCCGCGGCCTCGCGTTTCAGGTCTTCGAGATTCAACGGTCGATCCCCGCGAAGAGGCAGTATTTGATCTCGACGAACTCCTCCATGCCGTGGAGCGAGCCCTCGCGGCCGAGACCCGATTCCTTCACGCCGCCGAAGGGCGCGAGTTCTGTGGAGATCGCGCCGGCATTGATGCCGACCATGCCGAATTCCAGCTCTTCCGCCACGCGGAAGACGCGGCCCAGATCGCGGGCGTAGAAATAGGCCGCGAGGCCGTATTGGGTGGAATTGGCCATCTCGATCACCTCCGCCTCGTCCTTGAAGCGGAAGACGGGCGCGAGCGGTCCGAAGGTCTCCTCCTGCGCGACGAGCATCGCGGGCGTCACGTCCGCAATGACGGTCGGCTCGAAGAAGGTGCCGCCGAACGCGTGGCGCTTGCCGCCCACGACGAGCCGGCCGCCCTTGGCCAAGGCGTCGCCCACATGGCTCTCGACCTTCTCGACCGCCTCCATGTTGATGAGCGGCCCCTGATTGACGCCGGGCTCGACGCCTTTGCCGACCTTGAGTTCGCGCACCTTGGCGGCAAGCTTCTCGACGAAGGCGTCGTAGATGCCCGCCTGCGCATAGATGCGGTTCGCGCAGACGCAGGTCTGGCCCATGTTCCGGTATTTGGACATCATCGCGCCTTCGACCGCCGCGTCGACGTCCGCGTCGTCGAAGACGATGAAGGGCGCGTTGCCGCCGAGTTCGAGGCCGACCTTCTTCACGGTCGAGGCGGCCTGACGCATCAGGAGCTTGCCGACCTCGGTCGAGCCCGTGAAGCCGACGAAGCGCACCAGCGGATGCGACGTCAGCACCTGCCCGATGGCGGGCGCGTCGCCGGTGATGAGGTTCAGCACGCCGGGAGGAATGCCCGCGCGTTCGGCGAGCACCGCGAGCGCGAGCGCGGTCAGCGGCGTCTCCGGCGCGGGCTTGATCACGACGGTGCAGCCCGCCGCGAGCGCGGGGGCGCATTTGCGCGTGATCATCGCCGCCGGGAAGTTCCACGGCGTGATGGCGGCGCAGACGCCGATCGGCTGCTTGAGGACGACGATGCGCGCGTCGGCGCGATGGGACGGGATCGTCTCGCCGTAGATGCGCTTGGCCTCTTCCGCGTAGAATTCGACGAAGGAGGCGGCGTAATCCACTTCGCCCTTGGCTTCCGCGAGCGGCTTGCCCTGCTCGGTCGTCATGATGAGGGCGATGTCGTCCTTGTGGACGTTCATCAGGTCGAACCAGCGCCGGAGGATCGCGGACCGCTCCTTGGCGGTCTTCTTGGACCAGAGCTTGAAGGCGACCTGCGCCCGCTCCACCGCGACCGTCGCCTCCGCCGCGCCGAGCCGCGGCACGCGGGCGATGACGTCGCCGGTCGCCGGGTCGGTCACGGGATCGACCGGATCCCCGATCCAGCGCCCGTCGATATAGCACTGCTCGCGAAGGAGCGACGGATCCTGCAGCTTCATGACGACCTCGTTCGGCACGTTTCCCCGATCGCGTCTAGCACGCCGGAAAAGGAAGCGGAACGAAGGGCTGCCATGTCAGCGTGCGGGGGCTCGCTCGGGCGGCGTGCACACCACCTTGTCCTCGAAGACATAGCAGACGCTCGTCGCGCCCGTCCGGAAGTCGACGCGGAAAACGCCGGCTTCCCGCTCGTGCCGCGACGCGACGAGGCCGAAATCCGACGGATCCTGTCGCCCCGCGCCCTCGCCGGGCCCGAAGCAGACGGTCACGCCGAAAGTGCCCTCCTTCGGACCGTATTGGCAGGCCGTCATCTCCCCCGTGACGCGGTCGACCCGGTAGACCCGGTTCAGGTCGGTCTGCGGCGCGGCGAGGAATTCGTAGTTCCTGGCGAGAGCGGGCGGAGCGGCGGCGAGCAAGGTCGCAAGCACGAAGAGGAAGCGGCGCATCGGGGGTCTCCGGTCGGATCGTGGACCGACGATCCGTCTACACCGGATTCGCGGCGGACGAACGGCCCTTCTCCGACGGCCTCGACGTGCGGCACGACGCGCGACCTGCATCGCCCCGAGACGATCGGAAACAATGAAAAGCTCGGATGTAATGACGAAAGACTCAACTTATAGTATATATAATTTATTTTGCTTTTTATCATATATTTAGACTTGATCATCGGCCTCTGTATATTATGATTACGCTAAACCATAGTTTTCAATCAAAGGTCGTAGAGATGTCGCTGTTTTCCGTTTGCGCTTGCTCCTCCTGCTTTTCCGAGAGTCGATCGCCGGAACTCGCCGAGCGGCCTGCGGCGGCGACAGGGGGGCCGGTCGGAGCCGGAGCAGCCGAATCGACCAATGCCTATGTCTCCGCCTTGACCGGCGTTCGTTGGACTTGGCCGGAGGGGGTGACGAAGACGCTCAAATACGCCCTGACTCAGGAAGGGTCGATCGGCTGGACGACATCGCAGGCCGCCGCTCTCGGACGCGCCTTCGACGCCTTCGCGGCGGTCGCCGACATCCGCTTCGAGCGGACGACCAATGTCGCCGAGGCGCATCTGCGCGAGAGGATGGCGACGCTGGACCCGAGCATCGGCGGGTTCTCCGAGTTGCCTTGGAATGGCAAGACGCAGGTCGAAACGACCTATTCGACGCGATACGCCGATTTCGCCGAGGGAAATTACGATTTCTTGGTGCTGCTCCACGAGATCGGCCATTCGCTCGGGCTCTACCACAGCTTCGAGCCGCGCGGTTTTCCAGGCACGACGGGGGCGTGGAACTCCGGACCGTTCGATCTTTCCAGGTCGATGTTCACGGTGATGGCCTATGTCACCGGGTGGGCGGGCGCGACCGGCGGCCTTGCGTATCACGCGGCGACGCCGATGGCGTTCGACATCGCCGCTCTCCAGCACCTCTACGGAAAGAATACGACCACCAATGCCGGGGACGACGTCTACGGCTTCGCCGCGGCGAACACGGCGCGGTGCATCTATGATGCGGGCGGCACCGACACGATCTCCTATGCAGGCCCCAACAATGTCAGGATCAGCCTGATCGCGGCGACGCTCGACACGAGCGCCACGGGCGGCGGCGACGTGAGCTACATGCTCGACAGGAACGGCCGGATGACGGGCACCGCCTTCACGATCGCCAACGGCGTGGTCATCGAGAACGCCTCCGCGGGCTCCGGCGACGATGTTCTCTTGGGCAACGCGGCCGCCAACGAGTTGAAGGGGAACGGCGGCAACGACTTGATCGACGGCGGCGCGGGCGACGACACGATCGCGGGCGAAGCCGGCGACGACAGCATGGCGGGTGAAATCGGCAACGACAGCCTCGCGGGCGGGATCGGCAACGACGCCTATTTCTGGACCCGCGGCCATGGCGACGACACGATCACCGAGGCGACGGCGGAAGGATGGGACACGCTCGTACTCTGGGGCGGCGTCCTTCCGGGCGACGTGACGGTGACCCGCGTCGGGGCCGACATCAGGATCACCGTCGCCGCGAAGGACGGCGTGCCGGGCGGAAGCATCCTGCTCCGCAACCAGACGGCGGGCGATTGGGCGGGGATCGAAGGCATCCGCTTCGACGACGGCACGTTCTGGGACTGGTTCAAGCTCCGCGAGCTCGGTTCCACGATCCGCGGGACGGACAACGGTGAAACGCTGACGGGCTCGACGCTGGGCGGCTGGGTCGATGAATGGATCCATGCGCAAGGCGGGAACGACGTCGTGGTCGCCGGCACCGGTGCGGACCAGGTCTTCGGCGAGGCCGGCAACGACACGCTTTCGGGCGACGCGGGCGATGACGTCCTCGTCGGGGGCGCGAACGACGACGTGCTTTCCGGCGGGACCGGAGCGGACACCTTCGTCTTCCTCGCGGGCGACGGGCGGGACCGGATCACGGATTTCGGGCTCGCGGAAGGCGACAGGATCGCGCTTTCGACGGCGATCGCCGCCGATTTCGCAACGGTTTCGGCCCGTGCCGTGCAGTCGGGGGCGGATACGGTGCTGAAATTCGACGGAGGCACGGAAATCACGCTCGTGAACGTGCAGAAGTCCATGCTGACGGCGGAACATTTCGGCTTCTTCTGAGCCGTACCCGACGCCCGCCCGATGCATCGGGCGGGCGCCACCCTTCGACTTCGCAAGGGCACGGCGTAAGCCGTGCCCTTGACGTAGGCGGCGAAGCTCCGCACTGCTTCGGTCCATGACGAAGCATGTTCAAACCATGGTGCCGACCGTCGTCTTCGATCTCGACGGAACGCTCGCCGAAACCGCACCCGACCTGATCGCCACGCTCAATGTGATCCTCGATCGCGAGGGGCTGCCGGGCATCGGCTACGACGAAGCCCGCGACCTGATCGGCGCGGGAGCAAGGGCGCTGATCGAGCGCGGCCTGCGCCTTTCGGAACGCGAGTTTCCCGCCGCCCGGCTCGACCGCATGTTCCATGCCTATCTCGAGCATTATGCGGAGAACATCTGCGAGAAGACGACGCTCTTCCCCGGCGTTCTCGACTCCTTGGACGGGCTCGCGGCACGCGGATACAAGCTCGCCGTCTGCACCAACAAGATGGAGGCGCATTCGCTGCTGCTGCTGGACAAGCTCGGCATCGCCGAGCGCTTTTCGGCGATCTGCGGACGCGACACCTTTCCCTGGTTCAAGCCGGACCCCCGCCATCTGACCATGACGGTGGAGCGCGCGGGCGGGGCTCCGGCGCTCTGCCTCCTCGTCGGCGACTCGAAGACCGACGTCGACACGGCCCGCAATGCGGGCGTGCCGTCCGTCGGCGTGCCCTTCGGCTACACGGACGTGCCCATGACCGAACTGAGGCCGGACCGGCTGATCGGGCATTTCGACGCGCTGGTCGAGGCGGTCGAAGAACTCCTGCCCGTGCGGGCCTGACGCGGGAACGGGCCGCCGCACGGGGCGACGGCCCTCGACGTCAGTGCTTGTGGCCGCCGTGGCCGCCATGGCCTTCGGCCTTGCCCTTGGAGCCGTAGCCGAGGGACTCGACCTTGAATTCCACGGCGACGCGGCCCGCTTTTTCGAAGACCAGTTCGCCCTTGATCCTCTCGCCTTCGTTCAGGCGGCCCTCGAGCCCCATGAACATCAGATGCAGGCCGCCGGGCGCAAGCTCCAGGCGGCCGCCGGCGGGGATCGGAAGGCCCGCGGGAAGAGCGCGCATGCGCATGACCCCGCCCTCCTGCTTCATCTCGTGGATCTCGACGGTCTTCGACCGTTCGAAGCCCGCGGAAACGAGCCTGTCGGCGGCGGAGCCCTTGTTGACCACGACGAGATAGCCGCCCGCGACGGGTGCGGCGGCGGGCGTCGCGCGGGTCCAGGGATGTTCGATGACGAGATCGCCCGCGCGATAATCATGGGCGGAGGCGGCGGAGAGAGAGGCGGCGACGAAGGCCGCGAAGAGGAAAAAGCGCATGGAATGAGCTCCGGAACGGCGGCGCGTGCCGCCTTCATCAAAGGGAACGTTCGATTCAGGAACGGCCCTGACGCGGCGGAGCGCGCGGTTCGGAGGCGACGGCGGGCGGGAAACGCGCATCCCGATCGTTCGGAAGAACGGGTGCGACGGAGGCAAGGACGGGGACCGGGACCGCGAAGCGAGCCCGTCCGGCATCGCCCGTGAAGGAAGCGGCCGCGCAACCGAGCATGCAGCAGGCGTCCGCCCCCGTGCCCGCATCGTCGCCGGCATCGTTCGGGACGGCGGAACCCGCCTTCTCGGCACACCATACGGCGAAGGGAAGGTCGGCCTTCGCGGCATGCGCCGCGGGCGCGAGCATGACCTGCATCGCGAAGAGCGGGACGAGCAGAAGCGCCGCCGCAAGCCGCAACGGGCGAAGACCCGCAGCCGACATGCGCGCGAAGAACCGACGGAGGCGCCTCGTATCCATGGCCATCCATTGAAGCAAAAGCCGGTCGCGTTCAAGCCGCGGCACGCCGCTTGCTCCGGGCCGCGGCATCGTGACCGGAGAGATCGATGGAACCCGTTCTGCAATTGCTCGATGCGCGCCATGTCGGAGGGATCGAACGGCATGTGGAAGTGCTGTGCCGGGCGCTGCAGGCGGCGGGAGTTCCTTCACGACCGGTACTGCTCGCCGATCACGGCGCGACGCCGGCACGCGCGCTGTTCGAACGGGCGGGGCTCGAACCGCTCGTCGGCGACGGGACGTTCCGAGGGTTGCTGCGCCTGCTGCGACGGACCCGTCCGTCGCTGGTCCACACGCACGGCTACAAGGCGGGAATCCTCGGCAGGCCCGCGGCGCGTCTGGCCGGGATCGGCGTCGTCTCGACGTTTCATGCGGGCGAAAGAGGTCCCTTCCCCGTGGGGCTCTATCAGGACGTCGACCGCTGGACCTCCTGGCTCGGAAGGCGGATCGCGGTCAGCGCGCCGATCGCAAAGGGCATCCCCTTCCCGACCGGGATCGTGCCGAACTTCATCGACCTTCCGCCCGCGGACGATGCGGTCCCGGCCTCGCGGATCGCGGCCTTCGTCGGGCGGCTGAGCCCCGAAAAAGGCCCCGACCTGTTCTGCGAAGCCGCGGTCCGTTCGCCGGATTCGATCCGCTGGGTGATGTTCGGCGACGGCCCGATGCGGGCGGAGCTGGAGGCGCGCTGCGGCGATCGCGTCGCGTTCCGCGGGGTGACCGACATGGCGACGGCCTGGGGCGAAATCGGCGTTCTGGCGATCACGTCGCGCGCGGAGGGTCTGCCGATGGCGGCGCTCGAAGCGCTCGCGCACGGCGTGCCCGTGGCGGCGCATCGCGTGGGCGGGCTTCCCGATCTGCTGACGCCCGAGACGGGAGATCTCGTCGATCCGGGAGATGCGGCGGGGCTCATCCGCGCGGTCGCAGCCCGGCTCGACGCCGCGCCCGAGCAACGGCTCGCGACCCGGCACGCATGCCGCGCGCTCGTGGCGGAAAGACATGGTGCGGAGGCGGGTGCGCGCCGGATGCTCGCCGTCTATGCGGAGGCGAACGGCAGCGCTGCTTTCGGCGAAACGCGTCGCGTTCCGCAAATGCAGGAATGAGGAAAGCGACGTCGGAGGAGGCTCAGCCGGGCCGTTTCGCGAAGGCGAGGCCGATGCCGAGCGCGACCATCGCCGCGCCGGAAGCCTCGCGGATGCGCCGGACGAGCCGCGGACGCGACGTCGCGCCGTCCCGCAGACGGGCGGCGGCGAAGGCGACGACGACGTCGACGAGCGTGTTCAACGCGACCGAGATCGAGCCGAGAAGAACGAACTGCAAGGCGACGTCGCCCCTCGCCGGATCGACGAATTGCGGCACGAAGGCGAGGAAGAAGGCGGCGGTCTTCGGGTTCAGGGCCTCGATCAGGACGCCCTCACGGAAGGCGCGCCGCGCGCCCACCGCAGGTTCGCGCAGGCCCGCATCGAAAGACCCTTCGGACCGGGCGGAGCGGAAGGTGCGCACCCCGATCCAGACAAGATAGGCCGCTCCGGCGAGCTTCAGCGCGACGAAGAGTTCCGCACCCGCAAGGACGACGGCCGAGATCCCGGCAGCGCCCGCCAGAACATGCGCCATGCCGCCGAGCCCCGTCCCGAGGCTCGACGCGACGCCTTCGGCGCGCCCGCCGGAAAGGGTGCGCGCCGCGACGTAGAAGATGCCCGGCCCCGGCGTGACGGCGAGCAGGAAGGCCGCGGCGAAATAGAGAGCGAATTGAGCGGGGTCGATCATGGGCGGCAGGTCTGCCGATCATCCGAATTCGGAGGAAAAATGGTGGGCGCGACAGGGATTGAACCTGTGACCCCTCCCGTGTGAAGGGAGTGCTCTCCCGCTGAGCTACGCGCCCGCACCTTGCCCGGCTTGTAGGCGCGGGGCGCGGACCCGTCAAGCGGAGCACGTTGTGGAAAACGGCTTGCCGAGGCTCCGGAGGACCGAACACGCCATTGCGTGTGACAGAATAGCAACGCTCACGCTCGGATCATGCGCCCGAGGCCGTTCTACGTGTTGAAACTGTTGAACTCTCAAGGGCTTCGGACGTAATCGAAGTCAGTGCTCCTTGCGGGCATGCACCGCTCTCGATCGAGGTCGCCGTTCCGATGCGTCATTCCATCTTTTTCTTCGCGATCGCCATGTCGCTCGCGTCGGCGCTTCCCGCGGCGGCGACGGCGATCGATCCGCTGACGGGCCGACCCTACGATCTCGACGGGAACATGCAGCCCTTCGTCCCGACGGTGAAGCGGCAGGTGGTGAAGTTCAAGGGCGACTACGAGCCCGGAACCATCGTCGTCTCGACCGCGGAGCGCCGCTTGTTCCTCGTGATGGAAGGCGGCAAGGCCATGCGCTACGGCGTGGGCGTCGGTCGGCAGGGCTTCGAATGGGGCGGCACGCTGAGCGTCACGATGAAGCGCGAATGGCCGGATTGGCGGCCGCCCGAGGAAATGCTGAAGCGCAGGCCCGAACTGCCGCGCTACATGAAGGGCGGCCCGGAAAACCCGCTCGGCGCCCGTGCGCTCTATCTCGGCTCGACCCTGTATCGGATCCACGGCTCGAACGAGCCGGAAACGATCGGACAGGCCGTGTCCTCCGGCTGCATCCGGATGATGAACGACGACGTCATCGATCTCTACGAGCGCGTGGACGTCGGCGCGACGGTCGTCGTCCTGCGCTGAAGTCCCTGCAGGAACGGGACGCGGCCGGCCCTCAACGCCGGACGCGGTCGCGGCTCAGCCCCTTCGCGGCCAGTTCGTCGCAATAGGCGGCCCATTTCTCCTCGAACCGCGCGCCGAGTTCGTGGAGATAATCCCACGTGTAGATGCCGCTGTCGTGAAGGTCGTCGAAACGGAGCCGCAGCGCGTAGCGGCCGACGGGCTCGACCGCGAGGATCTCCACCTCCCGCTTTCCCGGCACCGTCTTGCGCTCGGAGGGATTGTGCCCCTGCACCTCGGCGCTCGGGCTCGTGACGCGCAGATATTCGGCGGAAAGCTCGACGCGCGCCCCGTCCTCGAAGGCGACCGCCAGGCTGCGCCGGTCCTTGGACAAGCGGATCTCGGTCGGCCAATTGCGCATCGTTTCCATCACGGTCCGTCCTCGGCGGCGGGAGACGCGGGGCCGCATTGACCGCGGCCGCGCGGGACACGATGTATAGCGCAAACAAAGGATCGGAAATGACCGCCGCTCAGGAAACGCTCGCCCGTACCGCTCCGCTCGTCGACCCGTTCGGTCGCGCGATCTCCTATCTGCGCGTGTCCGTGACCGATCGCTGCGACTTCCGCTGCGTCTACTGCATGTCCGAAGACATGCATTTCCTGCCGAAGCAGGATCTTCTGACGCTCGAGGAGCTGGACCGGCTGTGCAGCGCCTTCGTGGCGCGCGGCGTGCAGAAGCTGCGCATCACGGGCGGCGAACCGCTCGTGCGGCGCGACATCATGAAGCTGTTCCGCTCGCTCTCCCGCCATCTGGTCGCGGGCTCGCTGGAAGAGCTGACGCTGACGACCAACGGCTCGCAGCTGGGCCGGTTCGCGGCCGAGCTCGCCGACTGCGGCGTGAAGCGGGTGAACGTCTCCCTCGACACGCTCGACGCGGACAAGTTCCGCAAGGTGACGCGCTGGGGCGACCTCGACAAGGTTCTCGAAGGCATCGACGCCGCACGGGCGGCGGGGCTGGCGATCAAGATCAACGCGGTCGCGCTCAAGGGCGTCAACGACGACGAAGTCGAGGCCATGATCGAATGGGCGCACGGCCTCGGCATGGACATGACCTTCATCGAGGTCATGCCGATGGGCGACATCGAGCCCTCGCGCTACGATCAGTATTGGCCCTTGTCGCAGCTCCGCGCCCGGCTTCTCGACCGCTACACGCTCGAAGACATCGACTACATGACGGGCGGCCCCGCCCGTTACGTCCGCGTACGGGAGACGGGCGGCCGCATCGGCTTCATCACGCCGCTCACGCATAATTTCTGCGAAAGCTGCAACCGCGTGCGCCTCACCTGCACGGGGACGCTTTACATGTGCCTCGGGCAGGAGGATGCGGCCGATCTGCGCGCCCCGCTCCGGGCGAGCAAGGACGATGCACTGCTTCTGCAGGCGGTGGAGGCCGCGATCGCGCGCAAGCCGAAGGGGCACGACTTCGTGATCGACAGGACGACCTCGCGCCCGGCCGTGGGCCGGCACATGAGCGTGACCGGCGGCTGAATCCTGCGCGCCGCGCATGGGCGCGCGGCGCACGAGCCCATGGGCCTGTGCGAAAGGGGCGGTTATAAGTCGCGGCGACGCCGCGAGCAGAATCGGATGACCCCGCATGGCCGCCCCCGAACGCCGCCCGCCGACGGCGGAGGAGAACCGGACCGGGATCTACGCCACGCTGGGTGCGATGGCGGTCTTCATCGTCAACGACGCCTTCGTGAAGTCCGCGGGCTCGCATTACCCGGTCGGGCAGCTGATGGTGATCCGGGGCGCGTTCGCGACGGCGATCATGCTCTTCATCGTGCAATGGTCCGGCGATCTGCATCGCCTGCGCGACGCTTTGCGTCCGCGTGTGCTGATGCGCGGCGTGCTGGAGGCGCTCGTCGCGCTCACCTTCATTTCGGCGGTCACGCGGATGCCGATCGGAGACACGACGGCGATCCTTCAAGCTTCGCCCGTCTTCATCGCGGTGATCGGCGCAATCCTCGGCTATGAACGCGTCGACCCGCGACGGTGGCTCGCCGTTCTGGCAGGTTTTGCAGGCGTGCTGCTGATCGTTCGGCCCGGCGCGACATCCTTCACGCCGGTGGCGTTCGTCGCCCTCGCAAGCGCGCTTCTCGTGGCCTGTCGCGACATGGCCACGCGCGCCATTCCGGCGGACGTGCCTACGAGCGTCGTCTCCTTCACGACGGCCTGGGCGGTGATCATCGCGGGCGGCCTTCTGGGTACGACCGAGGATTGGGTTCCGCTCGCGACCGAACCCACGCTGAAACTGGTCGGGGCGGCGGGCTTCGTCGCGGTCGGCAACGTGATGATCGTCGCCGCCTATCGACGCGCCGATTTCTCGGTCGTGGCGCCTTTCCGCTACAGCATCGTCGTGTTTTCACTGCTGGTGGGATTCTTCGTTTTCGGCGAAAGACCGGATCAAATCGCGCTGATCGGAACCGCATTGATTGTAGGAAGCGGTCTTTACACCGTGCATCGCGAACGAATTCGTGCCCGGACGCAAATGTCCAGTCCTTGAATAGGCCCCGGCGGACCTACTTTCGTCCGTCCGGTTTCCTCTTCACTCTGGTGAGGCGCGACGACGAATGTTATAGCCGCGCCCGAGAAGGTTCGATCGAGGGGATCGGCTCCTTTTCACGCCTGGCCATGACCCGAAGCAAGCCGCCGTCGATCAATGAGCGGTTGGGACAAGAGGGGAAGATGAACAAGATTTTGTGGGGAATCGCGATCGTCGTCGGATTGATCGCCCTGGTTTTTGTATTGCTGAGATTCTGTAAACCGCTTCTGCCTTTGACCAAGGCGATCGATTACGTGTCGGAAAAGATCGGTGTCGGGGCGGAGCTTCTTGTTCTTCTCGCCGTTTCGATCAGCGCGGGCAACGCGATGTACCGCTACACCTTCAACTCGAGCTCCAACGCCTGGCTCGAGATGCAGTGGTACATGTTCGGCGGCATGGTGCTCTTGGGCGCGGCCCATACGCTCCGCGTGAACGAACATGTCCGGGTCGACCTCATCTACGGCGCGGTCACCGACCGGACGCGGCATTGGATCGACCTTCTCGGCGGCGCCTTCTTCCTCGTGCCCATGTGCGTGCTGATGATCAGCTTCACTTGGCCGTGGTTCGTCGAGTCCTGGACGATGAACGAGCAGTCGAACAATGCGGGCGGACTCGCCCGCTGGCCCGTGAAGCTTTTGCTTCCCTTGGGCTTCGGACTGCTCCTGATCCAGGGCTTTTCGGAAATGATCAAACGCGCCGCCGCGCTTCGCGGCTTCCACGTTCACGCCTACGCTTACGAGAAGCCGCTGCAATGATCGCATTCATCACACAGAATATGGGCCCCATGATGTTCGGGGGCTTGGTCGTCTTTCTGCTGATCGGCTATCCGGCGGCGTTCTCCTTGGCGGCGGTCGGCCTTTTCTTCGGCTTTTTCGCCATCGAATTGGGCGTGATCCAGCCGGCCTTTCTCGGGAACATCTCCTTCCAGCTGTTCTCGATCATCTCCAACGATCTGCTGCTCGCGATCCCGTTCTTCACCTTCATGGGCGCGATCCTGGAGCGGTGCGGGCTCGCCGAAGATCTGCTCGACTCGATCGGCCAGCTGTTCGGCTCCGTGCGCGGCGGCCTGTCCTATGCCGTGATCTTCGTCGGCGCGATCCTCGGGGCCATCACCGGCACCGTGGCGGCCTCGGTGATCGCCATGGGCGTGATCTCGCTGCCGATCATGATGCGCTACGGCTACAACATGCAGCATGCGACGGGCGTCATCGCGGCGTCCGGGACGATCACGCAGCTGATCCCGCCCTCGCTGGTGCTCGTGGTCCTCGCGGACGTGATGGGCCGCTCGGTCGGCGACATGTATGCGGGCGCGATCGGCCCTTCGATCGTGCAGATCGTGCTCTTCTGCATCTGGGTCGCGATCGTCAGCATCGTGATGCCGCATCACGTGCCGCCCCTGCCCCCGGAAGCGCGGACGCTGCGCGGCTGGGCGCTCGCCAAGAAGTGCATGAAGGGCATCATCCCCTCCGCCGCGCTGATCTTCCTCGTCCTCGGCACGATCTTCATGGGTCTGGCGACGCCGACGGAAGCGGGCGCGATGGGCGCGGTGGGCGCGCTCGCGCTGGCCGCGTTGTACCGGACCCTGACGTTCCGCCTGATGTGGGAGGGCATGTCCTCGACGATGCGCCTCACCGCGATGGTGACGTTCATCCTCATCGGCGCGCGCGTGTTCAGCCTCGTCTTCCAGGGCGTGGGCGGCGGCCGCTGGGTCGAGCATTTGCTGACCGGTCTGCCGGGCGGGCAGGTCGGGTTCCTGACCTTCTCGATGATCTTCATCTTCTTCGTGGCGTTCTTCCTCGACTTCTTCGAGATCGCCTTCATCATCATCCCGCTTTTGACTCCGGCGGCGGAAAAGCTGGGCATCGATCTGATCTGGTTCGGGCTTCTGATCTGCGCGAACATTCAGACGAGCTTCATGCACCCGCCCTTCGGCTTCGCGCTGTTCTATCTTCGAGGGATAGCGCCGCCCGAGGTGAAGAGCCGCGACATCTATCTGGGCTCGATCCCGTGGATCGGGCTGCAGCTGACGCTCGTGGCGTTGATGATCGTCTGGCCGGAAATGGTGACCTATTGGCTCGAGCCCGCGCAGAAGCTGGACCCGGCCGCCGTGGAGCAGCAATTGCGGAATCTGCCGGGGATCGACCCGCCGCCCGCGATCGACCTCAGCGTACCGCCGCGCTTCTGAGGCACGGCGCTCGACGAACGGACGAACGGCGGGGAGCGATCCCCGCCGTCTTCGTTCGGGAACGGCTCCGCCGGGTTCGGCCGTTCCACGAGAGCCCTGGCCCGCCATGCCGAGACGACGCCTCGACGGCGGGCATGAAAAAACCCCGGAGGCGGAGCCTCCGGGGTTTTCCGTCGCGAGACGATCGAAACGTCAGCCGCGGGCGCGCTGACGGATCATGAACGTGTCGTAGGTGTATTCGCCGATCTGCGCCCAGAGAACCTGATCGCTGCGGAAGGCCATGTAGTTGTCATGGATCTTCTTGAAGTCGGCGTTCTTCGCGGAGGTTTCCGCGTAGAGCTCGTTGGCCGCCTTGAAGCAGGCCTCCATGATTTCCGGCGAGAACGGACGCAGCTGAGCGCCCGCCTGCAGGAGGCGACGCAGCGCGGCCGGGTTGCGGGCGTCGTACTTCGCCTGCATGTCGACATTGGCCATGGCGGCGGCCGTCTGGACCGCGGACTGGTAGGCCTTGGGCAGTTCGTTGAACTTCGCCGTGTTGATCATCACGGCGAGCTGAGCGCCGCCTTCCCACCAACCGGGATAGTAGTAGAACGGCGCGACCTTGTTGAAGCCGAGCTTCTCGTCGTCATAGGGGCCGACCCACTCGGCCGCATCGATCGTGCCCTTTTCGAGCGACGGATAGATGTCGCCGCCGGGGATCATCTGCGGAACCGCGCCGAGCTTCTGGAGCACCTGACCGGCGAAGCCGCCGATGCGGAACTTGAGGCCCTGCAGATCGGCCGGGGTCTTCACTTCCTTACGGAACCAGCCGCCCATCTGGCAGCCCGTGTTGCCCGCCGGGAAGGAGATCGCGTTGTACTTGGCGTAGAACGCGTTCATCAGGTCCATGCCGCCGCCGTGATACATCCACGCATTGAGCTGGCGGCTGTTCAGGCCGAAGGGCACGGCGGTGCCGAAGGCGAAGGTCGGATCCTTGCCGACGAAATAGTACGGCGCAGTGTGGGTGCACTCGACGGTGCTGTTCTGAACGGCGTCCAACGCCTGGAAGGCGGGAACGAGTTCGCCGGCGGCGAAGACCTGGATCTGGAACTTGTTGTCGGTCGCTTCGGCGACGGCCTTCGAGAAGGTCTCGGCCGCACCGTAGATCGTGTCGAGCGACTTCGGGAAGCTCGACGTCAGACGCCAGCGGATTTCCGGAGCGCTTTGGGCGATCGCGGGCGCCGCGACGGCCGTGGAGGCGAGGCCGAGGCCCGCCGCTTTGATGAATTGACGACGCTTCATGTTCTTCGCGTTCCCTTTCTTCGGGTCGTTTTCCGACCACCCATCAGCGATGGCCGGAAGTTAGCGGGTTATGCGATGAAGGCAATGCTGCCGCGCTTCGAACGAGCGGATTTCGTCTCCGCGATCGTGAAAAAAATACGCGACTCGACAGTCGTCCGCGCCGGCGCACATTCTTCGGTTGCATCAACCTCGGAGGCGCAATTGGCTCTCATCAATTACATCACGACGGTCCGACTCGATCACGGGGCGGTGCGGGGTCTGGCGGAGGATCTCGCCGCCGCGGGCATGACGCGGCCGCTCGTCGTCACGGACAAGGGCGTCGTCGCCGCGGGCCTTCTCGACCGGGTGCTGGCGGGGCTTCCGGCCGGAACGGTGCGCGCGGTCTTCGACGACACGCCCACCAACCCGACCGAAGAAGGCGTCGAGGCGGCGCTCGCGCTCTACAAGGCGCATGACTGCGACGGGCTGATCGCGATCGGCGGCGGCTCTCCGATGGATCTCGCCAAGGGCGTCGCGATTCTCGCGACGCATGAGGGGCCGCTGCAGAGCTTTACGGCGATCCACGGCGGCACGCCGAAGATCACGGCGAGGACGGCCCCCACCGTCGCAGTCCCCACGACGGCGGGCACGGGCAGCGAGGTCGGCCGCGGCGCGGTGATCACCTTCCGCGACGGGCGGAAGCTCGCCTTGCTCTCGCCCCATCTGGTGCCCAAACGCGCCGTCTGCGACCCCGACCTCACGCTCGGCCTGCCGCCGGTTCTGACGGCCGCCACGGGCATGGACGCGATCAGCCATTGCGTCGAATGCTTCACCTCGCCGATCGACAACCCGGTCGCGGCGGCGATCGCGATCGACGGGCTCGAGCGGGCGATCCGTGCCCTGCCCCGCGCCGTGGCGAACGGTCAGGACCGCGAGGCGCGGCGCGAGATGATGATCGCGGCCTTCGAAGGCGCCATGGCGTTCCAGAAGGGGCTCGGATCGGTGCATGCGCTGTCCCACCCGCTCGGCGCGCTGCGCGAGTTCAAGCTGCATCACGGCACGCTGAACGCCGTGCTTCTGCCGCCCGTGATCCGCTTCAACATCGAGGCCGTTCCAGAGAAGTTCGTCCGCATCCATCAGGCCGTGGGCGTGCCGGAATCGGAGGATCTGGCGCATTGGTTCGAGCGCTTCTCGGCCTCGCTCGGCCTGCCCACGCGTCTCTCGGAGATGGGCGTGCCGAAACAGGTGATCCCGGCGATCGCCAAGGCGGCGACGGCGGACCACACGCATGCGACCAACGCCCGGCCCGCGAGCGAAGAGGATTATCTCAGGATTCTCGAAGAGGTTTACTGAGCTCCGGCGAGGGGCCCCGGCCCCTCGCCTCCTTGCCGCCGCGGGCGGCGCGATTTATATTGACGATCATATAGATTTCGAATGACGCAGAATGACGACTTCTCTTGGTCGCAGGAAAAGGCCCGACTCAATCTTCTGAAGCACGGCTACGACTTCGCGCAGATGAGTTCGGCCTTCGACGGACGCTTCATGGTGACGCGGCTCGATCGTCGGATCGACTACGGCGAGGAGCGGTTCAACAGCCTCGTGGTGTTCGACAAGAGGGTCGTCAACGTGACTTGGACGCCGCGGAACGGAAGGCGGCATCTGATTTCGGTCCGGCCCGCGAGCCGGGAAGAAAGGGCGGTCTATCATGAACGCGAAGGCGAAGCGCGGCATCGCGAAGAATGACAGACGGACGGCCGAAGGCCGAACCGACTGGGCTCGGATCGATGCTCTGACGGACGAAGACATCGAGCGCATGGCGGCGGAAGATGCAGAAAACCCGGCGACGTCCGCGGCGGATTGGGTTCACGCCGTCGTCACGGGCACGCCGGAGAAAACGGTCGTCAACGCCAAGTTCGACCGCGACGTGGTCGACTGGTTCAAGTCCCAGGGCCGCGGTTATCAGGCCCGGATGAACGCGGTCCTGAGGACGTATATGCAGGCCAGCCGCCGATCGGGATGACGGCCGCGTTCGGCGCGCCCCGTCACTCGATCACGATCCGCGGCGCGGCCCTGCCGGCGCCCTCTCCGGACAGCGTCGCCCAGACCTTGCGCGCCATGTCGGCATAGATCCTCGCATGCGGACCGTCGGGCTGGGTCGCGACCACGGGCAGGCCCGCATCCGAACGCTCGCGGATGTCCATGTGAAGCGGCACCTCGCCGAGGAAGGGCACGCCCAGCCGCTCGGCCTCGTGACGCGCGCCGCCGTGCCCGAAGATGTCGGAGCGCGTGCCGCAGGAGGGGCAGAGGAAATAGCTCATGTTCTCGATCAGGCCGAGGATGGGGACCTCGACGCGCTTGAACATCGCGATGCCGCGGCGGGCATCGATGAGCGCGAGATCCTGCGGCGTCGAGACGATGACGGAACCCGCCAGCGGCACGGCCTGCGCCATGGTGAGTTGCGCGTCGCCCGTGCCCGGCGGCATGTCGACGACGAGCACGTCGAGTTCGCCCCAAGCGACTTCGCGCAGCATCTGCTGCAGCGCCGACATGACCATGGGCCCGCGCCAGATGACCGCCGCCTCCTCCTCGATCAGGAAGCCGATCGACATGACCTTGAGCCCGTAGCCGTCGAGCGGCTCGAGGATGCGCCCCTCCTTCACCTGCGGCTTGCCGCGAAGGGCGAAGAGCTTGGGCAGCGAAGGACCGTAGATGTCCGCGTCGAGAATGCCGACCTTCAGACCGAGGCCCTGAAGGGCGAGCGCGAGATTGACCGACGTGGTCGACTTGCCGACCCCGCCCTTGCCGGAGGCGACCGCGATGATGTGCTTGATGCCCGGAACGATCGTGCGCTGCGTCGCGCCTTGGGCGCGGGGACCGGGGGCGGCGCCGCCGGGCTGCGCGGCGCGCTCCGCCGTCAGCATGACCAGGGCGGCCTTCACGCCCGCAAGCCCCTTGACGATCTCTTCCGCGCTTTTGCGCATGGGCTCGAAGGCGGCGGCCTGTGCGGGCTCGGCCGTGATCGAGACATAGACCTTGTCGCCCTGAACGGTGACGCCTTGAAGCGCCCCGGAACGGGGAAGCGGCGTACGGCCGTCGGGGCCGAGCACGGCTTCAAGGGCGGCGAGGACGGTCTGTTCGGTGAGCAAGGCGGGGGCTCCATCTTGAAATCCGGCGCAGGCCGGGGCGCTCCTTATGTCGGCCCCGACGCCGCGCGGTCAACGGCCCCCTCGCCTCACGGCCCGGAAGCACGGGCCGGGCTATCTTTTCGCCGCGGCGCTCTATCTCATGATCCCGAATCGAACGGGCGGTCCTGCGACGCGATGCGATGCGGCCCGACCGTCTCGAACGAAGAAGAAGCCTCAAGGAGTGTCTTTCATGGCGAACGTCGCTTTCCTCGGTCTCGGCGTCATGGGTTATCCCATGGCCGGACATCTCAAGACGAAGGGCGGTCACGACGTCACCGTCTACAACCGCACTTTCGCGAAGGCCGAGAAATGGGCCGCGCAGTTCGGCGGGGCCGCGGCGAAGACGCCCCGCGAGGCGGCGCAGGGCCGCGACTTCGTCTTCGCCTGCGTGGGCAATGACGACGATCTGCGCGCGGTCGTGCTCGGACCGGACGGCGCCTTCGCAGGCATGAAGAAGGGCGCGATCTTCGTCGACAACACCACCGCATCGGCGGAAGTCGCGCGCGAGCTTCACGCGGAAGCGAAGAAGCTCGGGCTGAACTTCGTCGATGCGCCGGTCTCGGGCGGCCAGGCGGGCGCGGAGAACGGCGTCCTCACCGTGATGTGCGGCGGGGACGAGGACGCCTATGCCGCGGCGGAACCCGTGATCATGGCCTATGCGCGGGCCTGCAAGCGCCTCGGCGCTTCGGGCGCGGGCCAGCTCACCAAGATGTGCAATCAGATCTGCATCGCCGGCCTCGTGCAGGGCCTTTCGGAAGCGATCGCCTTCGCCAAGCGCGCGGGTCTCGACGCGGAAGCGGTGATCGAGGCGATCTCCAAGGGCGCGGCGCAGAGCTGGCAGATGGAGAACCGCTACAAGACGATGAATGCGGGCAAGTTCGAATTCGGCTTCGCCGTCGACTGGATGCGCAAGGATCTCGGCATCTGCCTCGCCGAAGCCCGCAACAACGGCGCGCATCTGCCCGTCACCGCGCTCGTCGACCAGTTCTACGGCGACGTGCAGGACATGGGCGGCGGCCGTTGGGACACGTCGAGCCTCATCGCCCGTCTGATCAAGTAAGCCCGACGCTCCGGCGGAGAGACACGAGGCCGCGGAGCGATCCGCGGCCTTTTTCGTGGGGTCAGCGGGCGCAGGGCGGCCGTCCCGGCACGCCGCAGACCGGGCCGGGGCGGCCCGCGGCCGGAGGCGCGCCGCGCGGAGAGACGGCGGCGGGCGGCGGCCGATCCGGACGAGGGGCCGCCTGAACGGGCGGCGCAGGTCGCGGGGCCTCGATCCGCGGCGCGGCGGGCGGCGGAGCCGAACGCATCGCGGGCGGAGCCGCGCGCGAACCCGTGATTCCGGGATCGGGACCGCGCGGCGGCGCGACGGTACGGGGCGGCTCGGGGCGGCGCGGCTCGGCGCGAGGCGTTTCGACACGAGGTGGTGCGACACGCGGGGGCTCGGCGCGAGGCGTTTCGGCACGAGGTGGTGCGACACGCGGGGGTTCGGCGCGGGGCGTTTCGACACGAGGTGGTGCGCCCCGAGGGGGTTCGGCGCGGGGCGGCCGGGCGCGCTCGGGTTCCGGACGCGGCGCGACCGCGGGCGGAGGCGCGACGACCGGGGCGGATGCGGCGGGCGGGCGCAGACGCGGCGGCGCGGGCGTTCCCGTCACGCCGGGCTCGCGGTCGGGCGCGACGGCGGGCGCTCCGTCGGGTCGCGGGACCACCGGCGGACGCGCCTGAACCGGCTCGCCGGGACGCGCGGGTTGCGGCCGGGCGACCGGCGGCGGAGCGACGGCCGTCGGCGGGCGGACGGGCTCCTGCGCGGCGGGCGGAATCGGAGCGGGAGCGGCGAGCGGAGGACGGGGGGCGCCGGGCGTGACGGCCGGCGGAACCGGGGCCGCGACCGGCGGGCGCGGCGGCCCGGGCCTGGCGGCGGGCGGCGCCCCCGGAACCACGGGAGCGGGTGCGGGTGCGAGAGCCGGGCCCCGCTCGGGCGCGACCGGAGCCGGAAGAAGAGCGGGAACTTGGCCGGCAGCGGGCGGAGCGAGCGGCGCGAGCGGAGCGCCCGGGCCCCGCACGGGCGAGGCGCGGGGCGGAATCCGGGGGGTCGGCGGCGGCGCGATCAAGGGCTGCACGACCAAGGGCGGCCGCGGCGGAGGCGGCGGCTTGGCCCAGAGCGGCGGGGGAATCGGGACCGGAACGGGCAGAAGTCCCGGCATCGGCGGCGGAGGCGGAGGCAGCACGATGATGTCGGGCGGCGGCGGAGGCAGCAGCACGAAGGCGGGCGGAGGCGGCGGAAGCAGATAGAACTCCTCGACGATCACCGTGGGCCGGATCGTCTCGAGGAAGGGCAACGGCGGCGGCAGATCGACATATTCGTAGACGTCGAAGAGCGGCGGCGGCAGCAGCGGCGCGGACAGGCGCGCAAGCCTGCGATGGGCATCCGCGACATGGAAGCCGTCGGGATAGCGGCGGAGATACGTCCAATAGGCCTCGCGCGAATCCCTGTTGCGCGTCTGCCGCCAGATCACGGCCTCGCGGCGGAGGGACAACAGGGCGATGACGCGCGGCGCGGTCGGGGCATCGGGGAAGTAGGTCAGAAAATCCTGATAGAGCGGGATTTCGTCGCGTTCGATCACGACGGCATAGGCCTCGTCCGGCGACATCGAACGCAAGGGCCGATCCGCCGTGACCCGAGGGGCCCGCGCGGGCGGAAGCGGCGCCTGCGCGCTCTCGCGCGCGTCGAAGAAGGTGAAATCGACGGCCTCGAGCCGCGCCTGATGCCACGGCACCTGTTGCCCGCCGGTGGTTTCGTGGACGCGCAGACGGATCTTGTCGAACATCGTTTCGAGATCGAGGCCGGGCGCCCGCATCATCTCGACGAAGGCCTTGGCATAGGCGCCGTAGGGACCGGGCGCGTCGGGCAGGATCAGATTCGGAGCGGTCGACAGGGCGACGAGCGTTCCCGGCGGGGGATCGAGCGGCGAGAGCCCCGGAGCGAGCGGATCGCCGGGCATTTCGGGCAGGGGATGGGCCGCGTCGAGAACGACGACGCGGAGGGCCCCGTCGCCCATGGCGCGCAGAATGTCGGACACGCGGTAACCCGCGATGGGAATGTCGGCCGAACGCTCGATCCTCGCGCCGGCGGGGATCAGATGGACGTCGCCGTCGAATTGAGCGCCGCGACCCGCGAAATAGATCACCACCGCCGCATCGGGACCCGCGCGTCTGACGCGATCGAGGAAGTCGCGCACCGCGTTGCGCAGGGCGGCCTCGTCGAGATCGGCGCCTTGGACCAGATCGAAGCCCGCTCCGCGCAAGGCTTCGGCCACGAGCGCGGCGTCGTTCACCGGGGTCGCGAGCGAACCGTCGGGATAGGTCGAGATGCCCATGACGAGACCCAGACGCTCCCGGGCCGCGGCGGGCGAGGCCGACGACCAGAACCACAGGGCGCAGAGGCATGCGGCGAGAAGGGAAAGCGGACGGGCGGACATCGGGGCGCTCCTCGAAAGCCGACCCCGATGGAACGTTCGCGTCGTTGAACTCGGCCTGAATGGTCGAAGGCGAAAAGAAGGCGGAATACGAGCGACGCGGCCGTTCCGTCGGGCCCCCCTTTCGGGGGGATTGCCGACTTCAACGGCGCGACGGGCGGGACGGTTCCTGCATTCGCCGCGGCGCAGGGCGAAACGCGGCTCGCGCTTCTCGCGAAAGGCCGCGACGCCCTGCGGGACGCCGGTTGCATTTCATTCATCATGGTTAAGCTCGGCGGGCCCGAGGAGCGCGCGATCAGCCCGCCGTTAACGTTTTCCCGAGAAGATGGCGTGATCGAAATCCGGGAAAACTCCCTTGTCCGACGCCGTGTTCACCGACCTCAGGACGGCCCTGCCCTCCGAACCCGCGGCGCGCAGGCGCGAGCGGGCCCCGGGCAAGACCATGTTCGGCGGCGAAGCCATGGACCGCATGCTGCGCTACGAGCTGCTCAGGCTCTACGCCGCGAATCGGGCGAATTCGGCGATCGCCTTCGGAATTCTCGTCTTCGCCTCCTGCATCGCGGCGGGCATGCTGATGCCGCCGCAAGCGGCGGCGGTCGCGGGCGCGGCCGTGGCGGCGAGCTTCGGGATCGGCACGGCGGTCGTCGTGTCCTTCCTCCGGAAGCCCGCAGGCGAAGTCGATCTCGACCGTTGGCGGCGGCGTTTCATCGTCGCGGAGATCCTGCAGGGGCTCGCTTGGGCCTCCTTCATCTTCGTGGGCCTGCATTCGCCGGGCGAAGGCGCGCGGACCTTCGCGCTGGTCGTGCATCTGCTCGTCTCGGCGGCGGGTGTGATGCTGGGCGCGAGCGTCCCGGTCGCGGTGATCGCGGGGATCGCCCCGCTGCTCGGCGGCGTCATCGCGATCGTGGTGATCGATCCGAACGTGTCGAACGTGGCCCTCGCGATGGTGATGGCGAGCGCGCAGACCTTCTTCCTCTTCATGACGGGTCGGCTCAGCTCCTCGGTGGAGCGCATCGTGCTGCATCGGGCGGAGAAGGACGCGCTGATCGCCGAACTGGAACAGTCGAACGCGAATTCGGAAGAGGCCCGGCGCCGGGCGGAGGAGTCGAACCTCGCCAAATCACGCTTCCTCGCGACCATGAGCCACGAATTGCGGACCCCGCTGAACGCGATCCTCGGCTTCTCCGAGGTGATGAAGGGGGAGCTTCTCGGACGGCACTCGGTCGCCGCCTATCGCGAATATTCCGAGGACGTGCATGCGAGCGGCGAGATGCTGCTCAACATCATCAACGAGATCCTCGACCTCTCGCGCATCGAGGCGGGGAGGTATGAACTCAACGAGAGCTGCGTCTCGCTTCCCGACGTCGTCTCGGAATGCTGCCGGCTCCTGCAGCTGCGCGCGGTCAGCAAGCGCATCGAGATCGAGCAGACGACCGAGCCGGAATTGAGCGGATTGTGGGCGGACGAGCGCGCGCTGCGGCAGATCGCGCTCAACATCCTCTCCAACGCCATCAAATTCACTCCCAACGGCGGGGACATCCGCATCCGCATCGGATCGACGGCGGAAGGGGGGCAGTTCGTCTCCGTGCAGGACAGCGGCCCCGGGATTCCGGAGAGCGAGATCCCGGTGATCATGCAGACCTTCGGTCGCGGTACGCTCGCGATCAAATCGGCCGAACAGGGGACGGGTCTCGGACTGCCCATCGTGAAGGGGCTCGTGGAGCTGCACGGCGGCCGGTTCGAGCTGATCTCGCGATCGGGCGAAGGCACGCTCGCGATGATCGTGTTCCCGCCCGCGCGGCTGACCGAACCCGCGGCTCCGGCGCTGCCCGGCCGCCAGGCGGCGCGGGCCCGCGCCGCCTGATCAACCGACCGGGATACCCGCCTCCTCGAAGGTGACCGTCCCCGCATGACAGGCCGCGGCGGCCTTGACGACCGACATCGCGAGCGCCGCGCCCGACCCCTCCCCGAGACGCATCCCGAGATCGAGGATCGGCTTCTTGCCGAGCCGCTCCAGCACCTCCGCATGCGCGCCTTCGGCGGACAGATGCCCGGCCATGCAGTGGTCGATCGAGGACGGCGAGACCGCGTGCAGCACCGCGGCGGCGGCCGTCACCACATAGCCGTCGAGCACGACGGGCACGCGCTGGCTGCGCGCGGCGACGATCGCGCCCGCGATCGCGGCGATTTCGCGCCCGCCCAAGCGGCGCAGCACCTCGAAGGGATCGGAGAGATGCGCGGCGTGGAGCGCGAGCGCGGCGCGGACCGCATCGCGCTTGCGCGCGAGCTGCGCCTCGTCGGCTCCCGCCCCGCGCCCGACGAAGCGGTCCGGATCGCCGCCGTAGAGCGCGGCATAGATGGCCGCGGCCGACGTCGTGTTGCCGATGCCCATCTCGCCGAGGCCGAGAAGGTCGGTGCCGCCCGCCACCGCCTCCATGCCGAAGGCCATGGTCGCGACGCAGGAACGCTCGTCGAGCGCAGGCTCGACGGTGATGTCGCCCGTGGGGAGATCGAGCGCGAGATCGAAGACCTTGAACCCGAAATCGAAGGCCGCGCAGAGCTGGTTGATCGTTCCCCCGCCCGCGGCGAAGGTCTCCAGCATCATGCGCGTCACGCTCGGGGGATAGGCCGATACGCCGCGCCCCGCGACGCCGTGATTGGCGGCGAAGACGCAGACCGTCGGACGCCGCACCGCAGGCTTGGACGTGGCCTGCCACGCCGCGAGCCATTCCACGATCTCCTCCAGCCGTCCGAGACTGCCCGGCGGCTTGACGAGCCGCGCGTCCCGCTCGCGGACGAGGCGCACGGCCTCCGCATCGGCCTCCGGCATCATTTCGAACAGGAGACGGATGTCCTCGAAAGGAAGACCGGTCGCGATCAGGGGGGCGGACATGGCATGGTTCCGTCGATGAGTCGCGGTCTTCATAACCGCGGGCATCCCGGAGGTGAAGCGATGGCGGACGAAACGACGCAAGCGGGACACGACCCTTTCTCCGCGCTCCTCGTCGATACCGTCCGCTGCGTCCGCTTCTATTCGCGCATTCCGGTGCCGGCGCTGCCCTTCGAGGGCGATCCGCACGGCGTGCCCGACTTCACGCGGATCGTGCGGATGCTGCCCGTGGCGTCGCTCTTCATCGCGCTGCCCGCCACGGTCACGGCGATCCTCGCCGCCTCGATCTGGGGGCCGTGGCTCGCGGCGCTTCTCGCGATCTGCGTTTCGGTCTGGTCGACGGGGGCGTTCCACGAGGACGGGCTCGCCGACACCGCCGACGGTTTCGGCGGCGGAGCGACGCCGGAACGCCGCCTGGAGATCATGACCGACAGCCGGGTGGGAACCTTCGGCGCGGCGGCGATCGCGCTTTCGATCCTGCTCCGGGCCGCGGCGCTGGCCGAGATCATCGGCGATCTGGGGCCGGGCGGGGCGGCGCTCGCGATGCTCGCCGCCGCGCCGCTCTCGCGCAGCGCCGGGCTCATTCCGCTCCATCGGCTGCCCAACGCCAAGCCCGACGGAAAATCGGCCGCCGTCGGCCGCCCCGGCGGACGGGCGCTGACCGTCTGCATTTCGCTCGCGATCGTGATCGCGGTGCTGATCCTGCAGGGCGCCGAGATCTCTCCGCTGCAGGGACTGCTCGCGGTCGCGGCGAGCCTCGTGGTCGCGCTGCCCGTGGTCGCGCTCTCGCGCAGGATGATCGGCGGGCAGACGGGCGACGTGGCGGGCGCGGCCCAGCAGGTTTCGGAACTGGCCTTCCTGCTCGTCATCGCCGCGGCGGCGGCGATGGTCTGAGCGCCGGACCGACGGAGCCGCGCGTTTTTTTCATCTACCCCAGATGGCAAAGAACGAATTCGCACTATCCTAGGTTACGGAGCTGATTCGGTTTGCGTGCTCCATTTCATTGTCGGACAGGGAATTTGGAAGATGAACCGATACGCGACGCCCGCGGTCGAACTGGGCGAAGCCGAATACGATCGGCGCGTGGCCTCTCTGGTCAAGGACGTGATCGACATCGAGATCAGGATGACGGAACTCGGCTTCGGAGATGCCGTGCCGCATCTGCAGATGCTCCGCAGCCATATCGCCGCATGTTCCGTGATGGCGATGGAAGGCTTCGGGCGGCGACCGGACCGGGACCGGCGCGAATTCGCTTGAGGAGCGGCCCGCTTCACGGCAAACACCCCGGCGGGAGAATCGCGCTCATGCCCGTATCGACGCCCTGCGTCAGGATCTGCACGATCGATCGCGCCACGGGCCTGTGCCGGGGATGCGGCCGCACGACCGACGAGATCGCCGCCTGGGGCTCGATCGACGAAGTCGCGCGGCGCGCGATCATGGCGGAACTGCCCGAACGCCTCCGGGCGACGTCGCGCCCCGTCGGGCGCTGCGTCACCGGCGGAGCGGGCGGTCCCGCGCGCTGCTGAAGGTTCAGACGAAGAGGCTGGTCAGGAAGCGGGCGCTGACGAGCGAGAGGAAGATGCCGAAGGCGACTTCGAGACGGCGCTTGGACAGGCGGTGGGCCAGATTGGCGCCGATCGGCGCGGTCCAGATGCTCGTCGGGATCACCAGCGCGACGCCGATCAGCGAGACGTAGCCGATCGACAGCGGCGGGAGCTCCGCCATCTGCGGCCATCCGGCATAGATGTAGCCGATCGTGCCCGGAATGGAGATGATGACGCCGAGCCCGGACGAGGTGGCGATGGCCCGGTGGATCGGCTGGCCGTAGAAGGTCATGAAAAGGTTGGACAATTGTCCGCCGCCGATGCCCATCAGCGCGGACAGGACGCCGAGCACGAGGCCGTAGACCCGCATGACGAAGGCCCCGGGCAGGACGTCGGCGATGCGCCAGCTGTCCTTGCCGAAGAGCAGCCGGATCGCGCTGGCGCTCGCGACGACGACGAAGACGATCTTGAAGACGGACTCGGGCGCATGGCGCGCCGCGAGGCTGCCGATGACCACGCCGATCACGACGGGAACGGCCCAGAGCTTCAGGACCGACAGGTCGACGGCGCCCTTCTTCTTGTGCGCGCGGAAGGAGCGGATCGAGGTCGGAATGATGATGCCGAGCGACGTGCCGACCGCGAGCGGCATGCGCAGCGTCTCCTCGACGCCGACCATGCGGAAGAGCTCGTAAAGGATCGGAACCACCACCGCGCCGCCGCCGACGCCGAAGACGCCCGCGAGAAGCCCCGTGATCGCGCCCGCAGCGAGCAGGCCGATGCCGAGATAGATGAAATCGGCCAAGGGGATCGATGCGAGCATGGGTGTCGGTCCGGAGGGTTTCTGACGGTCCTTGCGGCATTCCGTGCATGAGCGCAAGCGCCCCGGCGGGCACCCGCTCCGCGCCTGACGCGAGGCTCGTGGCGGCTCCGAGGTCGGCACGAGGCCCCCGACAGGTTGCGCTTCGGTTCGATCGGGGGACATCCCCGGACGACCGATCAAGGCCCCCCATGCAGGGCGAGGCGCCGAACCGAGAGACCCGAACCCCGAAATCGACCGCGGTTTCCGCTTCTCCGTCGCGCCGATGATGGATCGGAGCGACGAAAAATCCCGGAATTCCGTCCGGACCTCGAGCCTTGCCGCAATCGACCTGATGCAATCATCATTTCGGTCTCGGCATCCTCATTCGGGTGATGCGAAAAGCGGATCGAGCTTTTTCCTTGAATGAGTGCGTGTTTCGCGTACTGTAAGAAACGTGCACAGCATTTGTTGGACAGCCCCTTTCATTGCCCAAGCCGCCGATGCCGGACTGTCGGATCGGGAGGTCGATGAATTGGTCGAGCATCTGGCGCGGAACCCGATGGCCGGCGACGAAATGCCGGGAACCGGAGGGTGCCGAAAGCTGCGTTGGGCCGGGCGAGGCAAGGGGAAAAGCGGAGGCTTTCGCGCGGTCACGTTCTACACCGGAGAGTTTCTTCCGGTGTTTCTTCTCGCGGTCCTCTCCAAGGGCGACCGCGAAAACTTCACCAAGGCCGAGCGCAATGCGCTCGCTTCGGCCGCCGCGGCCATCAAGGAAGCGTACCGCAAGCCGGTTACGAAATGACGCAGGAACAAGGGGAAGCGGACATGACCGCCTTCAACAAGATCATGGCGGGCCTCCTCGATGCAGGAGCCATCGCCCGCGGGGAGAAAGAGCCGCCGAAGCTTTTCGTGCCGCCGGAGATCGACGTCAAGGCGATCAGGAACGCCCTGAAGATGTCGCAGCCGGACTTCGCGAACACCTTCGGTTTCTCGATAGCTCAGGTGCGGAATTGGGAGCAGGGCCGGAACAGGCCGCTCGGCGCGATGCGCGCCTATATGATCGTGATCCAGCGTGACCCGAAATCGGTCACCGAGGCCCTGAAGAACATGGCCGCATAAGGCGTTCGAGATCGCGCCCGTCTTGAGGCAAGACGACCGCGACCATCGGAGCATGTGCTGCAAGACGCTGCGCGATGCGCGATACGGTCACGTCGAAACGGCCCGCCCTGAGCGCATGACACCCTGAAAGCAAAAGAAAAAGTGCACGCTTCCAACAGCCTTCGCTTCTCCGTCGCGCCGATGATGGATTGGACGGACCGCCATTGCCGGGCGTTTCACCGGACGCTGTCGCGCCGGGCGCGGCTCTATACGGAGATGGTCACCACGGGAGCCGTGATCCACGGCGTGCGGGAGCGCATCATCGGGTTCGACCCGGCGGAACATCCGGTCGCCGTGCAGCTGGGGGGATCGGACGCAAAGGACCTCGCCGAAGCCGCGCGCATCTGCGAGGCCGAGGGCTATCACGAGGTGAATCTCAATTGCGGCTGCCCCTCCGACCGCGTGCAGGAAGGCCGTTTCGGAGCCTGTCTGATGCAGGAACCGGAGCTCGTGGCCGAATGCGTAGCGGCCATGAAGGCGGCGGTGAAGGTTCCCGTGACCGTCAAATGCCGCATCGGCGTGGACGATCAGGACCCGGAAGAGGCGCTGGACCGGCTCGCCGACGCGGTGCTCGCGGCGGGCTGCGACGCGCTCGTCGTGCATGCGCGCAAGGCCTGGCTGAAGGGTCTCTCCCCCAAGGAGAACCGCGAGATCCCGCCGCTCGATTACGACCGCGTCCATCGCCTCAAGGCCCGGCTCCCCGACGTACCCGTGGCGCTCAACGGCGGGCTCGCCTCGATCGAGGACTGCATGCGCGAACTCGCGGTCATGGACGGCGTGATGCTGGGCCGCGCGGCCTATCACGATCCCGAACTGCTGCTGGCCGTCGACCCCGTGCTGTTCGGCGAGGATGCGCCCGTGCCGGACGCCTTCGCGGCCGTGGAGGCCTATATCCCCTATGTCGAGAGGCGTCTCGCGGACGGCGTGCCGCTGCATTCCATGACGCGGCACATGCTCGGGCTTTTCCCCGGCCGGCCCGGCGCGCGCCTCTGGCGGCGGCATCTTTCGGTCGAAGGCGTCAAGCGCGGTGCGGGCGTCGAGGTGCTGCGCGAAGCCCTCGCCTTCGTCTCACGAGATCCGCGCCCGGCGCGGGTTGCCGAAATCGCCGAAGCTCGCGCATGATCCGGCCCGTTTTCGAGGGACGACATGCGTAATCTCAAGATCGACGGCAAGCGGCTCTGGGACGACATCCATGAGACCGGAACCATCGGCGGCACCGCCAAGGGCGGCGTGCGTCGCCTGACCTTGTCCGACGAGGACCGCCGGGTCCGCGACTGGTTCAAGGCGCAATGCGAGGCGCTGGGCTGCAGCGTGACGGTCGATGCGGTCGGCAACATGTTCGCGCTCAGGCCCGGCAAGAACCCGAACCTCCCTCCGATCGCGATGGGCAGCCATCTCGACACGCAGCCTTCCGGCGGCAAGTTCGACGGCGTGCTGGGCGTTCTCGCCGGGCTCGAGGCGTTGCGGACGCTGCATGACAACGGCGTCGAGACCGAAGCGCCCTTCCTGCTCGTGAACTGGACGAACGAGGAAGGCTCGCGCTTCACGCCGGCCGTGATGGGCTCGGGCGCCTTCGCGGGCGCGCTGAAGGTCGAGGACGTCCATGCCAAGGCCGACCGCGACGGCGTCACCTTCGCGCAGGCGATCGACGCGATCGGCTATCGCGGCGCGGCTCCGGTGGGCGGGCGGAAACTCTCCGCCTATTTCGAACTGCATATCGAGCAGGGCCCCTTTCTCGAAGCCGAAGGCAAGACGATCGGCGTCGTGACCCATGTGCAGGGCATGCGCTGGTTCAACGGCGTCTGCACGGGCGTCGACGGCCATGCGGGCGCGACGCCCATGTTCAAGCGGGCGGACGCCTTGCTCTCCGTCGCGCGGCTCGTGGACCGCATCGACAAGATCGCGCGGAGCCACGGGCCGACCGCGGTCGGCACCATCGGCGAACTGACGCCGGCGGCTCCCTCCATCAACGTGGTCCAGGGCGAGGTGCGCTTCACCATCGATCTGCGCGACCCGAAGGACGAGGTTCTCGAGGTCATGGAGGCGGAAGTGCGCGCGGCGGCCGCGGAGATCGCGGCCATGAACGGCACGTCCTTCGTCATCGAGCGCATCTGGAAGGCCGCGCCGATCCCCTTCGACGCGGATTGCGTCGCGGCGGTGCGCGAGGCCGCGGCGATCTCGAGCCATGCGACGCGGGACTGCATTTCGGGCGCAAGTCATGACGCGGCCTATGTGCAGAGCGTCGCGCCGGCGGCGATGATCTTCATCCCCTCGGCGGACGGGCTCTCGCACAACGAACTCGAATCCTCGTCCTTCGACGATTGCGCGGCGGGCGCGCAGGTGCTGCTCGACGCGGCGCTTCTCTATGATTCAAGACTGGCGGGCCGCTGACATGAAGACGGCATTGGTGACGGGCGGAACCCGCGGCATCGGCGAAGGCGTGTCGCGCGCGCTGGCGGCCGAAGGCTGGACGGTGATCGCGGGCGGCGTCTCGCAGGCCGAGATCGACGCCTTCGCGCCGCAGAAGGGGATCACGCCCGTGCTGCTCGACGTGACGGACGACGCGAGCGTGGCGGCGGCGCTCGCGCGCTGCGACCGGCTCGACGCGGTCGTGAACTGCGCG
Organism: Hyphomicrobiales bacterium; assembly: GCA_027483795.1. Taxonomy (GTDB): domain Bacteria; phylum Pseudomonadota; class Alphaproteobacteria; order Rhizobiales; family Beijerinckiaceae; genus JAIXZO01. Next base: position 34,946 of record JAIXTT010000104.1, read on the forward strand.
GGCATCATCATGCGCGAGGGCAAGGAGTTCACGGTCGAGGGCTTCCGCCGCACGATCGAGGTCAATCTCGTCGGCACGATGCGCGTCTGCCTCGCGGCCAAGCCCAAGCTGCTCGAAAGCAAGGGCTCGGTGGTCAATACGGCCTCCATGCTCTCCTTCTTCGGCTCGCCCTTCGTGCCGGGCTATTCGGCCTCGAAGGGCGGGGTGGCGCAGCTCACCAAGTCGCTCGCCGCCGCCTGGGGACCGGAGGGCATCCGCGTGAACGCGGTCGCGCCCGGGTGGATCGCCACCGAACTCACCAAGCCGCTGACCGAAAACCCGGAACGGTCGAAGCCGATCGTCGACCGCACGCCCATGGGCCGCTGGGGCGATCCTTCGGACGTCGCGGGCGCGGTGCTGATGCTGCTGTCCGACAACGCCAAATTCGTGACGGGGACGGTGCTTCCGGTCGACGGCGGCTATCTGACGCTCTGATCGGCGTCTCCCCCCCCCGGATGCCGAGAATCGGTCTCGAAAGCGATCGAGGCCGCGACGATGCGGCCCGAAGATTGCGGTTCGACGGGGCGGTCCCGCGTTGCGCTCGGACGGCCGAGCGGGTTGAATGCGCGTCAAGAAGAACGCCGAAAGGACAACGTCATGAACGCCGTCACGCGCCCGAACGTCGCCGCCGAGAGCGAGGCCGAGAAGCGGATGCCCTACAAGCATCCGCAGCCGAAGGAATCGCCGCCGGAAGTCGTGATCCCCGACGCGATCCCGAAGGACGAGCGCGTCTGGGTGCCGCAGGCCGAGAACGTCTGGTTCCGCCCGCTGCTGCTCTCCGCCTCGCGCGGCTATTGGCAGAACATCCTGCGCGTGAGGAAGTCGGGCGTGCTGTCGCGCCACCGTCACCCGCAGCCCGTCCACGGCTTCGTGCTGAAGGGCAAGTGGCGTTACCTCGAACATGACTGGGTCGCCACCGAAGGCGGCTATGTCTACGAGGCGCCGGGCGAGACGCATACGCTCGTCGTCGACGAGGACGTCGAAGAGATGATGACGCTGTTCCAGGTGAACGGCGCGATGATCTATGTGGACCCGGACGGCAATGTCCGCGGCTATGAGGACGTCTTCACCAAGATCGACATGTGCCGCAAGCATTACGAGGCCGTGGGCCTCGGCGCGGATTACGTGGATCAATTCATCCGCTGAGCGGACGACGGCCCGGGCGGGAGATCATCCCGCCCGCGGTGCGGAGATTCGGGCGAAGGGCCGCGCGCTCTCGAAGGCCTTCGCCGCCCGCAGCACGAGCGCGTCGGCATTCATCGGCCCCACGATCTGAAGACCCAAGGGCAGCCCGTCGGACGAAAGCCCGCAAGGCACCGTCGCGGCGGGCTGACGGGTGATGTTGAAGGGGTAGGTGTAGGGCGTCCACGCCGTCCAGTCCGAACCCAGGCTGCCGTCCGCGGGCGTCTCGTGCCCGGCCTCGAAGGCCGGGAGCGCGAGGCTCGGCGTGAGCAGCAGGTCGTAGCGGGCGTGGAACTCCGCCATGATGCGGCCGACCTGATTGCTGCCGTAGAGCAGAGCCTCGGCATAATCCGCGCCCGATACCCGTTCGCCCCGATCGGCGGCGTCGACGAGGCCGGGATCCATCTTCGCCCGCTGTTCGGCCGTGAAGGAACGGAGCGCAAGCGCGGCGCCGGCCGACCAGAGCGTCTCCAGCACCGCGGCGGGATCTTCGAAGCCGGGATCGCAGGCCTCCACGACCGCGCCGAGATCCTCGAAGACGCGCGCGGCGTTCGCGGCGGCGGCTTCCGCCTCGGGATGGAGCGTCTTCACATAGCCGAGCCGGGGCGACCAGGCGATGCGCAGGCCGCGCAGCGAATCCGTGAGCCCCGTGCGGTAGTCGGGCGGCGGCACGGTCATGGCGGACATGTCGCGCGCGTCGGGCCGGCCGATGATCGACAGCGCGAGCGCCGCATCCTCCACCGTCCAGGTCAGCGGGCCGACATGGGCGAGATAGCCCATGGTCGAGACGGGATGGGCCGGGACGCGGCCGTAGCTCGCCTTGATGCCGAAGACGCCGCAGAAGGCGGCGGGGATGCGGATCGAGCCCGCCCCGTCCGTGCCGATATGGATCACGCCCAGATTGAGCGCCGCGCAGACCGCGGCTCCCGCCGAGGAGCCGCCGGGATTGCGGCCGGTGTTCCAGGGATTGCGGGTGATGCCGGAAAGCGGGGAGTCGCCGACGCCCTTCCAGCCGAATTCGGGCATGGTCGTCTTGCCGAGAAGGATCGCGCCCTCTTCCCGCAGCCGCGCAACGACGGGCGCGTCCTCGGCGGAGGGCGTATCGGGCGTAACGGCCGAGCCGCGACGGTTCGGCCATCCGGCGACGGCGATGTTGTCCTTGATCGTGGCGGGAACGCCGTCGAGAAGGCCGGAGGCCTCGCCGCGGCTCCACCGGGCTTCGGAGGCCCGGGCGGCGGCGAGCGCGCCCTCCCGGTCGAGACGCGTGAAGGCGTTCACCGCAGGCTCGAAACGGTCGGCCCGGTCGAGGACGTCGCGTACGACCTCGACGGGAGAAAGCGCCTTGGAACGATAGAGCCGCCGCAGTGCCGCGCCGTCGAGATCCGCGATGTCCGACATGAGAAAGCCCCCGGAGAGATCCGGGGGCGATCGAAGCGCAAAGCGCGGGGCGGAGCAAGCGACGGAGGAGGACCCTGTCGATTCCGACGGCTGGGCGCCGGGAGCGCGAGAGACAGTTCCCCTCGCCACGGAGTTTCCCCGCATGCAACGTCTTCACGACCCGCACCGACCCGAAAGTCGGCGGCCCGCCCCCGGCCTTCCGGTCGACAAGCCCGCGACGCGGCCGCTCGACCACGCCTTCCGGATCGATCCGGCGCTCGATTTCCTGCCGCGGACCCTGCTTGGACGGAGCGAGGCGCGCCTGATCAGGATGCGTGCCTCCGCCCAAGGCGTCGGCGCGGACGAAACGGCCGTCGCCGAAGGATATGTCGACGAGAAGCGGTACTATCGCGCCCTTGCGGACCATCTGGGGCTGCCCTTCATCGACCGGCCCGTCGATCTGGTTCTGCCCGCGGGCCGCGAGGCCTTCAGGGCCGGCGCCGCACCTGCGAAGGACACGCGGACCGGTTTCGTGCTCGCGCCGACCGGACGCGCGCTGCGCAGCCTTTTGAGCGGAGGCCGCTCGCTCTCGGGCGCGGCCGTCACCACGCCTTCGCTTTTCGCCGAAAGCCTGCTTCGGACGGGCGACCGACGCTTGGCGATCGGCGCATCGGAGCGGCTCGCGCGTCGCGCCCCGGCCTTGTCGTCGCGGGTCGCGGTCCGCCCCCTCCCCTGCATGATCCTTTTCGGATGCGCGATGCTGATCGCCGCGATCGCCTTCGCCGGCCCCGACGACCCGAGAGTCCTGCTGTCCGCGCTTTTGGCCGCATGCTTCGTACCGGGCGCGGTCCTGAAGCTCGCGGCGGGCGCGGCCGGGGCCTTCCGCACGAAAGAGCCCGCGCCCTTGTCGGACCGCGCGCTTCCCCGGTGGTCCGTGATCGTGGCGCTGCATCGCGAAGAACGGGTCGTCGAACGCCTCGTGCGATCCCTCCGCGCGCTCGACTATCCGGCCGCCAAGCTCGACGTGCTGTTCGCCGTCGAACGTCACGATGCGGCGACGATCCGAGCGCTGCGCGGCACGCGCCTGCCGCCGAACTTCCGGATTCTGATCTGTCCTCCGGGGCTGCCCCGCACCAAGCCGCGCGCCCTGAACATCGCCTTCGCCTTCTGCCGCGGCGACTACGTCACGGTCTACGACGCGGAGGACGAGCCCGATCCGGGACAATTGCGCGCCGCGGCCTCCGCCTTCGCCTCCGGGCCGCCGGAACTCGCCTGTCTTCAATCCCGCCTCGCCGTCGACAATGCGGACGACGGGCGGCTCGAGAAATCCTTCGCGCTCGAATATGCGGCGCTGTTCGACCGCATCGTGCCGGGGCTCGCGCGTTTCGGCCTGCCCGTTCCCCTCGGCGGCACGTCCAACCATTTCCGGCGGCGCGCCTTGGACAAGGTCTTGGCTTGGGATGCATGGAACGTCACCGAAGACGCCGATCTGGGACTGCGGCTGGCCCGGCTCGGCTTCAAGGTTTCGAGCCTTCGGTCCGACACCTGGGAGGAAGCACCCGTCCGGCTCGGGGGCTGGATCAAGCAGCGCAGCCGTTGGCTCAAGGGCTGGATGCAGACGGGCATGGTGCATCTTCGCGATCCGGCGGGACTGATCCGTCGGATCGGATTCGTCCCGGCGATCGTCGTCGCCGTGCATACGTGGGGGACGGTCTTCGCCGCTCTCTTCGCCCCGTTGGCCGCCTTCGCGGCGGTGCGGCACGCGGCGGCGGTCTGGTCCGCCGGAAGGGGGGTCGACGCGGCGACGCTCTATTTCGGCGTGATCGCTCTGCTCGGCGTGATCGCCTATCTCGTCCCCGTCCTGCTCGCGGCCCGCGACCGGGGCCTCGCGATCACGCCGGGCGATCTCGCCTTCATGCCGATCCACCTCCTGCTCGTGTGTGCGGCGGCGTGGTTCGCGTTGGCGGAGCTCGTGCGCGCGCCGTCCCATTGGCACAAGACGGACCATGGCTTCGCGCTCCGGCGTCGCAGGACCGGCGAAGAAATTTCACATGTTTGACTTGTCGAGGCTCGGCGTCGTTCAATCTTGGTCATCGATCGGGTCCGCTCGGAGGGAGACGGGCCGCGTGGTGCCGAGGAGAGAACGAGCATGACGATCTCACGTCGCGAACTGCTGGCCGGGACGGCCGCCGTCGCCGCCGCCGCCGGGATGCCCGGAGCCGCTTCCGCCCAAGCGAAGCGGAACGTGCTGAAGGTGGTGCCGCACGCGAATCTTCAGGTGATCGATCCGATCTGGACGACGGGCTATATCAGCCGCAACCACGGCTACATGATCTACGACACGCTGTTCGCGCTCGACGACGGGTTGAAGCCGCGCCCGCAGATGGCCGAAAGCGTCGAGATCTCCTCCGACAACACGAAATACACGATCCGCCTGCGCGACGGCCTCGCCTGGCACGACGGCACCGCGGTGACCGCCGAGGACTGCGTCGCCTCGCTGGGCCGTTGGGGCAAGCGCGACGGCATGGGCCAGCGTCTGATGGCCGTGACGGACAAGCTGGAAGCGGACGGCGCGAAGACCATCGTGCTGACGCTGAAGCGTCCCTACGGCGTGGTGCTGGACTCGATCGGCAAGATCTCCTCCAACGTGGCCTTCATGATGCCGAAGCGCGTGGCCGACACGCCCGCCGACCGGCAGATCGAGGACACGACGGGTTCCGGACCCTTCATGTTCAACCGGGCGAACTGGAAGCCGGGCAATCTCGCCGTCTATGAGAAGTTCAAGGCCTATGTGCCCCGCAAGGAGCCCGTGAGCGCCGCCGCGGGCGGCAAGATCGCCAAGGTGGACCGCGTCGAGTGGTACACGATGGACGCCAACACCGCGATGAACGCGCTGATGGCGGGCGAAATCGACTATTGGGAGCAGGTCACGCCGGACCTGATCGAGGTTCTCAAGCGCGCGCCGGGCGTGAAGGTCGAAAATCTCGACCCGACCGGGAACATGGGCTGGGCGCGCTTCAACCATATGGTCGCGCCGACCAACAATCCCCTCGTCCGCCGCGCGATCATGAAGGCGATCAGTCAGGAAGAAGTCCTCAAGACCGCCATCGGCAATCCGGAATATTACAAGGTCTGCAAGTCGATCTATCCCTGCGGGACGCCGCTCGAGTCCTCGTCGGGCTTCTTCGACTACAATCAGGCCGAAGCCCGCACGCTGCTGCAGCAGTCGGGCTACAAGGGCGAGGAATTCGTCATCCTCCAGCCGACGGACCACCCCGTCCTCAACCCGTTCTCGCAGGTGATCGCGGAGAAGCTGCGGGCCATCGGCATCAATGTGAAGCTGCAGGCGATGGACTGGTCGACGGTTCTCCAGCGCCGCGCCTCCAAGGAGACGACCGACAAGGGCGGCTGGAACATGTTCTGCACCTGGTGGATCGGCGGCGACACCGTCAATCCGCTCACGGGCGTCGGCTTCGGCGCGACGGGCGAGCGCGGCTGGTTCGGCTGGGCGCAGGACGACGAAGCGGTGAAGCTTCAGGACGCCTATGCGAACGCCGCGAATGCGGACGAGGCCAAGAAGATCGCCCACGCCTTCCAGGCGCGGCTCTACGAGATCGGCCACTACGTCAATCTCGGTCAGTTCTTCGTGCCCGTGGGCTATCGCGACAATGTGAAGGGCATGATCCGCTCGCCCGTCCAGTTCTTCTGGAACATGGAAGCCTGACGCACGGCTTCCTCCGGCGGGCGGGCGCTTGCGGCGTCCGCCCGACGCCGCCCGCCTTCCGGCACGACCGCCGACCTTCACGGATTCGACGGCCCCCATGTGGTTCTTCGTTCTCAAACGCGCCGCCTCCACGCTGCCCGTGATGCTCGTGGTGGCGCTCGTCGTCTTCCTGATGCTGCGCCTGACCCCCGGCGATCCGGCGGTGGTCATCGCGGGCGATCAGGCCACCGCGGAGCAGATCGCGCGCATCCGCGCGACCCTCGGCCTCGACCTGCCGCTGCACGTGCAGTTCCTGACCTGGATGGGCCAGATCCTGAAGGGCGATCTCGGCGTGTCGATCTTCTCCAACCTGCCCGTGACGACGCTGATCGGGCAGCGGCTGGAGCCGACCCTGGTGCTGACGGCGACCACCATCGTCTTTTCCGTCCTCGTCGCGGTTCCGCTCGGCGTGCTGGCCGCCTGGAAGGCGGGCGGATGGGTCGACCGGCTCGTGATGGTCTTCTCGGTCGTGGGCTTCTCCTTCCCGGTCTTCGTGCTGGGCTATCTGCTGATCTACAAGTTCAGCCTCGACCTGAAATGGCTGCCGACGCAGGGCTATCGAAGCCCCTTCACGGACTTCCAAGGCTTCCTGCGGACGATCACGCTGCCCACGATCACGCTCGGCGCGATCTATGTGGCGCTGGTCACCCGCATCACGCGGGCGAGCGTGCTCGAAGTGCTGGGCGAGGATTACATCCGTACCGCCCGCGCCAAGGGGCAGAACGAGCGCAAGGTTCTGTTCCGCCATGCGCTGAAGAACGCCGCCGTGCCGATCGCGACCGTCATCGGCATCGGCGTCGCGCTGCTGATCGGCGGGGCGGTGGTCACCGAGACGGTGTTCAACATTCCGGGCCTCGGTCGGCTCGTCGTCGACGCGATCCTGCGGCGCGACTATCCGGTCATCCAAGGCCTGATCCTCGTCTTCTCCTTCACCTACATCCTGATCAACATGCTGATCGACGTCGCCTATACGGTGCTCGATCCGAGGATCCGCTATTGAGCGCCGCCGACACCGTTCCCGCGCCGCGGCGCACGGGCGCGCTCGCCGCCTTCGTGCTGCGCCGGCCCTTCGCGGCCGTTGCGGCGCTCATCCTGATCGCCATCGTGGCGGCCGCCGTCCTCGCCCCGTGGCTCGGCACGGTCGATCCGCGCAAGCTGAACGTGCTGCCGCGCATGCGTCCGCCGTCCGAGACGGCGTGGTTCGGCTCCGACCAGTTCGGCCGCGACCTCTATACCCGCGTCGTCTACGGCGCGCGGGTGTCGTTGATCGTGGGCTTCACGGTCGCGCTGCTCAGCGTCTCGATCGGCCTTTTCATCGGCCTCGTTTCGGGCTATCTGCGCCGGCTCGACGCGGTGGTGATGCGCATCATGGACGGGCTGATGTCGATCCCCGGCATCCTGCTCGCCATCGGCCTCGTCGCCGTCTCCGGCGCGAGCATGAAGACGGTGATCATCGCGATCACGATCCCCGAGATCCCCCGCGTCGTCCGCCTCGTGCGCGCCGTCGTGCTCAGCGTGCGCGAGGAACCCTATGTGGAGGCGGCGATCTCGGTCGGGACGCGCCTGCCGCTGATTCTCGTGCGCCACATTCTGCCGAACTGCATCCCGCCGCTGATCGTGCAGGCGACCTATGTCGCGGCCTCCGCGATGCTGACCGAGGCGCTGCTGTCCTTCCTCGGGGCGGGCACGCCGCCCGAGATCCCGAGCTGGGGCAACATGATGGCCGAGGGCCGGATCTTCTTCCCCATCGCGCCGTGGATCGTGCTGATCCCCGGCTGCGCGCTGGCCCTGACGATCCTCTCCGTCAACGTGCTGGGCGACGGTCTTCGCGACCGCCTCGACCCCAAGATCGCGAAACGGATGTGACGCCGTGACCGCTCCCGTGCTTTCCGTCGAAAACCTCACCGTGCGCCTGCCCGCGGGCGGCGACCGGGCGAATGCGGTGACCGACCTCTCGCTCACGGTCGCGCCGGGCGAGATCGTCTGCGTGGTCGGCGAATCCGGCTCCGGCAAGTCGGTGACGGCCCATTCCGTCATGGGCCTCCTGCCCAAGGGCCAGCTGACCCCCTCCTCCGGCCGCATCCTGCTGGAGGGCGAGGACGTGCTCGCCGCCTCGCCCGCACGGCTGCGCGACCTGCGCGGCACGCGCATGGCGATGATCTTTCAGGAGCCGATGACGGCGCTGAACCCGGTGCTGAAGGTCGGCGACCAGATCGACGAGGTGCTGCGCATCCACACCCCCATGAGCGCCGCCGAACGGCGCGCGCGGGTGCTGGAGATCATGGACGCGGTCCGCCTGCCCGATCCCGCCCGCATGATCGACGCCTATCCGCATCAGCTTTCGGGCGGCCAGCGGCAGCGCATCATGATCGCGCAGGCGCTCGTCCTCGACCCGGCCCTGCTGATCGCCGACGAGCCGACGACCGCGCTCGACGTCACCACGCAGGCGCAGATCCTGAAGCTCGTCGCCGAGATGCAGACGCGGCGGAACACCGGCGTGCTGTTCATCACGCATGATTTCGGCGTCGTCGCCGAGATCGCCGACCGCGTCGTCGTCATGCAGCACGGCCGCGTGGTCGAGCAGGGCGACCGCGAGACGGTGCTCAGGGAACCGCGCGAGGCCTATACCAAGATGCTCATCGCCTCCGTGCCGAGCATCACGCCGCCCGAGCGCCCGCCCGTCTCGGGACCGATCGTGCTGGAAACCGACAAGCTCTCGAAGACCTACGGAAGCACGGGATTCTTCGCCGGAAAGGGCCGCGTCGTGAAGGCGGCGGCCGACGTCGATCTCCGGCTCCGCCGCGGCGAGACGTTGGGCGTGGTGGGGGAATCGGGATCGGGCAAGTCGACGGTCGCGCGCTGCATCGCCCGGCTGATCGATCCTTCGGCGGGGGCGATCCGCCTCTCGGGCGTCGACATCGCGACGATGCCGGAGCGCGAATTGCGCCCGCATCGGCGCAATGTGCAGGTCGTCTTCCAAGACCCCTATCGCTCGCTCAACCCGCGCCGGACGGTCGGGGACTCGATCATCGAAGGCCCGACGAATTTCGGTCTCTCGAAGACGGATGCGCTCGCCCGCGCGCGCGACCTGATGGGCCTCGTCGGTCTCTCGCCCGATGCGCTCGACCGCTATCCCCATCAGTTTTCGGGCGGGCAGCGTCAACGCATCTGCATCGCGCGCGCGCTCGCCATGGAGCCGCAGCTGCTGATCGCGGACGAGGCCGTCTCCGCGCTCGACGTGTCCGTTCAGGCGCAGGTACTGCGTCTTCTCGACGACGTCAGGAAACGCTTCGACCTCGCGGTGCTGTTCATCACGCATGATCTTCGCGTCGCCGCGCAGGTCTGCGACCGGATCATGGTGATGCAGAACGGCTCGGTCGTGGAAGAGGGGGCGACGCGGGACGTATTCGCCGCGCCGAAACACCCCTATACAAAAGCCTTGTTCGAGGCCGCCCCGGGACGCGAATTCGGTTCGCGCCTCACCGCCGACCTCGACTGAAATCGACCAAGAAAAGCAAGCGAGGAAGCGCGTGTCCCTGTCCCTCTTCGATCTCACCGGGCGCATCGCCCTCGTCACCGGTTCGAGCCGCGGGATCGGCCTCGCGATCGCGGGCGGGCTTGCGCGGGCGGGCGCCCGCGTGGTGCTCAACGGACGCGACGAAGCCGCGCTGGCGCGGGCCGTCGAAACGCTGAAGGCCGCGGGCCTTCACGTCGAAGGCCGCGCCTTCGACGTCGGCGATTCCAAGGCGTCCGACGCCGCCGTCGAGGCGATCGAACGCGAGGTCGGGCCGATCGACATCCTCGTCAACAATGCGGGCAAGCAGCATCGCTCGCTCGTGGTCGATTTCCCGGACGAGGCCTGGCACGACCTCATGCGGACCAATGTCGACAGCGTCTTCTTCATGTCCCGCGCGGCCGGCCGACGGATGATGACGCGCAAGCGCGGCAAGATCATCAATATCGGCCCGGTCCAGTCCGAACTCGGCCGCGCCACGATCACGCCCTACACGGCCACCAAGGGCGCGGTGAAGATGCTGACCAAGGGCCTTTGCGCGGAGTGGGCGCAGCACGGCATTCAGGTGAACGCCATCGGACCGGGCTATTTCGACACGGAACTGACCAAGACCCTCGTCGAGAACGCCGAATTCTCGGCCTGGCTGTGCAAGCGCACGCCGGCGGGCCGCTGGGGCAAGGTGGACGAGCTGATCGGCGCGGCGATCTTCCTCGCCTCGGACGCGTCCGGCTTCGTGAACGGCCATCTCTTGATGGTCGACGGCGGCCTCACCTCGATCGTCTGAGGACAGCGCCATGGCGGCGAGCGACTATCTGCTCCTCGACCCGCGCTTCAAGCCGCTGGTCGGCGGCAACGTCCATGTCGAAAAGCTCTGGACGGGCTGCCGCTGGGCCGAGGGACCGGCGTGGTTCGGCGCGGGCCGCCATCTCGTCTGGTCGGACATTCCGAACGATCGGATGCTGCGCTGGGACGCCTGCAACGGTCAGGTCTCCGTCTTCCGGCAGTCCGCGAACAACTCCAACGGCAATACGATCGACCGTCAGGGGCGGCTCGTGACGGCGGAGCATCGCGGCCGCCGGATCACGCGGACCGAGCATGACGGCACGATCACCGTCGTCGCGGACCGTCGCGAGGGCAAGCGCTTCAACTCGCCCAACGACGTGGTGGTGAAGTCGGACGGGTCGATCTGGTTCACCGATCCCGCCTACGGCATCGACTCCGATTACGAGGGCGAGCGGGCGGAGAGCGAGATCGGCGGCTGCCACGTCTATCGCGTCGACCCGCATTCGGGCGAGGTGACGCAGGTCGCCGACGATTTCGAGCGCCCCAACGGCCTCGCCTTCTCGCCCGACGAGACGAAGCTCTACGTCTCCGACACGGGCGCGACGCATCGCGAGGACGGGCCGCGGCACATCCGCGTCTTCGACGTGGTCGACGGCCGGACGCTGCGCGGCGGCGCGGTCTTCGCGACCTCGTCGGCCGGACTGTTCGACGGTTTCCGCTGCGACGAGAACGGAAGGATCTGGACCTCGGCGGGCGACGGCGTGCACTGCTTCGAGCCGGACGGCACGCTCATCGGCAAGATCCGCATTCCCGAGACCGTGGCGAACGTCTGTTTCGGCGAACTCCATCGGAACCGCCTCTTCATCTGCGGAACCACGTCGCTTTATGCGGTCCATGTGAAGGTGCGCGGCGCGAAGACCTATTGAGAGGGCTGTCCGCCCCGCCGCGTCATCCCGGCCGGAACGCAGGCCTTCAGGTCTTCAAGCCGCAAAAAGACGTGGATGCCCGCAGACGCGGGCATGACGGGGGAAGAGACGCGGGCATGACGGGGGAAGGCGACCGGGGTGCCGCCTCGGGGTCGAAAGGCGACGAAGCCCCCTCAGCCCAGCATCTTCAGCGCCTTGGTGAAGAAGTCCGGCGTGCCGAAATTGCCGGATTTCAGCGCCAGCGCCATGCGCTTGCCGTCGGCGGCCAGCGTCCACGGAACGCCCGGATCGATCTCGGGGCCGATTTCAAGCATCGACACGCCCAGTGCCCCGACCACCGCGCCGGAGGTTTCGCCGCCGGCGACCACCAGCCGCGTGACGCCGTCCGCCGCCAAGCCCTTGGCCACCTCGCCGAGGAGATGCTCGATCATCGCGCCCGACGCGTCGCGGCCGAAGCGTTCCTGCACCGCGCGGACGGCCTCGGGTTCGGCGGTGGAGTAGACGAGGATCGGCGTGTCGCCGAGACGCGGACGCGCCCAAGCGAGCACGGTCTCCGCCGTCATGGTCTTGTCGGCGATGGCGACGGGATCGAGCGCGAAGGCTTCGACGCCCTTCGACACGGCGTCCGCCACCTGCCCGCGGGTCGCGGCGGAGCAGCTGCCCGCGAGAACCGCCGTCCTGCCCTTCGGCGCCTCGAAGGAGCGCGGGCCGGAAGCCGGAGCGAGAAGGCCCGCGCGGCGGAAGTTCTCGGGAAGTCCGAGCGCGATGCCGGAACCGCCCGTCAGAAGCGGCAGGCCGTCGAAGGCCTCGCCGAGAACGCGGAGTTGCGCGTCGGTGACGGCGTCGGCCACCGCCATGGCGGGCCCGTCCTTCGCCAGAGCCTCGAAGGCCGCGCGGACGGCGGCGGGGCCCTTCTCGACCGTCGCGAAGGGCACGAGGCCGACGGGGAGCTTCGTCTGGCGTCCGAGCACGCGGACGAGGTTCGAATCCCGCATCGGCGTAAGCGGATGATCCTTCATCGGGCTGTCGGAGAGGAGAACGGAGCCGACGAAGAGATGACCTTGGAACACGGAGCGGCCGTTCGCCGGGAAGGCCGGGCAGGCGACGGTGAAGGACGCGCCGAGGCGTTGCATCAGCGCTTCGGCGACGGGCCCGATATTGCCCTCGTCGGTCGAGTCGAAGGTGGAGCAGTATTTGAAGAGGATCTGCTTCGCGCCCGCGCCGATCAGCGCGTCGCAGGCCTTGAGCGACCATGCGCCCGCCTCGTCGGCGGGATTGGTCCGCGACTTCATCGAGACGACGACGGCGTCGGCGTCCGGCAGCGACTCCGCGGAGGCGGGCACGCCGACGGTCTGGACGACGCGCATCCCTTCCCGCGCCAGCATCAGCGCGACGTCGGTGGCGCCGGTGAGATCGTCCGCGATGACTCCGAGCAGCATGGGCGTTTTCCTCGTCGGTGTTCTTGTTCGTTCGGTTCATCCGTCATTGCGAGCGTAGCGAAGCAATGACGGAAAGATCACCACTTCGCCCCGAAGGCCTCTTTCAGTTCCGCGACCGCCGTCGCATCCAGCGCCGGCAGCCGGTTTCCGCGCGTCAGGAACCAGAGCTTCGCCGTCTCCTCGGCCTCCTCCAACGCCGCGGAAGCCTCGGCGGGGGTGCGGTGCCAGAACGTGGGGCCGATGCGGGCCAGCATGACCCCGCGGCACGCCGCGACATGCGGGCGGACGAGATCGAGCACCTCCGGCGCACCGGGACGGCGATAGGGGATCAGCGGGATCCGGCCCGCCTTCATCACGTGATAGGGCGTGAGCGGCGGAAGGATGTTGGAAGGGTCCACGCCCGGCGTCAGCGACAGCGCGACGAGATGCGTGGAATGCGTATGCACGACGCCGCCGAGGGCGGGATCGGCCTCGTAGATCGCGCGGTGCAGGCGGATCGTCTTCGAGGCGCGGTCGCCCGAGACCTGTTCGCCGTTCCGGTCGAGCTTCGAAAGCCGCGCGGGATCGAGCGCACCCAAGCAGGCGTCGGTCGGCGTGATGAGGAAACCGTCCTCCAGCCGGGCGGAGACGTTGCCCGCGCTGCCCACCGTATAGCCGCGGTCGTAGAGGCTTTTCGCGACCCGGCAGATCTCCTCGCGGAGTTTCGCTTCGGTGGTCATGCCCCATCCTCCGCCACGCGCATTTCGAGCCGGAAGCGGATGATGCGGAGCACCTGCGCGATCGCCGTGAGCATTTCCTCCTCGCGCGTTCCGCCGACGCGGGCCGCGAAGCTTTCGAGGATCTGCCCCTTGGTCGCGCCCTTCACGGCGAAGATGAAGGGAATGCCGAAGCGGGCGCGGTAACGGTCGTTCATGTCCGTGAAGCGCGCGAATTCCTCCGGCGTGAGCCTGTCGAGGCCCGCGCCCGCCTGTTCGCGGGTCGAGTCTTCGGTGAGGTCGCCCGCGATCGCCGCGCGGCCGGCGAGATCGGGATGCGCGCGCAGGAGATCGAGCTGCCGCTCCTCGCCCGCGCCCAGCACGGCATGCTGAAAGGCGCGGATCGCGGCGGCCCGGTCGGCGAAGGGCCGCGCCTTGCCCGCCTCGTCGGCGACCCAAGGGGAGTGTTCGGCGATGTCGCCGAAGGCCGCCGTGAAGTCGTCGGGTGCAAGCGCGTTGAGGGCGTCGAGGGAAAGCGATGTCATGGCCGTTCAGTAGGCGATCCTGTCGGCCTTCGCCATCCATGCGGCGAAGGCGGCGGCGGCGTCCTCGCGGGGGGCGTGGACCATGGAGAGCGCGCGATCCGACGGGGCCTTCGGGATCTCGTCATAGATGAAGGCGTCGTCGAAGCCGATCGCGGCCGCTTCGTCGCGGGTATTGGCGTAGACGATGCGGGAAATGCGCGCCCAATAGGCCGAGGCGAGGCACATCGGGCAGGGTTCGCAGCTCGTATAGAGCGTCGCCCCCGCCAGCGAGAAATCGCCGACCGCGGTGCAGGCGCGGCGGATCGCCGTGACTTCGGCATGGGCGGTGGGGTCGTTCGCGGATGTGACCTCGTTCCAGCCTTCGGCCAGAACGCGGCCGTCGCGCACGATGACCGCGCCGAAGGGACCGCCGAGGCCCGCCTCCATGCGCTCGCGCGACAGCGCCACGGCGCGCGCGAGATGCGGTTCGTCCGCCGGATCGATCATGCCGTCCCCCGCCCTTTCCCGATCCGCCCGCGCTCCGCGAGCAATTGCGCCGCGACGCCCGCGGCGATCACCGCGGGCTCCTTGCCCTCGACGCCGGCGACGCCGATCGGACAGACGAGACGGCGCAGCGCGGCCGCCGTCAAGCCCAAGTCGCGCATCCGCTTCTCGAAACGGGCGCGTTTCGTGGCCGAGCCGATGAGGCCGACGAAGGCGAGATCCTCCCGGCGGAGCGCGGCGACGGAGAGGTCGAGATCGAGCGGGTGGGAATGGGTCATCACCAGCACGAAGCCGCCGGGCGGGACCGCGGCGATCTCGGCCGCGGGATCGGAGGCGAGGACGGGCGTCGCGCTCTCGGGCAGGAGCGCCGGAAAGGCGTCGTCGCGCGGGTCGATCCAACGGATGCGGAAGGGCAAGGGGGCGAGCGCGAGCACCAGCGCGCGACCCACATGGCCCGCGCCGAAGAGCGCGAGCGGCGTGCGCGCGTCGCGGAAGGTCTCGACGAGACGGTCGGGGAGGAGGACTGCAGGGGCTTTTTCCACGTCATGGCCGGGCGGGAGCGTGCAAACGACACGCATCAAACGCGGCCCCGTCGGCGGCATGACCGCCTCCGTCGAAAAGCCCCTCTCCTCCGCCGTCGCGAGAGCCGCGACATGCGCCCGGTGCTCCGGTCCGAAGACCTCGACGAGCGTCGTGACGCGCCCGCCGCAGCACTGGCCGAGTTCGGGGCCGAGGGGGCGAATGCGCAGCCGGGCGGGTTCCGCCGCGGCGAGCAGCGCGCGGGCTTCGGCGATCAATTCCCATTCCAAGGCGCCGCCGCCGATCGTGCCGAGAAAGGCGCCGTCCGGGCGCACGATCATGCGCGCGCCCGCCTCCCGCGGCGTCGAGCCTTCGGCCGCAACCACGGTGACGAGCGCCGCGGAAGACGCATCGTCCAGTACCGCGAGAAGGCGCGACCAGAGGGGTGTCATGGGATGAACTTCAAGTTCCGAATCAGAATCCGACGCCGCCCGTAAGTTCCTCGACGGCCTTGAGGATCGCCTCCGGCGTCGCGGGCGCATCGAGCGGTACGACCTGGCCGGGCGCGAGCGAATGCAGCGCGTCGGCGACGGCGCAGAAGACGGAATTCGCCAGCATCACCGGGGGTTCGCCGACCGCCTTCGACCGATAGATCGTCTCCTCCCGGTTCGGGGCTTGGAAGAGCGCGACGCGAAGATCCGCGGGCACGTCGGAGGCGACGGGGATCTTGTAGGTCGAAGGCGCATGGGTGCGCAGCCGCCCCTCCGCGTCGAAGACGAGTTCCTCGGTCGTGAGCCAGCCGAGTCCCTGCACGAAGCCGCCCTCGATCTGACCGATGTCGATGGCCGGGTTCAGCGACTTGCCGACGTCGTGGAGAATGTCCACCCGGTCGAGCCGCATCTCGCCCGTCATCGTGTCGACGGTGACCTCCGAACAGGCCGCTCCATAGGCGAAGTAATAGAAGGGCCGGCCGGTCCCCGCGGCGCGGTTCCAGGACACTTTCGGCGTCTTGTAATGCCCCGCTTCCGAGAGAGACACGCGGGCGAGATGGCAGCGCTTGGCGAGTTCGCCGAAGCCGAGGCTCTCATTGCCGACGAAGACCCGGTCCTCGCGGAATTCGACCTCGTCGGGCGAGCCGCCCCATTCCTCGGCCGCATATTCCGCCATGCGCCGTTTGATCGCTCCCGCGGCGACCTTGGCCGCCATGCCGTTGAGATCGGAGCCGGAGGAGGCGGCGGTCGGCGAGGTGTTGGGCACCTTGCCCGTAGTGGTCGCGGTGATGCGGACGCGATCCATCGCCACGCCGAATTCCTCGGCGACGATCTGGGCGACCTTCTGGAACAGGCCCTGCCCCATCTCGGTCCCGCCGTGGTTCAGATGGATCGAGCCGTCCGAATAGACATGGACCAGCGCGCCCGCCTGATTGAGCTGGGTGAGCGTGAAGGAGATGCCGAATTTCACGGGCGTGAGCGCGATGCCCTTTCTCAGGATCGGCGAGCGCGCGTTGAAGGCCGCGATTTCGGCCCTCCGGATGCGGTATTCGGCGGTGCGCTCCAGCGTGTCGAGCAGGAGGCGGCCGGTGTCGTGATCCTCGACGGTCATGCCGTAGGGCGTCACGTCGCGATCGGGGCCGTAATGATTGAGCTTGCGGATGTCGAGCGGATCGCGCCCCAGCGTCCAGGCCACGGCGTCGACGACGCGTTCCATGCCGAGCATGCCCTGCGGGCCGCCGAACCCGCGGAAGGCGGTGTTCGAGACCGTATTGGTCTTCAGCCGCCTCGAAGCGATCCGCACGACCGGCAGGAAATAGCTCGAATCCGAATGGAACATCGTCCGGTCGACGACGCCGAGGCTGAGGTCGGCCGAATAGCCGCACCGCGCGTGAAGCCTCGTGTCGAGCGCCGCGATGCGGCCCTCCTCGTCGAAGCCGACGCGCCAATCGACGCGGAAGTCGTGACGCTTGCCCGTCATCGCCATGTCGTCGTCGCGGTCGAGACGGAGCTTGCAGGGCCGCCCGGTGATGCGGGCCGCGAGCGCGGCGGTGGCGGCCCATTGGGTCGCCTGGCTTTCCTTGCCGCCGAAGCCGCCGCCCATGCGGCGGACCTCGCAGGTCACGAAGGCGTCCGGGATCGCCAGAACGCGGGCCACGACATGCTGCACCTCGGTGGGGTGCTGGGTCGAGGAATGGACGAGGATCTCGCCGTCCTCGCCGGGGATCGCGAGCGCGACCTGCCCTTCGAGATAGAAATGCTCCTGCCCGCCGATGCGGAACGTGCCCTCGACGCGGCGCGGCGCACGGGCCAGTTCGAGATCCGGCTCGCCCCGCCCGAAGGCGTAGTCGGGCAGGACGGTGGCGCCTTCGGCCTCCGCATCCTCGATCGTGACGCTGGGCTTGGCCGCGTCCGTCTTCACCACGGCCACGAGCGCGGCGCGGCGCGCGGCCTCGCGCGTCGTCGCGACGACGGCGAAGAGCGCCTGTCCATGGAAGAGGATCTCCTTCTCCACGAACATCGGATCGTCGCCGAAGGAGGGGGAGACGTCGTTCTTGCCGGGGATGTCGGCGGCCGTCAGAACGGCGACGACGCCGGGATGGGCGCGCACCGGATCGAGATCGATCTCCACGATGCGGGCGCGCGCGACGGGCGCGCGACCCAACGCGACATGCAGCGTGCCCTCGGGCTCGGGAATGTCGTCGATATAGACGGCCGCTCCCTGCACGTGCTTGGCCGCGGAATCATGCGGCAGCGACCGGTGGACGTGCCGGAGCGAAATCCCCTCCGCGGAGGAGGAGGCGGGTTCATTCGGCTGCAAGCGAGGCCTCCCTGCGCGGATGGAGGCGGGTGGAGGCGCTCGGAAGCCCCGCCATCTCGGCGAGCGCCTTCACGAGAACGGCCTGCGCCGCCTGCATCCGATAACGGGCGGAGGCGCGATGGTCGCTCAGCGGACGATAGTCGCCGGGCAATGCGGCGGCGGCGGCCCGCCAGGTCGCGGCCTGTTTGATCGACCGCCCGATCAAGGCCGCTTCGGCCGCCGGCGCGCGTTTCGGCGTACCCGCCATGCCGCCGTATGCGATCCGCGCCGCGGCCACGAGATCGCCGTCGAGCGTGACCTTGACCGCGCCCAGCGTGCTCGAAATGTCCTCGTCGCGGCGCTTGGAGATCTTGAAGCAGCGGAAAAGCTCGCCGGGCCGGAGCTTCGGCACCGCGACGCGGCGCAGATACTCGCCGGGCTCGCGATCCTGCTTCCGATACTCGATGAAGAAGCTCTCGAGGGGGATGGTGCGCAGGCGTTCGGCCTTGCGCAGCTCGATCGTCGCGCCGAGCGCGATGAGGGCGGGCGCGAGATCGCCGATCGGCGATCCGTTGGCGATGTTCCCGCCGACCGTGCCCGCCGCGCGGATCTGCTTGGAGCCGAAGCGGCGCATCATGTCCCCGAGATCGGGATCGATCGCCTCGAGATGCGGCAGCGCGCGGGCATGCGTCACGGTCGCGCCGAAGACCACCGCGTCCGGCAGATCCTCCACGCGATCGAGGCCCTTCACGCGGCCGAGCCAGACGATGCGCTCGATCGGCTCCAGCGCCTTGGTGATCCGGAGCCCCACGTCGGTCGAGCCCGCGAGGATCGTCGCGTCGGGCGTCTCTTCGAGGATGCGGGAGAGGAGATCCTCGCTCGCGGGGGCCGCGAAGAAGGCCTGCGGATCCCCGAACCATGCATCCGAACCGTCGTCGAGGGCGGCGAGCACCTTCGACGTAGACGCCTCGGTCTTGGAGAACCGGTCGGAGGGGCTGCGGGAGCAGGCGTCGAGCGCCGCTTCGACGATGGGTCGGTAGCCCGTGCAGCGGCAAAGATTGCCGGCGAGCGCCTCGTTCACCGCGTCGCGATCGGGCGCGCCGCCTTCATGCTGGAGCGCGAAGAGGCTCATCATGATGCCGGGCGTGCAGAAGCCGCATTGCGAGCCGTGCTTCTCCACCATCGCCTGCTGGACGGGATGAAGGCCGTCGGCCTCGGCGAGGTCCTCGACCGTGATGACCTCGGCGCCGTCGCATTGGCCGAGAAGATGGATGCAGGCATTGACGGGCTCATAGACCATGCGGCCGTCGCGCAGACGCGCGAGCACGACCGTGCAGGCCCCGCAATCGCCCTCGGCGCAGCCTTCCTTCGTGCCGCAGGACCGCTCGCGCAGCCGGAGCCAATCGAGAAGCGTGGTGCGCGGATGAACCTCCGCCACTTCGACGAGACGCCCGCGGCGCAGAAAACGGACGGGTCTCAAGGACATGACGCCCCCCTCGGAAGCCGATCCCGCTTCGCCTTCGCCGCCATGCCCGTCCGCTCTCCGTTTCCGTGGCGGGAGAGATTAGCGGAAGAATCGCGCCGGGAAAGCCGGGGGCGGCCGATCAGCGCAGCAGGCCGAGCCCGCCCACGGCGACGGCGAGGATCACGAGCGTCGTGCCGCAGACCACCGCGACATGCCGCCAGCCGACCGCCAGCACGGCGGCGACCGACGTGCCGAGGCCGAGCGCCCCGATCGCGATCAACAGTCCCCAACGCGAAATCTCGCCCGCCACGACCTTGATCTCCGTCGGAACGACGCCCGCGGAATTCACGAGAGCGAGCACGAAGAAGACGATCGCGAAGACCGGGAGCGGCACCTTCGCCTTGTCCGCGCCGCCGCCGCGGCTCGCGAACCACCAGCCGACGGCCAGCACGACGGGCAGAAGAAGGAAGACGCGGAAGAGCTTCACCACGACGGCGGAGGCGCCCGCCTGCTCGGACACCGAATAGCCCGCGCCGACCACCTGCGCGACGTCATGGATCGTCGCGCCGAGGAAGATGCCCATGACCCGATCGTCATAGCCCAGCGCCGCGCCGAGCGCGGGATAGGCGATCATGGCGACGGTCGAAAGCGCATTGACGGCGACGACCATGAACACCGTATCGGCGTCGCGCTTCGGATCCGGGGGCAGGACGGTCGCGGTGGCGAGCGCCGCGGACGCGCCGCAGACCGCCGTCGCGCCGCCCGCAAGCGCGCCGTAAGCCTCGTCGCGACCCAGCAGACGGGCGAGAAGAAAACCGGAAAGGAGCGTCAAGATCATCGCGACGACGACGAGAAGGACCGTGCCGATCCCGAGCGCCAGAATGTCGCCCAAGGCGATCCGCAATCCGAGAAGCGCGATCGCCACGCGCAGGAGCTTCTTCACCGCGAAGGTGATGCCCGGCTTGAAGACCGCACGTTCCGAAAAGCGGTGCAGCGCCATCCCCACGAACAGGGCCAGGACCACCGCGGGAATGCCGATCGTGCGACCCGTCGCGGCCCTCAGGAAGGAAGAGACGAGCGGTTCGGCGAGCACGCTCGCGGCGGCGACGCCCGCCGCCAGCGCGACGCCCGCGCCGTTCTTTCGCGGATCGAGCCATTCGCTCAGCCCGGTTCCCAACCGTCTCATCGATGTCATCACGCGGATTTACCTCTCGAATTCTCGGTCCGAGCGCGCTTTTCGGCTTGTCCGATCGGAGCCGCGCGGACAGATTGAGCGCGCGCCGCGGAGCCGGACCGACGGTCCGGCCACCCGCGCGCGACCGCACCGCCGCGCCCGAGCTATGCACCGGGCCGCGGGTTCTGTCACGTCCGAGCGCCTCCGAACGGGCCGCGATTCTTCCTACCGGTTCAAGCCATGCCCTCTTCCCGCAAACCCCGCGCCGCGCCCGACGCGCCCAAGGTCGGATTCAACCCGCTCTATATGCAGGTGCGCGACATGTTGGTGCAGCGCATGGCGCACGGCGTCTGGGGACCGGGGGACGCCTTGCCGAGCGAGCAGGAGCTCGCGAAGGAACTGGGCGTCAGCCAAGGCACGGTCCGCAAGGCGCTCGACGACCTCACCGACCGCAATCTCGTCGTCCGGCGGCAGGGTCGCGGAACCTTCGTCGCCGAGCATGACGAAGCGCGGATCCTCTTCCGCTTCCTCAAGATCGCGCCCGACGACGGCGCGCCGGTCTTTCCGGTCAGCCGCATCCTCTCCGCGGAGCGCCGCCGGGCGAGCGCGGAGGAATGCGCCCGGCTGGAACTCGAACGGGATGCGGACGTGATCCATGTGCGCCGGATCCGCCTGCTCGGCGGCCGGCCCGTGATCTCGGAAACGGTGACGCTGCCCGCCCGCAGCTTCCCCGGACTCGCGGAAGGCGAGATCCCGAACAATCTCTACGGTCTCTATGCGGCCGAGTTCGGCGTGACCATCGCCAAGGCGATCGAACGCATCAAGGCGGTCGTCCTCGCGCCCGAAGAGGCGGCGCTTCTGGAGGTCGCGCCGGGTCATCCCGCGCTTCACATCGATCGGCTCGCCCTGTCGCTCGAAGGCACTCCCGTGGAGCTGCGCGTCAGCCTCTGCGTGACCGATCTTTGCCACTATCGCTCGGAACTGCACTGACGCGGACGTCGGTCAGTCGCCCCGGTCGGAAAAGGCGTATTCGGTGATCTGACGGCGAACCTCGCCGGGGTCGAGACGCGTGCTCGGAAAATGCGGGCGGTTCGGCGAATCCGGGAAATGCTGCGGCTCCAGACACAGGCCCGAGAAAGCGCCGTAGGCGCGCCCGTGCAGACCCCGGACGGGGACCGCCAGCTTCGCGCCGTCATAGACCTGAAGGCCCGGCTCGGTGCTGCGCACGTCCATGCGCAAGCCGTTGAGCGGCGAGGACAGAACCGCCGCGGGGCGCAGCGTGCCCGCCTCTCCGGCGATCACGAAATTGTGATCGCAACGGAAACCGTCGTCCGTTCCCGATCGGATCGCCCTTTCGGTGCGGAAATCGAAGGGCGTTCCGGCGACCGCGCGCACTTCGCCCGTCGGGATCGTCTCCTCGTCGACGGGCGTCATGAAGGACGCTTCGAGCTTCAACCGGTGATCGGCGATCGTCTCGGACCCGTCGAGATTGAAATAGCAATGGCTGCAGAGATTGACGACGGTCGCGGCCGAACAGGTCGCCGAGAGTTCGATGCGCAGCATGGCGGGGGCGAGCAGGCGGTAGACGCAGGTGACCGTCATGTCGCCGGGAAAGCCCGCGTCGCCGTCCGGCGAGAACAGCGTCAGGGCGCAGGCGTCCTCTTCGGCCCAAGCGAGCCGCCAGGGTCGCTTGCCGAAACCCTTGCCTCCGCCGTGGACCGCATGTCGGCCGGCGAGGTTGCGCGGAACCTCGAAGACGCGCCCGTCCAAGGTGAAACGACCGTCGCGCAGGCGGTTGGCGTAGCGGCCCGCGACGGCCCCCATATGCGGCGAATGAGCGACATGATCCTCGAGCGTCTCCAGCCCGAGGATCACCCGCTGCAGTCCGCCGCGATGCGGGACGAGGAGGTCGCGCACGGTCGCGCCCCACGTGATGATCTTCGCTTCCGCGCCGTCGGGCGAGCGGAGCGTCACCTCATGGACGACGACCCCGTCGACCTCTCCGAAGACCCGCACCGTCACGGGATCACCAGGATCCCGTGTTCGGCATCGACGCCCAAGGCTCAGCCGGAGCCTTGGGCTCGCCGCGCTGAAGCAATTCGATCGAGATCCCGTCCGGCGACCGGATGAAGGCCATGTAGCCGTCGCGCGGCGGACGGTTGATCGTGACGCCCGCCTTCATGAGCCGATCGCAGGTCTCGTAGATGTCGTCGACGCGATAGGCGAGATGGCCGAAATTCCGGCCGCCCGCATAGTCGTGCTCGTCCCAATTGTAGGTGAGTTCGAGCAGCGGCGCCCGGCTGTCCTTCGCGCGCTCGACGTCGCCCGGCGCGGCGAGGAAGATCAGCGTGAAGCGGCCCTTCTCGTTCTCCGTCCGCCGGACTTCGACGAGGCCGAACTTGTTGCAGTAGAAATCCAGCGCCGCATCGACGTTCCCGATGCGCACCAGCGTGTGCAGATATTCCATGGCCATGACCGCCTCCTTCCGACCGCGTGCCCAGCAAGGTGGAGCGCGGGCGGGCCGGGTTCAACCCGAACCTCCGCGCCCGAGGCATGCGGGTCTTACGGATTGACCCCGCACGCGGCCTTCGATAGGCGACGGGCTCGAGGGGCGGGAGCGGCCGATGTCGACGGCGACGAAAGAGAAGGCGGCTCTCTGGTCCATCGCGGCAAGCCTCGCGATCACGCTCGGCAAGGGCGCCGCGGGCCTCGCGACGGGATCGCTCGCGCTGATCTCCGACGCGGCCCACAGCCTGCTCGACGTCGCCTCGACCATCATGACCTGGGCCGCGATCCGGGCGGCGGGGAAACCCGCCGATGCCGAGCACCCCTACGGCCACGGCAAGGTGGAATCGCTCGCAGCCCTCGCCGAGACGGCCTTTCTCTTCGTGCTGTCGGGCGCGGTCGCCTTCGAAGGCATGCGGCGGCTCGCCTCGGGGGAGGCGGATTTCACCTTCCACTGGGCCGCCGTCGCCGTTCTCCTGATCTCGATCGTGATCGACGCCTGGCGCTGGTATGCGCTCACGCGCGTGGCGAAGGAGACCCGCAGCGAGGCGCTCGCCGCCGACGCGCTGCATTTCTCCTCCGATCTCGTCAATTCCGTGCTGGTGCTGTTCGCCTTCGGGGCGGCCGCCATGGGCTGGCCGCAGGCCGACGCCTTCGTGGCGATCGGGGTCGCGGCCTTCATCGCCGTCGCGGGCTTCAGGCTCGCGCGCCGCACCATCGAGACGCTCATCGACACCGCGCCCCACGGCGCGACGGAGGCCGTCCGCGCGGCGGTGGAAAGCGTGCCGGGCGTCGTCGCGGTGGAGAGCGTGAAAGTGCGCTCGGGCGGCTCGCACGTCTTCGCCGAGGTCGAGATCGCGGTCGCGCGCACGATCCCGCTCGACCGGCTGTCCATGATCAAGGACCGCGTGACGACCTCCGTCCGCGCCGCGCATCCCGATGCGCAGGTCACCGTCACCGCCGTGCCGCGTGCGCTCGACGAGGAGACCGTTCTGGAACGCGTGCTGCTGATCGCGGCCAAGCGCCGGACGCCCGTGCACCACGTCACGGTGCAGCGGCTCGGCGAGCGGCTCTCGGTGAGCCTCGACGTGGAGGTCGACGGGCGGATGAGCCTCGGCGCGGCGCATGTCGTCGCGAGCCGGCTCGAAACGGCGATCCGCGAGGAACTGGGTCCGGAGACAGAGGTCGAGACGCATATCGAGCCGCTCATCGTGCCGAGCCTCAGCGGAGCCGATGCCGGGCCCGAGATCACCGATGCCGTCGCCGCCTCGCTCCGGCGCGCCGCGGCGGATACGGGCACGATCACCGACGTGCACAGCGTCCGCGTCCGCCGGACGGAGCACGGGCTCGTCGTGAACTATCATTGCCGCGTCGACCCGGCCCTGGACGTCGCGAGCGTTCATGACTGCGTGGACCGGGTCGAGCACGCCGCCCGCAACGATCATCCGGCGATCACGCGCATCGTCAGCCATACCGAACCCGTGCGCCCCTCGCCCGCATGAGGCGGAAGCGGGTCGGCTCCGCGAATCCCGACGCTTGAGCCGATGAGGCTTTCTCGGGCACAACATGCGGCATGCGCACCGAGACCCCGACCGTGATCCGCCTCGCGGACCATCGCCCGCCGAACCACCTCGTCGATACGGTGCATCTCGACGTGAGTTTGGACGGGCCCGAAACGCGCGTCGTCGCGACGCTCGGCCTGCGGCCGAACCCGGCCGGAGACGCGAATGCGCCGCTCCGCCTCGACGGCGACGAACTGCTGCTCGTGTCCGCCGCGCTCGACGGCGAGCCGCTCCCGCCCGACGCCTACGAGGCCGATGCGCAGGGCTTCACCCTGCCGCAGCCGCCGCGCGGCGCCTTCACGCTCACCTTCGAGACCAAGCTCGATCCCGAGCGAAATACCAAGCTGATGGGGCTCTATCGGTCCTCGGGCGTCTACACGACGCAATGCGAGGCGGAGGGCTTCCGCCGCATCACCTATTTCCCCGACCGGCCGGACGTGATGGCCGTGTTCACCACGCGCATCACGGCGAAGAAGGACGAGGCCCCCGTCCTGCTCGGCAACGGCAATCCGGCGGAGAGCGGCGACCTGCCCGACGGGCGGCACTACGCCGTCTGGCACGACCCGCATCCCAAGCCCGCCTATCTGTTCGCGCTGGTCGGCGGCAAGCTCGACCGGCTCGGAGGCGAATTCGTCACCCGCTCGGGCCGCAGGGTGGAACTCGGCATCTTCGTCGAACCGGGCAAGGCCGACCGGGCGGGCTATGCGCTCGACGCGCTCGTCCGCTCGATGAAATGGGACGAGGACGCCTTCGGCTGCGAATACGATCTCGACGTGTTCAACGTCGTCGCCGTGTCCGACTTCAACATGGGGGCCATGGAGAACAAGGGCCTCAACATCTTCAACGACAAATACGTGCTGGCCACGCCCGACACGGCGACGGACGGCGACTACGCCGCGATCGAGGCGATCATCGCGCATGAATATTTCCACAACTGGACCGGCAACCGCATCACCTGCCGCGACTGGTTCCAGCTCTGCCTGAAGGAGGGCCTCACGGTCTTCCGCGATCAGGAGTTCTCGTCCGACATGCGGTCGCGGCCCGTCAAACGGATCGCGGACGTGCGCACGCTCCGCGCGGTCCAATTCGCCGAGGATTCCGGGCCCCTCGCCCATCCGGTCCGGCCGCAGGCCTATCGCGAGATCAACAACTTCTACACGGCGACGGTCTATGAGAAGGGCGCGGAACTGATCCGGATGCTCAAGATCCTGATCGGAGCCGATGCGTTCCGCCGCGGCATGGATCTCTATTTCGAACGCTGCGACGGCACGGCGGCGACGATCGAGGACTTCCTCGCCTGCTTCGCGGAGGCGAGCGGCCGCGATCTCTCCCATTTCGCGCAATGGTACGAACAGGCGGGTACGCCGCGCGTCACCGCGACGACGCGCTACGACGAACACGCCCGGACCTTCCGGATCGATTTCGAACAGGTCACCGGTCCGACTCCGGACCAACCCGTGAAGCGGCCGATGGTGATCCCCGTCGCGCTGGGCCTGGTCGGTCGGGACGGCCGGGCCGTCGAAGCCCGCTGCGACGATTCCCGTTTCCGCGACGGCGTCTTCGTCCTCGACCTCGAAAGAGGCTCGCTCGTCTTCTCCGAGGTCGAAAGCCGGCCCGTCGCTTCGCTGCTGCGCGGCTTCTCCGCGCCCGTGCGCCTCGAAACCGATCTTTCGGACGAGGATCTCCTCGTTCTGTTCCGGCACGACGCGGACAGCTTCAACCGTTGGCAGGCCGCGCAGACCTTCGCGATGCGCATGTTGCTGCGCGGCGTCGAGGCGATCCGGGAAGGCCGCCCGCCCGTCTTCGACGACCGCTTCGCCGACGCTCTCGGCGGGCTGCTCGAAACGAGCCGGGACCATGCCTTCGTCGCGCAGGTCTTCGCTCTGCCGAGCGAGAGCGACGTGGCGCGGGAAATCGGGGCGGGAATCGATCCGGATGCCGTCTTCGCCTCGCGCGAAGGGCTCCGCTCCGCCGTCGGCCGTCGTCTCGCCGACCGGCTCGACGCGGCCGCGCGCGACCTCGCGATCACCGGTCCCTATTCCCCGGACGCCGCGGCCGCGGGACGCCGCAGCCTCCGCAACGTCCTCATCGACCTGCTTTCGGCGGGCGACCCGGACCGCGGCGGAGCCGAAGCGGAGGCGCTGTTCGCTTCGGCCGACAACATGACCGAGCGCTTCGGCGCGCTCGCCGTGCTCGCCCGCCGCCCGGGCCCCGAGCGCGAAGCGGCCATGGCGGCCTTCGCGGCGCGCTATGCCGAGGATCCGCTCGTTCTCGACAAATGGTTCGCCCTGCAGGCCACGATCCCCGAAGCGGGCACGCTCGAACGCGTCAAGGCGCTGATGAGCCACCCCGCCTTCTCCTTGACCAATCCGAACCGCGTCCGATCCCTGATCGGATCCTTCGCCGCCGGCAATCTGACCCAGTTCAACCGGGCCGACGGCGCAGGCCATGATTTCGTGGCGGAGATCGCGCTGGGCCTCGACCGCACGAACCCGCAGGTCGCGGCGCGCCTTCTCAACGCCTTCCGCACCTGGCGCTCGCTGGAGCCGGGACGAAGGGCCGCCGCGCAGGCCGCGCTCGAAAGGATCGCCGCTGCGGACGGCCTCTCCCCCGACGTCAACGACATCGTGACGCGCGCGCTCGGCTGAGCCGTCGGCGCAGGCCGGGAACCCCGCGGACGGGCCCGCAGAACACCCTCGAAAACACGTCGCATCAACCCTTCATTAAGGTCTGGACAAATCCGCATTTCGGGATTCAACTGGCACTGATTCGGAGAGATGCGGCACATCGATCCGGACGAAGTTGGATCGGAATCCGAAGAGGGGCCAAGGCATGGCGCGTTCCCACGCGGCCATAGCGGAGTCGCGCGCGGCAACGGTCGGAGGCATCGCTGCCCCGCTGTCGCACTCGACCTACCGGCGACTGCTCGCGGCGGAGCCGTGGCTGCGCCGCATCGTCCCCGGACTGATCGTCCTCTTCCTCGCGATCATCGGTGCAGCCGCATGGCTGCAGGCCGTCACGTCGCGCAACGAGATCATGGCCGATTCTGCATCGCAGATCGAGATCCTTGCGCAACTCGCCCGTTCGGAATTGTCCGGCCCCGTCGAAGGCGGCGCGATCGAGCGCGGCGAAGCCCCCGACCTCCTCTCCCGCGTGCTGCCCGCGGGGCGGCTGACCGAGGGACGCCATGTCCTGCTCGCCGACGCGGAAGGGCGGATCGTCGGCGTTTCGCCCCGGTCGATGCTCGTCGCGGGATCGCTCGAAGACGTTCTGGGCGGCGCGCAGCCGCTCACGGTTCTGGCCGACCGCGCGGGCGTCCTCGCCGTCACGCTCGCGGACGGCACCAAGGCGCTCGCCGCGGTCCGCAATCTTCCCAAGGGCGCGCAGGTCGCCGTCGTCCACCGTGTTCCGGACGCGCTCGCCAAATGGGAGAGCCGCACCGCGTCGTCGCTGCTGCTTCTCGCCGCCGCCGCCGTGGTCCTCATCGGTCTCTCGACCGCCTATTTCTGGCAATCCTGGCGCGCCCATCAGGCCGACACGATCGTGGACCGTGTCCGCGGTCGGCTCGACACGGCGCTGTCCCGCGGCCGCTGCGGCCTTTGGGATTGGGACATCGCCCGCGGCACGATCCATTGGTCGGACTCGATGTACGAGATGCTCGGCTACGAGCGTCGCAGCGAATTCATGTCCTTCGGCGACGTGAACCGCCTCGTGCACCCCGAAGACGGCGACCTCTACGAACTCGCCGACCGTCTCGCGGGCCGGCAAGAGCGCGTCGTCGACCATGCCTTCCGCCTCCGCGCCGCGGACGGCGCATGGATCTGGGTCCGCTCGCGCGCCGAACTCGTGCAGGAAGGCGAGGACCGCTCTCCCCACCTGCTCGGCATCTGCGTCGACATCACCGAGCAGCGGAAGCTCGAGGCCGACAACGTCGCCGCGAACATGCGCCTGCGCGAAGCCGTCGAGGCGATCAGCGAGGCCTTCGTGCTGTGGGATGCGCAGAACCGCCTCGTGATGTGCAATTCGCGCTTCCAGCGTCTTCACCGCCTGCCCGCCGATCTGGTGCAGCCGGGCACGCCCTATCGCGAGGTGGCGGCCGGACTGACCGCCTCCGTCAACGAGAGCCGCATGGCCGAAAGCCATGACGGGGAAGGCCTGACCCGCAGCTACGAGGCGCATCTGCCCGACGACCGCTGGCTGCAGGTCAACGAACGCCGGACCCGCGACGGCGGCTACGTCTCGGTCGGCACCGACATCACGGAGCTGAAGGCCGCCGAGCGCCGTCAGGCGCTGATGATCAGCGACCTGCACCGCTCCCAACAGCGTCTGGAAGCGCAGGCCAAGGAAACGGCGGAGATCGCATCCCGCTATCTCGAGCAGAAGGCGGAA
Source organism: Hyphomicrobiales bacterium (assembly GCA_027483795.1). Taxonomy (GTDB): domain Bacteria; phylum Pseudomonadota; class Alphaproteobacteria; order Rhizobiales; family Beijerinckiaceae; genus JAIXZO01. The sequence continues at coordinate 64,096 of JAIXTT010000104.1, forward strand.
GCCGAAGGCGCCAACCGCGCCAAGTCCGAATTCCTCGCCAAGATGAGCCACGAGCTGCGCACCCCGCTCAACGCGATCCTCGGCTTCTCCGAAATCATGGAAGGCGAGTATTTCGGCGCTCTGGGCCACGACAAGTATCGCGACTATTGCCAGGACATCACCCGGAGCGGCCGCTCCCTCCTCGCGCTCATCGCCGACATTCTCGACATGGCCGAACTCGAGGCGGGCAACGTGCGCATCGAACGGCGGCCTCTGCCGATCCGCGGCACGATCGAGAAATCCGTCGAGCGCATTCTGCCGGCCGCCGATGCCAAGGGCGTCGCCGTGGTGTCCGATCTCGCCGCGGAAGGCTCGATCCTCGCCGATCCGCGGGCGGTCGACCGCGTTCTCGGCCATCTGCTGCAGAACGCCGTCAAATTCACGCCCGCGGGCGGCCGGATCTCGATCCGCAGCCGCATCGTTTCGGGCGCGCTCAATCTTTATGTCGAAGACACCGGCGTCGGCATCCCGAAGGCGGCGCTTTCGAAGCTCGGGCGTCCCTTCACCTGGGTCGACCTCGACGCGTCGAAGCCCACCGAAGGATCGGGCATCGGACTCGCGATCGCCCGCTCCTTCGCGGAACTGCACGGCGGCAACATCCGCATCCGCTCGCATGAAGGCCGGGGGACGATCGTCCTCGTCCGTCTGCCGCTGCGCGACGAGCCCGCGCCCCGCAAGGCGGCCTGACCCGCGATCCGCTAGCCCATCACGCGTTCGAAGATCGCCCGCACCTTGGCGCGCGTCTCGGTCAGATGCGATTCCAGCACCTTGAAGTCCGGCAGGCCCGCCGCGGCGGCGAGCCTGCGCTTGAGCGCCGCGCCCGCGGTCTTGGGGTCGAAATCGTCCGAGAGCGTCAGCCGCTGCCATTGGAAGACGTCGCGCATCACCGCATAGGCCGTGCGCAGCAGTTCGGCGTCGTTCGCGTCGAGCAGCCCTTCGGCCGCCGCGGCATCGAGGATCGCGCCCGTATTGCGGACCGCGATCGCAGGTCGATCCTTCGCCGCGGTGAGCACCAGCGCCTGCGTGAGGAATTCGAGATCGATGAGCCCGCCTGCGGCGAGCTTGAGATCCCAAGGCCGTCCCTCGCCCTTTTCCTGCGCGATCAGGCGGCGCATGGCGAGCGCGTCGACGAACACCTTCCGCGGGTCGCGGTCGCGCGCGAAGACTTCGGCCACCGCCGCGTCGACCTCGCGGATCAGCGAGGCGTCGCCCGCCACCGTGCGGGCGCGGACCAGCGCCATCTGCTCCCACGTCTCCGCCTCGCCGCGCTGATAGTCGACGAAACCCGTGAACTGGGTCGCCGCGGGGCCCTTGTTGCCGGAGGGGCGCAGCCGCATGTCCACGGCATAGAGCGTCCCCGCGCGGGTCGGCACCGTCAGCGCGCTGATCAGGCGTTGGGTGAGACGCGTGAAATAGGTCGACGGCGCGAGCTTCCGCGCCCCGTCGCTCTCCGTCGCGTCGGGCGCGTAATCGTAGAGCACCACGAGGTCGAGATCAGAGGTCGCGGTCATCTCGCGCGAGCCGAGCCGGCCCATCCCGAGCACCGCGATCCGCCCGCCGGGAACGCGGCCGTATTCGGCCTCGAAACGGGTCCGGACTTCGTCCAAGGCGAGCCGGATCACGGCCTCCGCCACCGTCGCATAGGCCTCGCCGGCCCGCGCGGGAGACAAGACGCCCGAAAGCATCCGCGCCCCGACGAGGAAGATCTCGTGCCGGCCCGTTTCGCGGAGGCGGTCGAGAAAGTCCTCGAAGAGGTCGACGCCGCCGATGGACTCCGCCATGCGGCCCTGCAGCGCCTCGACCGTCGGGAACGGCTCGACGAAGACCGGATCGATCACCGCGTCGAGCACATGGGGCCGCGCCGCCACGGTCTCGGCGAGGCGCGGGGCCGAACCCAGAATGTCGGCGAAGAGCCGCAGGATGGCCGTGTTGGACCGGAGGATGGAGAAGAGCTCGACCGCCGCGGGCATCTTGCCCAGCGCCGTGTCGAAGGCGGCGAGCGCGCCGTCGGGATCCGCGCTGCCGCCGAAGGCCTCGAGCAGCGGGGGCACGAGCTCGGTGACCACTTCCCGCGCGCGGGCGCTCTGGACCGCCTGACGCCGGCCGAAATGCCAGCCCCGCACCGTCTCGGCGACCGCCGCAGGATCGGAAAAGCCCATGCGGCGGAGCGTGTCGAGCGTCTCCGGATCGTCGACCGTCCCGGTGAAGACGAGGCTGCCCTCCTTCGAGGTCAGTTCGGGACCTTCCTCGAAGAGCCGCGCATAATGCTTCTCGACCAGCAACGCCCGTCCCGTCAGCGCCTCGGCGAATTTCGCCGTGGAGGCGTAGCCGCAGAAACGGGCGAAGCGTTCGAGCCTGTCGGGGTCGGACGGCAGACGCTGCGTCTGTTCGTCGTCCTGCATCTGCAGGCGATGCTCGACCGTCCGCAGGAATCGATAGGCTTCGGCGAGTTCGCGCTCCGCCTCCTCCGAGATCCAGCCGTCCTCGCGCAGCGCCGTCAGCATGTCGAGCGTACGCCGACCGCGGAGCTTGGGCCTGCGGCCGCCGAAGACGAGTTGCTGGGTCTGCACGAAGAACTCGATCTCGCGGATGCCGCCGCGGCCGAGCTTGATGTCGTGCCCCGCCACCGCGATCGCCTCATGCCCGCGCACGGCATGGATCTGGCGCTTCATCGCATGGATGTCGGCGATGGCGGCGAAGTCGAAATATTTGCGCCAGACGAAGGGCACGAGATCCGCGATGAAGCGGTCTCCCAGCGCCTCGTCGCCCGCGACCGGGCGCGCCTTGATCATGGCGGCGCGTTCCCAGTTCTGGCCCACGCTTTCGTAATAGCCGTAGGCCGAGGAAACCGAGATCGCGACGGGCGTCGAGCCCGGGTCCGGCCGCAACCGCAGATCCGTCCGGAACACGTAACCGTCGGGCGTGCGCTCCTGCATGAAGCGCACGAGCCCCTGCGTCAGCCGCACGAAGAAGGGTGTCGGTTCGAGCCCCTCGCGCAAGGGCGCGGCATCGCCGTCGTAGAGCACGACGACGTCGATGTCCGAGGAATAATTGAGTTCCCGCGCGCCGTGCTTGCCGAGCGCAAGCACCGTGAAACCGCAGCCGAGGGCGGGGTCCGACGGATCCTTCGGAAAGAAACGCCCCTCCGCCGCGGCATTCGTCAGGAGGCGGCGCACGGAGGCCGAGACGGCGGCGTCGGCGAGATCGGACAGCGCGCGCGTCACGCGTTCCACGCTCCACACCCCGCCGATGTCGGCCAGCGCGATGAGCAGGGCGGCTTCCTGCTTGGCCCGGCGCAGGAGGCGCATGAAGGCGGCGTCCGTCTCCGCCGCGCACCGGCCAGCCGCGATGCGCGCGAGAAGGTCGGCGAAGCGCTCGTCCGGATCGGCATCGAGCAGTTCGGCGAGACGCGTCGTGTCCTGACAGAGCCGCCACAGATAGGGAGAATGGTCGGCGAGCCCCGCGAGCAACGCCGCGGTCTCCGCGCGTCCCTCGACGAAGGGCGCGAGATCCGTGCCTTTTTCGGCGGAATCGGCGATCAGCCCGGCGAGGCGGGCGCGGCCTTCGGACGACGGCGCGGGACGCGGCGCCTTCCGAACGACGGTCATGAGTTTCTCGGTCACGCGGCTTGATCCTCCGAGCGTGACGTGAGCATGGCGGCACGCGCCCGTCCATCGGCATGCGGACGCAATTCACCGCGGCGCGCGACGAAGGGCGATCCGCAGCGGGCGACGGACCCGCTCAAGCGTCGGATTTTTCCGTCAGCGCGGCGAGAGCGCGACGCTCTTCGTCGGTCAGAGGCGGGGCGGAAAGGGCGACCGCGCGGCGCTTCCGGGCGGCCGCGAAGACGGCGGCCGCACCCGCGCCCAGCACGAGGAAGGGGCCGATCCACAACAGGACGGTCCGCGAGTCGAAGGGCGGCTTCAGCAGGACGAAATCCCCGTAGCGCTCGACGAGGAACCTCCGGATGGCCGTATCGTCGTCGCCCGCCACGATGCGTTCGCGCACGAGCAGACGCAGGTCGCGCGCGAGCGGCGCGTTGGAGTCGTCGATGGACTGGTTCTGGCAGACGAGACAGCGCAGTTCGAGCGACAGAGCCCGCGCCCGCGCCTCCTGAGAAGGATCCTTCAGCACCTCGTCCGGCTGCACCGCATGGGCGGAGGTCGCGAGCGAAAGGGCGAGAAGCGACGCGGCGATGCGCATCCGCATGGTCACGCCCCCGCCGGCTTGGCGCCGTGAGGGGCGCGGACCGCCGCCGCCACGCGGGCGCGGCGGTCGAACATCGACAATGCGCCGCCGGCCGCCATGATCATGGAACCGATCCAGATCAGCGTGACGAGCGGCTTCCAATAGAGCCTCACGCCCACCGAACCGTCGGGCTCGAACTCGCTGATGCTCGCATAGACCTGCCCGAGCCCCGCCGTCATCAGCCCCGCCTCGGACGTGGGCATGGTCTGCGCGACGAAGACGCGCTTGCCGGGCTCGATCCGTCCGACGACCTCGTCGCCCTTCAGCACCGAGAAGGTCGCCACCGTTTCGCGGAAATCGGGACCGTTGCGCACGAAGCTGCGCTCGAGACGAACCGTATAGGGCCCCGCCTGCAGAACCTCGCCGGGACGCACGAGCGCGATCTTCTCCGTCCCCCAGGCCGTGGCCGAAATGCCGATCACCGCCACGCCGACGCCGATATGCGCGATCGCCGCGCCCCAGGCCGCGAGCGGCAGGCCGAGGGCCCGGCGCAGCATCAGCGACGGGCCGGCTCCCGTGCGATGGGACCGGGCGAGGATTTCGGAGATCGAGCCGAAGATCAGCCACGCGCCGAGGCCGATCCCGAGCGGCGCGGCCACGGGTCCGCCATGCGTCCAGGCGAAGACGCCGATCATGGCCGCGAGCGCGAGGCCCGCGGCGACCATGAGCCTTTGCGCGACGCCGTAGAGATCGCCGCGCTTCCAGGCCAGCGCCGTCCCGACGGGCACGATCAGCAGCAGCGGAACCCCGAGCGGAATGACCGTCGCTTCGAAGAAGGGCGGGCCGACCGAGATCTTCGACCCGTCGATCGCCTCGAGCGCGAGCGGATAGAGCGTGCCGATGAAGACCGCCGCCGTGATCGCCGCGAGCAGCAGATTGTTCACGACGAGCGCGCCTTCGCGCGAGATCGGCGCGAAGAGCCCGCCCTGCTTCAGCAGCGGCGCGCGCCACGCGAACAGCGCGAAGCCGCCGCCGATGAAGAAGATCAGGATGGCGAGGATCACCTGCCCGCGCGCCGGATCCGTCGCGAAGGCGTGGACCGAGGTCAGCACGCCCGAACGCACGAGGAAGGCCCCGAGCAGCGACAGCGAGAAGGTCAGGATCGAAAGCAGGATCGTCCAAACCTTCAGCGCGTCGCGCTTTTCCATCACCAGCGTCGAATGCAGGAGCGCCGTTCCCGCGAGCCACGGCATCAGCGAGGCGTTCTCCACCGGATCCCAGAACCACCAGCCGCCCCAGCCGAGTTCGTAATAGGCCCAGTAGGAGCCCATCGCGATGCCCGCGGTCAGGAAGATCCAGGCCAGAAGCGTCCAAGGCCGCACGAAACGCGCCCAGACCGCATCGATCCGGCCGTGGATCAGCGCGCCCACGGCGAAGGAGAAGGCGATCGAGAAGCCGACATAGAGAAGCGGCGGATGGATCGCGAGCCCCGGATCCTGCAGCAGCGGATTGAGCCCCCGCCCTTCGACCGGAGCCGGCAGCAGCCGCTCGAACGGGTTCGAAGCGAGCAGCACGAAGAAGATGAAGGCGGCGGAGATCGAGCCCTGCACGCCGAGAACGGCCGCCTGCAGCCGCAGCGGCATCTCCCTGCCCTTCAGCGCCACCATGGCGGCGAACAGCACGAGGATGCTCACCCAGAGCAGCATCGAGCCTTCATGGTTCGCCCAGACGCCCGAGATCCGGTAGACGAGCGGCTTCTGCGAATGCGAATTCGCATAGACGTTCAGCACCGAGAAATCCGACGCCACATAGGCCCAGGTCAGCGCGCCGTAGGACATCGCGACCAGCAGGAACCCGGCAAGCGCGGCGGGCTTGGCCGTCTCCATCAGCGCGGCGTCGCGCGAGATCACGCCCCAGAGCGGCAGCGCCGTCTGGATCAGCGCCGCGGCCAAGGCCAGCACGAGGGCGTAATGGCCGATCTCGACGATCATCGCGTCTCTCCCGCCTTGGCTTCGCCCTGCCACTTGCCCTGTTTCTTCAGGGTGTCGGCCACTTCCTTCGGCATATAGTTCTCGTCGTGCTTGGCGAGCACCGTGTCGGCCCGGAAGGCCTGACCGGGCTGGAGAACGCCTTCGGCCACCACGCCCTGCCCCTCGCGGAAGAGGTCCGGCAGGATGCCGCGATAGGACACCGCGATCTCCTTGTTGCCGTCCGTCACCTTGAAGGTCATCGCGAGATTCTCGCCGCGCTTGACGCTCCCGTCGACGACGATGCCGCCGACGCGGATCCGGGTTCCCGGCTGGAGGTTCTTCTCGTGGATCTCAGTCGGCCCGTAGAAGAAAACGATCGTGTCGGTGACCTGATAGAGCACGAGCCCGGCCGCCAGCGCGAGCACCGCGCCCATTCCGCCGATCACCGCCAGCCGCTTGCCCTTGCGCGTCATCGGCTCATTCCACCCCGACCTCGCGGGCGGCGGCTTCCACCCGCCGCAACGCATCCGCATCGCCCGCAAGGGCCGTGCGCGCCCGCACCAGAGCGCCCCGCGCCCGCTCGCCGTCCTTCAACACCGCGAAGGCACGGACGAGCCGCGCCCAAGACTCGGCGTCCCCGCCCGTCGCCGCGAGCCGTGCATCGAGCGCTTCCACCATCCCGCGGATCGCCGCTTCGCGGTCCGCCTGAGGCAGGGCCGCGATCGCTTCTCCGCCCGCGGGCACGGAGGCCGGCGAGGCCGCCGCGATGCGCTCCTTGAGGACCGCGGCCGCCGCCGAATCCGGCGGCACGTCGTCGAGCAGCGCCCGGAAGATCGCGGTCGCGTCGGCGACGCGGCCGTCCTGCTCATAGGCGATGCCGCGATAGAACCGGGCGGCGGGCATTTTCGGGTCGAGCGCCAGCGCGGCGTCGAACCGCCCCTTCGCCTCGGCCGTCACGACGCCGCCCGCCTGCAGCACCAGCACTTCGCCCAGCGCCGTCAGCCGTTCCGCGTCGGGGCCCTTCAGCCGGAGAAGCTGCGAATAGGCCCGCACCGCATCGTCATGCCGGCCCGTCTGCACGTAGATGGGCGCGATGACCTGCCATCCCGCCGCATCGTCCGGATGTTCGGAGAGACGCTTCTCGACCTTCTGCACGAGCGTCGCGAAGTCGGGCGCCTGCTCGAGGCGCGCCTCGAGCGGCCGGTCCGGTTCGTCGGGCGAACCGATCCTGAGATAGAGCGCCAAGGAGAAGACGGGGATCAGCAGCACCGCCGCAAGCGCCGCAGCCCGCAGCCGCGTCCGCGAGAAACCGGTCGTCGTCGCCTCCGCCTTGGCCGCGGCGAGGAGGCGGCGACCCGCCTCCGCCTTCGCGGCTTCGGCCTCGGCGGCGCCGATGAGGCCGCGTTCGGCGTCCCGATCGATCTCGGCGAGCTGAGCCTTGTAGAAAGCCGCGTCGGTGGCCGTTTCCGGCGAGACGACGGCGGGGCGCGACAGCGGCCGAAGCACGGCCATCACCGTCGCACCCGTCAACAGCGCCATGATGATCCAAAGGAGCATGAACGTTAGTTACCGACCCCTCGTCTCGGCGTCACGCGCAATCTCCGCGACCGCCGGTCGCGGAAAGCGCGAAGGTCCGTCGTTCAGCTCACGATGTCCCAACGACCGTCCGCCGCGCGGCAGGCCGTGCCGACGCCCTGCTGCGCACGCCCGCCGATCATGATCGTGTGGGTGTACTGGCGGCAGACGCGGTTGCTTTCGTAATAGACCGGGCCGGGATCGACATAGCCGCGCGCGCCGCTCGGGGCCGACCAGTTCTGCCGCTGGCCCATCGCGACCGCTTGCGACTGCGCGAAGGACGCCTGCTGCTGCGCCTGCTGGTCGAGACCGCGGCCGATCTGGTTGCCCAGGAAGCCGCCGACCATCGTGCCCGCCATCACCGCCGCGACCTTGCCCGCGCCGCCGCCGAAACGGCTGCCGATCAGGCCGCCCGCCACCGCGCCGATGACCGTGCCGCCCGCCTCGTTCGGGCCCGTCTGGGGACCGCAGCCCGCGACGCCGACGGCCATGGCGACGGCGAGACCCGCAGCGATGAATTTCTTCGACTTCATGATTGGACTCCTTGGAACCGATGACCGCAGCTTCGACGCCGCCGTCGCTGACCCGAATCCCAAGCTGCGATTCGGGCGAATTTCCGTACGAAGTCCTGATATGGCCTCACACGGCGGGCAGGCGCAACCTCGCAAGCAGCCCTCCGGCGTCCGCGGTCTCCAGATGAAGCTCGCCCTTGTGGAGCCGGGCGAGGTCCGCGACGATCGAAAGACCGAGCCCCTGACCGGGCCGGGACTCGTCGAGCCGACGGCCGCGCGCCAGCGCTTCGGCCCGCCTTTCGGCGGGAAGACCCGGCCCGTCGTCCTCCACGCGGAGATCGACGAAGGCCGCTCCGTCCTCCTCGATCCGCCGCGCGGTGACGGTGACGGCGGATGCGGCCCATTTGCCCGCATTGTCGACCAGGTTCCCGAGCATCTCCTCGAGATCCTGACGCTCCCCGCGGAAGCGCAACCCTTCCGGAACATCGGCGAGAAAGGCGACGCCCGAGGCCCGCCAGAGCTTCGAGAAGACCCGTTCGAGCCCTTCGACGACCGGGCCGACCTCGGTCGAAACGCCGATCGCGCCCGCCCGCGCCGCGGCCCGCGCCCGTTCGAGATACCAGTTCACCTGATCGCGCATCACGAGCGCCTGTTCGCCGACCTTGTCCGCGAGCGGCCCCGGATCGGCGGCGGCCTCGTTGGTGATGACGCTCAGCGGCGTCTTCAGAGCATGGGCGAGATTGCCCACCTGCGTGCGGGCGCGATCGAGGATTTCGCGGTTCGCGTCGAGCAGGAGATTGAGTTCGGCGGCGAGCGGCGCGAGTTCCGGCGGATACTCGCCCTCGATGCGCTCGGCGGTTCCGCTCCTGATCGAAGCCACGCCGCGCGACAGCCTGACGAGCGGCCGCAGGCCGAAACTCACCTGAAACCCCGTCGTCAACACCAGCAGGCCGCCCAGCACGAGCAGCGTCGTTGCCAGAGGAAGGCGGAAGGCGGCGATCGAACTCTCGATCTCGTCGGCGTCTCCCGCCACCCGCACCAGATGGCGCGAGCCCTCGGAGGTCTGCACCACGCGCTGCATCTCGCGCAGTCGGCGGTCGTCCGGCCCGGCCAGATAGCCGCGGACGATCCCCTGCCCGCCCGCCGTGCCCGGCGGCGTCGCCAGAGGCGGCAGCTTCATGCCGAACAAGGAGCCCGAAGTGAGGTCCTCGAGGGCTTCGCCGGAAATCCGGTCGATCTGCCAGTACCAGCCCGACATCGGCATGTCGAAACGCGGGTCGCCGAGCGCGAAGGGATCCTTGCGCTCGGATTCGTCCGGCGAGGCGATCGCATTGGCCAGCGCCTGCAGATAGATCGTGAGCCGATCGTCGAAGGCCTTTTCCGTCGCGCGCCGATGGATTTCGGACAGGATCACGCCCGCGGCGAGGAGCATCACGAGGCTCAGCACCGCCGCGGAGACGGAAAGCCGCGTGGAAAGCGTGACGGGGCGCGCCATCCGGGTCTTCAACCCGGCTGCGACGGCGGCGCCTCGAGGATATAGCCGAGGCCGCGGACCGTATGGATGACGTCGACGCCCAGCTTCTTCCGAAGCCGACCGACGAAGACCTCGACCGTGTTGGAGTCGCGGTCGAAATCCTGCTCGTAGAGATGCTCGACGATCTCCGTTCGGGAGATCACCCGCCCCGCATGATGCATCAGATAGGCGATGAGCCGATACTCGTGGGAGGTGAGACGCACCGGATTGCCGTCGACGGTCAATCGGCCCGTCCGCGTGTCGAGCCGCAGCGGTCCGCAGGTCAATTCGCTCGTCGCATGGCCCGCCGCCCTGCGCAGCAGCGCCCTGACGCGGGCGAGCACCTCCTCCATATGGAAGGGCTTGGTGACGTAGTCGTCCGCGCCCGCGTCGAAGGCTTGGACCTTGTCGCTCCAGCGGTCGCGGGCTGTGAGGATCAGCACGGGCATGGCCCTGCCGGCCGCGCGCCAGCCCTGCAGCACGGCGGCCCCGTCCTTGAGGGGCAGACCCATGTCGAGAATGGCCGCGTCATAGGGCTCGGTCTCGCCGAGAAAGCCGCCCTCTTCCCCGTCGAAGGCCCGGTCGACCGCATAACCCGCGGACTCCAGGGCCGAAACGATCTGTCGGTTCAGATCCTTGTCGTCCTCGACGACCAGAAGTCTCAAAGCCTTCGCCTCCCCCTCAACGCCGCTCGGCCACCCGGCCGGTCCGGCCGTTCACGGCCACGCGGATGATCCTGCCGTCCTTGGTCAGAAGCGTGACGCGGTAGACATGGTCTTCCCCGTCACGGCAGAGCCGGGCTCCGACGGCGTCGCCTCCGGCATCGGCGCGCGCCGCCCGGATCGCCTCGATCGGCGGCACGACCGTCCCCGCCTCCACGAGCCGCCGCAGCTCGCGGTCGTTCAGGCATGCGGACTGCGGCTCGGCGGGCGTCGCCGCCTCCGGGGTCGGATCGATCCGCGCCGGTTCGTCGGCGCGCGCGACCCCGCTCGCCGCGAGAGCGAGACAAAGGCCGAAGGCGAGGCGCCGCGACGTCGGATTCCGCATCGATTCCCTGTTTCGAATGTCGTCCGCACTCTGCCTTCTAGTGCCCGCGACGTTCAAGCGCGGCGACCTTAACCGCCAGTTCCTGAACGCAAGCTGTCAAAAGCGGAAGGAGACGCGTCGCATCGAGCGTCTGCAGAACGGGGCGGCCCTCCCCGTCCACGGCGTCCTTCTCGCCGGTCACCGCCTCGGGAACGATCTCGGCGACCTCATGCGCGATGAAGCCCTCGCGCCGCCGGTCGCGCTCGCTCGAAAAGGCGAAGCTGCACGGCCGAAGCCGGGCGACCCGCTCCAGCGGCGTCGCCAAGGGCGCGACGTCGGTCTTCACGCGATGGTCCGACGTCGTCCCGTAAAGCGTCCCCGTCGCGGACACCGAGATCGCCCCCGCGGGCGTCGCGCCGCGTTGGAACAGCACCGCCGGCGTCGTTCCCGTCGTCGATCCGTCGATCAGCGCGAGCGCCGGCGTGCCCGGCGCGAAGCCGGCCTCGATCCGTGCGGCGAAGGTCGAAACGGGACGTCCGGAGACGAGCCTGTCGATGCGCACCGCTCCCGTCGCAGGGTCGGCGACGAGCGCGGTCCGCCATTGCGCCCCGTCGGCCGACACTTTCAGGCTCCAGGCATCCTCGCCCGCCAGCCCGATCTCCGCCCGGCCCGACCATCCCGTCTGATAGACCACGCTCGCCGTGCCGCCGACGGCGCTCTTGTTGATCGTCATGCGCAGGTCGCCGTCGCCGGGAGCCGCGCCGCCCCGCGCTGCGAACAGAACCGATCGCGCCCTCACCGAAAGCGTGTTGCCGGGATCGATCCCGGTGCCCACCCCGAGGGCCTGCACGTCGCCGATTTCCTGCAGCACCCGCCCCAGCGGAGCCCAAACGCCGGCCGTCCGCACCACGATCCGCGCGTCCGAAGCCCGCCACGCCGTCCACCCGTCCTGCGGCGTCATGAAGCGCCACGCTCCGCCGGAAAAGACCGCGACGGCGCCCGCGCGTCCCGCCCAGACGCCCGCAGGCGAAGCCCCGAGCGCATAGGCGTCTCCTTCCGCCGGCGCGGCGGGCGGCGCGTTGCGCTCCGTTTCGAGCAGCCGCATCTGGACGATCCCGTCCAGCGCGGCCAGAGCCTCGTTGTGGGTCACGTGTTTCTGGGCCTGACCCGCCGCGATCAGCGGCAGTGCCAGACGGGCCGTGCGGGACATGCGCGTCTCCTGTCGGGTTCAGAGGATCGGGACGACGGCGTCGAGCGCCGCTCCGGGTCCGATCTCGGGTGAAATCTGGGCGATGCGGAGGGTCAGTTCGGAAAGCCGCACGCCGAAATCCGCGGACTCCGACGCCTGCGGATAGAGGAGCCGCGGCGTCGTCGTCCGAAAGCGCCGGATCACGGATCCGCCCGCGAGCAGTTCCAAGGAATGCATTTCGGCCGTCTCTCCGAGCGGGATCTCCTCCCCCTCCCATCCGTCGCCGCCGATCCTGCTGCGCCGGATCCACTCGATCAGGATCCCCTCCGCCGTCCGCGTCGCCTTGGGATGCACCGGCGCGAGCGGCCGCAAAGCCGGATCGCGCACGGCGGCTTCGAACTCCGCCGTCGCGATCCTGTCGCCGTGGTCCCGCCCGGCGGCGGAAACGCGCCAGGACCGGACCGAGCCGATCGCGCCCGCATCGCTCGTCAGCGCGGTCACCGCACCGTCGAGCAGCACGACCGGCGCTCCGCGCCCGACCCTGCGCGAGGCGAGCGCTTCGGAACCGCCGAGCCCGCGGATCAGGCGCGAGAGCCGGAACCGGCGCGGCCCGACGAGGTCGGCCCGCGCGAAGGCGACGACTTCCCAAAGCCCGTCCTCGCCCTTGATCGCGACGGGGGTCTCCGCGGCCAAGGCCGAGAGCTCGCCGCCCGCGGCGGGCGGCCCGCCCGCGAATTCCACCTCCAGCACCGCGGCGTCGTCCCACCGCCACAAGGGACCGGGACCGAAATCCGACAGCGTCCGCCCCATGATCGCGGGCAGGTCGATGTCGACCGCGGCCGTGAAGCTTTCGCCGTCGACCGAGCGCCGTGCGACGAAGCCCCCCGGCCAAGGATCGGCATGCACCGCCAGAGCCTGAAGCGTCGGCGGCGAGCCCGTCGCGACGGGCAGGTCGATCACTTCCGCCCAAGGCCGTCCGGGAACGGCGGGCGACGACAGCGTCCGATCCGGAACCGGCCCCGGCGGCGCCTTGTGCACCGAAGGCTCCGTCGAAACCGCCTCGACGAGGCGTTCGCCGCGATCCGTGATGCGCGTGATCCGGAAAGGCCGATGCTCCGTCCCGACGGGCAGTTCCACCACGTCGCCGATCTCGAGCCCGATCAGGCCCGGCCTGAGCCGGAACTCCGCGCTTTCGCGGCCGGCCCAGATCTCGTGCAGCCTCACGTCCGCGATCCGCTGCGCCTCGCTCCGGGTCGTCACCACCGGCACGTCCGTCCGCTCGCCGTCGCGGCTTCCGCTGCCGAGCCGGCGCGACATCACGCTGCCGCGTCGATAGTCCCATTCGCCGTCGATGAAGGCGACATGCACGTCGCGCGGCAATTCGGTCTCCTGCGCGCGGCGGAAGGCGATGGGCTCGCCCTTCGGTCCCGGTACGAGATCGTCGGGGCCGATGCGCAGCAGCGGCCCCCGCCCGCGCCGCGCGAAGCGCAGCGTCCCGCCCGAAACGATCCCGTCGAAGGCGAAGGCTTCGGCGAGCGGCTCCAGCACCGCGCGCAGCGTCATCGGCCTGTCGATCACGCATCCGTCGACGAAGCCGTCGATCGCGATCTCGGAGGCCTCCGGTCCCTCCCCGTCGGCGAGCAGCGCGCGGACGAGCCGGTCGAGCGGCATGCCTTCGAGCCGCCCCGTCAGCCAATGCCCCGTCCGCCAATTGGCGGCGTCCGACCACACCGCGCTCTGCGCGGGAAAGGCGGGGAAAGGCCGCGCGTCCCACGTCCAGAGATAGATCCGCTCGGCATCGACCATCCGCCCGCCATAGACGGGCGAGATCGGATTGCGCGCGGGATCCTCGAAATGGTCGAGCACGGCCTCGATCATCCGCTGCTGCACGAGGTCGTCGCGATGCCCCTGCGAGAAGGGCGGCGTCGCGCCTTCCGACGATTTCGGGTCCGGGAACACGTTCGGCCCGTTCGGGCCCTTGTCGACCGCGGGACAGCCGAGTTCGGTGAACCAGATCGGCTTGGACTTCGGCCGCCACGCGGTCGGCGCGGCGACTTCCACGCCGCCGACGCGTTCGTGATGCGGCGCGCTCCACCAGCCGACGAGATCCTTCACCCGCCAGACCCAGGGCTTGCCGTAGGCGCCGTCGGTGATCGGCGTCCGCCTCTGCGCCGCCCGCGCCGCGCCGTCCGCATAAAACCAGTCGAAGCCCTCCCCGCCCGCGACCCCGCGGGCGAAGCGCGCGACGTCCGCCGCGCCCGCTTCCTCGCCGCCGTCGAGATCCGGCGGGCCGTCGCGCAGGTCCGAGACCGGCCAATAGACGTCGAGGCTCACCGCATCGATCGCGTCCGACGCCCAAAGCGGATCGAGCGGGAAGCGCAGTTCCCCCGGAGCGGGCGAATGCCCGCCGTATTCCGTCCAGTCCGCGGCATAGGTGATGCGGGTTCCCGGCAGCATGGACCGCACGTCGCGCGCGATCCCCGCGAGATGCGCGGCCGCCGGGAACACGCCCGGCGCGCTCGCGATCCGCGTCAGCGAGACGAGTTCGGTCCCGATCACCAGAGCGTCGACGCCCCCCGCCGCGCGCGCCAGCGCCGCGCAATGCATCGCGAGCCGCCGCCAGCTCCATTCGTCGGGCTTCGCGCAGAGGATCCGACCGCCCTCCTCCCGCATGTCCGCGGGTCCGACCGTCCCGAAGAACCGCGCGACCGCCGCGCCCGCCGCCGCCGTCCCCGAGGGGGAACCCGGTCGCCCGGGCGCGGGACTGCAGGTGATCCGCCCCCGCCAGGGATAGGCGGGCTGCGACGTCGCTCCGGTCCAGGGGTCCGGCAGGGCACTGTCCGCGGGCACGTCCATCATGCAGAACGGATAGAGCGTGACGCGGAAGCCCCGCGCCTTCAGATCGCGGATCGCCCGGATCACCGACACGTCCGACGGCGTGCCGCCATAGGCGGGCTTCCCGTCGACGAGGCTCACCGTCTCCGCCGTCCCGCGGTCGAGGCCCGCGGCCGCCCATTCCGCCCCGATCGTCGCCTTGTCGCGCCGATCCGTCTTGGGAAGGATCCGGCATTCTCCGACCCGCAGATCGTCGCCGAACCACGACACGACCAGCGCGACATGCACGAGGTTCGGGCACAGCGCGCCGAGCGCGTCGAGCGAGGCCTGCCAATCGCTCGGGGCCGACAATTCATGCCGGTTCTCGGTCGCCGAATTGCCCGAGCCGAGATCGCGCGAGACATGCGCGGGCTCGTAGACGAACTCCCCCGCGCCGGGGATCAGGTCGATCGCGCGGATGCGCTCGCCGAGCCCGCCCACGGGCCGCACCACTTCGAAGGCGAATTGCGGGATGCGGTTGCCGTAGTCGCCGAGCGGGAAACGCTCGAACACCACATAGGCCGTCCCCCGGAAGGCGGGCGTCACCTCCGCGCCCTCCTTCGCCGCGATCAGCGGGTCGGGCTCCTGATCCTCCGTGCCGCGATGCACCCGGATCGTCAGCCCCTCTTGATCGAGCGGCTTTCCGTCCGCCCAGATGCGGCGCACGAAGGCGATCGGTCCCTCGCAGAGCCCGATCGCGAAATTCCCCGAATAGGCGTAGCTGCGCGTCACCGTCTTGGGCCCGCCGCCGCCGCCCTTGCCGCCGCTGCGGGTCTTGCGTCGCGTCTCGGTGACGGTCTCCTCGAAGCGCGTGGCCCAGACGAGTTCGCCGCCGATCCGCGCGCGGCCGAAGACGCGCGGAATCGGCGCGCCCTCCGTCGAGCCCACGCCCGGCATGTCCTGAAGCCGCGGGCCTTCGATCCTTCGGGTCGTGCCGCCGCCGAAGATCGCGCGGTCGATGACGCTGCCCGCCATCCCGCCGACCGCGCGGCCGATCATGCCGCCGACCGGTCCGCCCACCGCGGTCCCGATCACCGATCCCGCCGTCTGAAGCACCAGAGTGGTCATCGCGGCGTCTCCGGAAAGCGAAAGGCATAGGCGAGGCGCGGACGCCAGATCCCGAAGGGAACTTCCGCCACGCAGGCCCCGTCATGCGCATGGATCATGCTCGCGGCCGAGGCCGCGATGCCGAGATGCTTGGCGGGCGTCCCGTCCCGCCAGCGGAACAGCAGCACGTCCCCGCGCGAAAAGGCCTCGACCGCGATCGGCACGAGATGCCGGAGCCCCGCCGCATAGAGCCGCTCCTCCCGCGTCGCCTCCGCCCAGTCGGGCGAATAGTCGGGCGCGATCTCGGGCTCCGGCCCGTAAAGGGCGCGCCACACGCCGCGCACGAGGCCGAGACAGTCGCAGCCGACGCCGCGCAGCGAGGCGCGATGCATGTAGGGCGTGCCGATCCAGCGGCGCGCTTCGGCGAGGATCGCGTCCGGCGGCGGGCTCATGCGAAGAGGCTCCCGCCGTCCATGCCGCCTTCGCCGTCGAGCACGCGGCGCATCAGCAGGTCATTCCCCGGCATGCGCGGAAATCCTCGGAAATTGACGAGATTGCCGAACACGTCGCGACAGGTCTCGAGCTGCTTGTCGCAGCCCGCCGTCACCGCGAAGCGGTCGCCGGGCGCGATCGTCCGCGCCGCCGGGCTCCACAGATGCAGTTCCGCCCGGCCGCCCGCGCGCCGATGCAGCTTCACCTGAAACGTCGCACCGACATTGGTCCCCGAGAGGAAGCGCAGCACTCCCCCCGTGAAGCGCCGGTCGGGCGCGTCCGTCACGGCCGTCAGGAAGGACCGGCCGTCCGTCTCCGCCGTCGCGGCTTCGCGACGAAACTCCGGCCGGTTCAGGTCGACCCTGCATCGCGCATCACCGAGATCGGCCGCGCAGGTCGCCTGGAACGCCCGTCCCCGCCGCTCGTCGAGCCGATGGGCGATGCTCCGCACCTCCGCCGAAAAGCCGTGCTCCGTGCGCTTCACCTCCCCGATCGTGCCGATGTCGAGCAGGAAGCTCTTCGTCGGATCGGTCCAATCGACGAGCCGCAATTCGACCGTCGCGGAATCGTAGAGCCCCGCCCGGACGTCCGCCTCCGCGATCCCGTCCGAGACCAGCGCGCCCATGATCTCTCCGCCGCCGACGGCGAAGCCCAGCACGGCCTCGGCCTCCGCCGCCTCGAAGCCCGTGGCCGCGCGATGCGGCGTGCCGTCGACCAGGAGGTCGCGGTCGTGATCGGTGAAGCCGGAGACCGCGCCGTCCCGGCGCAGCACTCTCCAGCAGCGGGCGAGCGTCGTCGCCTCGCCCGTCATGCCTTCGGGCAAGTTCCGCATGGCGCGATGTCCTCGATGTCAGATGATGATTTCGACGAGCGGGATCTTCGGGATGGCCCCGGCCGTGAAGGCCTCGTAGTCGACGAAGATCTCGTCGGCGTCGAAGCGCACCGGCACGTCGAAGGCGAAGCCCGCCGTCACCGCCGCCCCCGCCCGAGGCGCCTTGCCCGCGACGAAGGTGACGCGCCCCCGCGCAGGGTCGACCGCGAAGTCCCTCGCGTCCGCCTCGACGCCCGCCACCGCGATCCGCACGCTGCCCGCCACGGGCTTGCTGATCGGCCGTCGATAGGGCGCGAAGCCCGTCCCGTAGGTCTTGCAGAGGTCGAAATCGCGCAGGGTCCCGTCGCCCGTACCGATCCTCTGATCGGTCGGGGAGATCGTCCCGTCCGGCCCGCAGCTCTTCCAATCCGCGCGGTCGCGGAAGCGGAATCCCGTCAGCCGTCCCCGCCGTTCCTCGAAGAAGGCGATCACCTCGGCGAGTTCCGCGAGCGTCCGCAGCCCGGATCCGGCGTCGTAGCGACGGCGCGAATGCGCCCAGCGCGCATTGCGTTCCTCACGGCCCGATCCCGTGATCACCACGTCGGTCCGCCGCTCCGGCCCGCCGGAGCCGGACAATCCGACCGCGAGCGGAAATCGCACCTCGTGGAAAGCGTCGGCCATGGTCGGAACTCCGTCATCCGCATTGATGTTCGTCAAAGCCGGGGAGCCGTGTTCCGCGGCAGTCTGCATCGGCGAGAGCGTCAGGAGGATCCGCGATGACCCATGTGCCCCACGGCCTGCATGAAGAATTCCCGAAGGCCGCGCCCGCCATCAGCCGGCTCAAGATCGGCGACGCGCATTTCGCGCGGCTGGCCGAGCGCTACGAGCGGCTGAACCGCGAGATCCACCGCATCGAGGCGGACGTGGAGCCCGCCTCCGACGAAACGCTCGCCGATCTCAAACGGCTCCGCCTGCGTCTCAAGGACGAGATCGCCGCCATGCTCCGCGCCGCGGCCTGACGGGCCTCATCCCGCCCGACCGCCGCGCGCCACGGCCCGCGCCAGCGCGGCCGCGACCTGCGCCTCGGAGCGGCGGAAGCCCTCGACGTCCGGCGTCGTGATGTTCACCGTCACCGCGGTCGCCCGTCCGCCCTCGCCCGCGCGCACGCCGAGGGAGCCGTCCGCCCCGCGCGCCAGAGGCAGCACGGCTTCGGGTCCCGCCTCGCCCATCACGCCCAGCGAGCCGCCCGCCGCGAAATAGGTCGGCGCGCCGACCACCCCGCCTTTCTCGAATTTCAGCAGATTGCCGAGCAGATCGCCGAGCCCCGTGCCGCCCGCCTCGCCCGGCTTCCCTGTCGGTTGGGACAGGTTCGAGAACAGGCCGGAAATGGCATTCTCGAAGGGCTTCATCGCGAGCTTGAGCCCGAACTCCGAGATCCGGAGCCCGATCCCCTTGAGCACGTCTTCGAAGCGTTTCCCCTGCACGACGCCGGAGGCGAAGGCCGCAGTGATGGACCCCCCAAGCGCATCCGTTTCCTTCCGCAAGGCGGCGACGCGCCGCGCATTGTCTTGTGGGTCGAGGCCCTCATCCTCCGGCATCGCGTCCTCCTGTGATGAAATCGGCCGCTTTCGAAAGCGGCAGGCGGCCATCGCCTTCTGCTTGATCTCGATGACGCTTTCCGGCTGCGTCGGGGTCGATTACGGCCCGGTGATGAGTTTCGACCGGAAAGGCCAAAGCCCCGAGGCCTATCGCCAGGCCGCGAAGACCTGCCGATACGACGTCGAACGCATGGAATTCCGGTCGCAGCGCGTCGATCACGGCCAACGGCTCTACATCACCTGCATGGAGAAGAAGGGCTTCGACTTTCTCGGCGTCCGCGCCGTCTGGATCGACCGCCCCTGCCCCGAAGGAACTCCCGGGCGAAAGCTCGACGGAACCTGCCGCGAATTCCGCCCCTATCAGGGCCCGCCCTTCTGAGCGACGCTCCACCGTCATGCCCGCGCATGCGGGCATCCACGAGCATGAAGATGAACACCGAGAGACCTCCACCGTCATGCGCGGGCATGACGGCCGGAACGGCACCCCGCCGCCTCCCTTTCCTAACCCCCTCCCCGATCCGGAAACGCCGCCATCAACTCTTCCAGCGCAGCCCGGTCGGGCGCGCGTCCGGGGGAGCGCCGCGCCCTTGCGAGCGCGGCCAGTTCGACAGGGGTCAGCCGCCAGAACTGCTCGGGAGGAAGCCGCAGGACGCCGAGACCGAAGCCCAAGGCCTCGTCCCAGGGAAACGGGCGCGGGGAGGACGCGCCGTTCCCGGGTTTCATCTCGGATCCTGCGGCTCCCGAGGGCGCGGCGGAGCCGGCGAACCGCCTCCCTCCGCGCCCGAACCGAAAGTGGCGACCAAGAGGCGCACCGCCGCGTCCACGACGGGCTCCAGCCCGTCCGGCATCGGCAGCGCCGCGACCTCCTCGTCCGACAGCGCCGTCCCGCCGCCGCGCAGTCCCGCACCGACGATCCGCACGATGTCCTTGGCCGAAACGCGCCCTTCGCCGAAGCGTCGACCGAGCGCCTGAAGATCCTCGGCCCCGAAGGCGGCCTCCATGTCGGCGAGAGCGCCGAGCGTCAGGCAGAGCGTGTAGCTCCGCCCCCCGAGCCGGGCCTCGATCTCGCCGCGTCGCGGATTGGCCATCCGATCCCCCTCACGTCGCCGCGGCGAAGGTGACGGCGCCCGCGCTTTCGAGCGTCGCCTCGAAGGTCACCGCGCCGTCGTGTTCGCCGCGATATTCGAGGCCCGAAATCTGGAACGGGCCTTCGATCGTCCCGAAGCTCGGGATCACGATCTGCCAGCGGCGGATCGCGCCGTCGAAGAACACCTGCCGCACCAAGGCGTCCGAGGCCGCGTCGCGGAAGATGCCGGAGCCCGTCACGCTCGCCCGGCGGACGCCCGCCCCCGCGAGGAGTTCGCGCCACCGGCCCGCCGAGTCCGCATGCGTCACGTCCACCGCCGCCGCGTTGAGCGCGATCTGGCGGGACCGCAGGCCCGCCACGCTCCGGAAGCCCGCGGCTCCGTCCTCGATCCTGATGAGAAGATCCTTGCCCGCCTGCATCGCCGATCACCTTCCTTCAAAGCTTTTCCGTGAGGGCCGTCAGGCGGAGCACGGCGCGACGGCGTCCGTCCCGGCCCGGTTTCGTCATTTCCTCGGCGGCGACGGCGAGCAGCACGAGCCGATGGCCGTCGATCTCGATCGAAGCGCTCTCCAGCACGTCCGCCATGCGCCCCGTGATCGCCAGCGCCTCCGCGTCGCCCTGCTGTTCCGAGGTCACGCGGAGCGAGAGCCGATGCTCGTGGCCGACCGAGTCGGCCGTCGACCGGTCCCGTGCATCGGCCTCGCCGAACACCACGTAAGGCGGCTCCGCCGTGCGCGGAGCCTCGTCATGGATCTTCTCGCCGCCCAGCAGCGTCCGCAGGGCGGCATCGAGCAGCAGCGTCCGCCGCACGGCGGCGCGAAGGGCGAGAACCGGGCTCGTCATGCCTTGGGCTCCTTGCACAGACAGACCAGATGCCTGCGGCGGCCGTCCGGATCGTGCACCGCCGTCACGCGGAACACGCGGTCGCCGTGGCGGAACCGCACCGCGCTGTCGACGTCGGTCCGGAAGCGGATCGTGATGCGATGCGTGATCGTCGCGCCTTCCTGGTCCATCGCCTGTCCCGGCAACGCCTTGAGCGGCTCGACCAGCGCCCAGACCGACGCCGTCGTCGCATGGCTGCGGGCGACGCCGCCCGCCCCGTCCGGCACGTCGGTCGGCGTCATGAGTTCGAGCGCCGTCCTGAAGCGTCCCACCGTCTTCATGCGAGCCTCGGCGAACGGAAGGGAGCCAGCAGCGCCGCGACATCCGCCGCGATCGGTCCGCGGCCGGGCTCGTCGTCGCCCCGCCGTTCGAACCAGCGCACCGCGAGCATCCGCACCGCGAGCCGCAACGGGTCCGGGACGGCGGCGGCGCTCGCCCCGAAGCCGACCGTATGGTCGATCTCGATCCCGCCCAACGGGAGACCGGGCGACGGGCGCGGTCCGGAGATCAGGAGCCGCGGCCGGAGCGCGCTCTGGTCGATGCGGACCGGCGACGCGTCGACCGCCGCCGCGACGCCGTTCGCGTCGAAGACCCGGATCGCCTCGACGCTCCTCACCGGCCCGACGGGCATGGCCACGATCCCGTCCCCGGGCCAGGCATCGAGCGAGAGCCGCATCCGGCGCGTGATCAGCGCCGTGTCGGTCGCCGCTTCCACGGCGCGCACCGCGGCCGCGATCAGGGTGGTGACGAGCGCGTCCTCGTCGGTGGCGGTCAGTCTCAACTGCGCCTTCACCTCGACGAGCGAAACGGGCTCGACGGCGGGCGGGGCGATCGACGATAAGCTCATCGCATGGCTCCGAAAACGGAAAGGCCCGCAGCGCGGGCTCGAAGAGGCGAATGACGATCTTCAAAGCCGCGCTCGCCGCGACCCTGTTTCTCTCGGCTGCGGCCCCGGCCGCGGCGATCGTCGGCGGCGAGGACGCGCCGGAGCTCGATCCCCATCTCGTGATGATCGTGTCGGACCGGGGCGGCTTCTGTTCCGGCGTGGTCGTTTCGCGGCGGGCGGTTCTCACCGCCGCGCATTGCGTCACGACCCCCGGCGCGGCCTATCGTCTGCATTGGCGCGACGCGGCGAGCGGTGCGCCCGTCATGGTCGAACCGGAGCGGGTCATCCCCCATCCGCGCTACCGGAAGGACGCGGAAAAGACCCGCGTCCCCTCGGTCGATCTCGCGATCGTGCGGTCGAAGGAGCCGCTGCCCGCCCGCTTCCTTCCCGCGCGCCTCGGCGGCACGGGCACGCCCGTTCCGGACAAGGACGCTCTGCTGCGCGTCGCGGGCTACGGCCTGTCCCTCGAATGGGACGGGTCGACGGGCGGCCGGCTCCGGTCCGTCGCCCTGCCGGTGATCACGCCGCACAGCCCCGGCCGCGTGCTCGTCTGGCTGTCGGGCAAGCAGGGAAGCGGAGCCTGTCAGGGCGATTCCGGCGGCGCGATCCTCGATCCGGCTGGGACGGTCGTCGCCGTCACGGCCTGGGCCGAAGGCTCGGGCGGGCGCCGCTGCGGCGCGATCACGCAGGGCGTGCTCGTCGCGCCGGAGCGGGCCTGGATCGACGCGACGATCGCCGCGCGTTGAACCGCGCTCAGGCGGTTCCGAAGCGCAGCAGCTTGATCGCCTCGAAGTCCTGCACCCCGCCGCCGACGCGCTTCGTGACGTAGAACAGCACGAAGGGCTTGGTCGAATAGGGATCGCGCAGCACGCGGATGCCCGTCCGGTCGACGATGAGATAGGCGCGGCGGAAATCCGCGAAGGCGATCGAGAAACTGTCCGCCGCGATCTCCGGCATCTCCTCGAGTTCGATCAGCGGGAAGTTCATCAGAGACGCGGAGCCGCCCGGCATCGTCGGCGGCTGCCACAGATATTCGCCCGTCGTCGTCTTGAGCTTGCGGATCACGGACTGCGTGCGCCGCGTCATCGCGAAGCTCGCATTCTGCCGATAGCCCGCCCGCAGCGAATGCACGAGGTCGACCAGCAGGTCCGAGGGATGCGCCGCCGGCAGCGCGCCCGCCGTCCCCGTCGCCAGATAGCCGATCCGTCCCCAGGTCGCCGTGGCGTTCGGCACCTTCTGCGGGGTGAGGAAGCCCTGCGGCCGCGTCGTCCCGTCACCGTTCACGAAGGCGGCGCTTTCCTGTTCGGCGAAGACCGTTTCGATCTCCTCGCCGAGCCATTGCTCGAGATCGACCGCGGCGTCTTCGAGCAGGGTCTGCGTCGCCGAGGGCATGGCATAGAGTTCCATGGTCGGGAACGTCATGTCCGCCAGAACCGGCGCATTGGTGCGCGGCCGGGCCGCCGTCTCCGCCACCCAGCCCGCGGCGGGACCCGTCGGGGAATAGGCGCGCTTGAAGGTCGCCGTCGAGGTCTCCCGCACCGTGGCGAGCGCCCGCAGGGGGGAGCCCGCGCTCATCCGCCGCAGGATCTCCCGTTCCGCCGGGACCGGCACCAGGAACCCGCCGTCCGGCCCCGCGACCGATGACATGTTCTTCTTCTCGAAGCCGCGCAGACCCGTCGTCTCGCCGCCCCGCAGATAGGCATCGAACGCCGCCTTGTGCTCCACGGCCTCGGGATCGGCGGCCGTCGTGCCGAGCGACGGGCGTCCGGCCTTCACGGCGAAGGCGTCCATCCGCTTCTGCGCCGCGTCGAGCGCGGCGTCGAGCCGCGCCATCTTCTCCTCGACGATCACGTCGGTTCCGCGCCCGGCCTCGATGCTCTTCAGGCGCAGATCGTTCTCCGCCTTGTAATGCTCGAAGCCGCGCATGAAGGTCGCGAAGGCCTCGTTGGCGTCGGCCGTCACGGCCTTGTTCTCGAATTGGTCGGTCATCGGGTTCTCCGTTCGGAAAAAAGTCGTTCGGTCGCCGTCCGGATGGTTTCGGCGAGGAGGGGCGCGTCGCCGCCCGGAGCGGAGACGCGGGCTTCGGGGAGCATCGGAAAGGTCACGAGGGACACTTCCTGCAGATCGACGGCGAGGAGCCGCCGCACCCGCGTCGCGGGGTCGGTGCGCGCACGGACCGTCCGGTAGCCGATCGACAATCCGTCGAGCGCGCCCTGCCGGATGAGGGCGAGCAGCTCGCGCGCCCGCGCCACCTCGGTATTGAGCCGCCCGCGGACGAAGAGGCCGCGCGCATCCTCCCGGATCACGGTCCATACGCCGACGGGCTGCGCCGGGTCGTGCTGCCAGAGCAGCTTCACCCCCGCCGCGCCCCGCCGGACGAGGCTGTCGGCGAAGGCCCCGCGTTCCACCATGTCGCGGGAGAGGTCGATCCGGCCGAAAAGACTGGCATAGCCTTCGATTTCGGCCCCGGCATCCGCCCCGCTCATCGGGCCCGCGCCTTCCGCGGCCCGCGGGTCGCGGACGCGGATGCGATGCGTTCGAGCTTCGCCAGAAAGGCTTCGATCACCTCGGCCGCGCCCGGGCAGGCGGGCATGGCGGGTCCTTCGGCCCGCGCCCTCCGGCGCGGCCGTTCCTGAACGGTCTGGTTCTTGCGTCTATCCGTGTCGCGTGTTGAAGCGATGCAGTTCGCGGACGAAGGCGTCGAAGCGCCGATTGGCGGTCGCGAGTTCCCTGAACAGCCAGGCGGTCGAGGCCGAGGCCCCGCTCGCCCAGATGAACAGCGCGAGATGCGAGAGGTCGCCCCGCTCCACGAGGCCTTGGACGGCGGCGTTCATCGGCCCGACCCTCCGCGGGGGCCGTAGCCCACCGCCTCGCGCTTCTCGTCCTCGGTGAGGAAGGCCGCATTGCCGACCCGCGCCCAGAGCGCCTCGCGTTCGGAGGAAAGCGCCTCCGCCCCGTCGAGATCGAGCGCCAGCGCGACCTCGCCGAAGGCCGGCGCCAGCCATTGTTCGAGGCTCTTGAGCGTGCGCTGCGCCAGCGGCAGCACCGTCTGCCGCCAGAACGTCCGGTTGGCCTCCGCGTAATTGGCGAATGTGTTGTCCCCCGGCAGTCCGAGCAGCATCGGCGGCACCCCGAAGGCGAGCGCGATCTCGCGCGCGGCGGCCGCCTTCGCCTCCATGAAGTCCATGCCCTTGGGCGAGAGCGAAAGCGGCTTCCAGTCGAGCCCGCCTTCGAGCAGCAGCGGCCGCCCGGCATTGCCCGTGCCCTGGAAGCTCGTCTCCAGTTCCGCCTTGAGCCGTTCGAACTGTTCCGCCGTGAGCGTCGTGCCCGGCGGTCCCTGATGGATCAGCGCGCCCGAAGGCCGGGCCGCATTGTCGAGCAGCGCCTTGTTCCAGGCCGCGGCGGCGTTGTGCACGTCGATCGAGGCCGCCGCCGCCTCCATGGGCGACAGCCCGTAATGGTCGTCGAGCGGATGGAACAACGACAGATGCAGGATCGGCGTCACGCCCTCGCCGCGCTGGTCGAAGCGCACCGTCTTTCCTCCGACCGTATAGTCATAGGCGTCGGGCCGCCCGTCCGCGCCGGGCACCACCTTCATCCGGTCGGGCCGCAGCGCATAGAGTTCCGCGATCCGGTCCTGCGTCCCGACGGCTTCGAGATAGCCGTTCCCCGAAACCAGCATGTGCCCGTAGAGCGCCTCGAGGAGCCCCGCTCCGGTGTCCCAGGGATTGGGCCGTTCGAGCAGCCGCGAGATCGGATGCGCGATGCGCTCCTCCCGCCCCTCGAAGACGAGCACGGGGATCGACGCCGCCGCCTGCGCGATCATCCGCACCGACCGATGGACGATCGGATTGCGCTGAAACCCTTCGCGGGCGAGCGTCGTGAAGTCCCGCTGCGTCCAGACGGGCCGGCCCACGGTGTAGATCACCGCCGCCGCCCCCGCCCGCGAGGCCTTCGCCTCCGACGCCCGGCCGAACAACCGTTCGATGAAAGTCGTCATCCGCAACTCCTGATGTCGATTGAAAGGCGGGCGGCGCGGGACGGGCGGCGGGTTTCGTGCAAGTCCCGGTCATGCCCGCGCAGGCGGGCATCCGCGTCTTCCTCGGAACGAGACGTCCGCGCTCACAACCGCCTGATCCTCGCCCCGGCCTTCGGCCCGAGCGCCAGCGCCGTCACCGCCCAGACGAGCGCGTCGAGCCGGTCGGGGGATTTGCCGTTCGAAAGGCCCCATCCGTCGCCGGTCGGGCCGAAATCGCACATCTCGTCCTCCAGCGCCTCGAAGCGGCCCGCATGCCGGATGCGGCCCTGCTCGTAGAGCAGCGCCACCGGCTCGGCCCGCACCGCCTTGCCGCGCACCGCCCGCACGGGCGTCACCGGCACGCCGGGATCGGCCTCCCGCAGCACGGCCTCGGCCATTTCCCCGCCCTGATTGGTCTCGATCACGAGCGCATCCGCCTCGAACTCCCGCCACAAGGCGGTCGCACGCTCGGCCCAGACATGCGGCCGCGCATGCTCCACCGTCGCGTCCGCGAGGATGAAGACGTTGCGCGCCGCATCGATGCCCGCCGCCACGATCCCGCAGGCGTCGGAGCGTCGGCCCGATCCCGCGGGCGGGTCGACCGCCACCACGATCCGCACGAGCTGCGGCACGTCCGCTTCGGCGACGCGCAGACCTTCGATCCCGTCGCGCCGCCACAGCGCATCCGCCCTTTCGTTCACGAATTCGCCGTCGAGTTCCTGCCGCGCAAGCCGCGTCCCGCCGTAGCGGGCGAGCACGCCGTCGAGGAAGCCGGGCGCGAGATTGCGCGCATTGGCCCAGGTCCGCGCCCGCGTCGTCACCGTCCTCGGGTCGCCCGCGAGCCGCTTCAGCAGCGCGGTCGAGCGCGGCGTGGTCGTCACCGTCTGCCGCGGCCGCGAGCCGAGCCGCAGCCCGAACTGCAACTGGTCGAAGGTCGCCTCGCCGTTCTTCCATTTTCCCAATTCGTCGAGCCAGGCGGCCTCGAATTGCGGACCGCGCAGACTTTCCGGGTCTTCGGCCGAAAAGGTCTGCGCCACCGCGCCGTTCGGCCATTCGAGCCGCCTCCGGCTCGCCTGCCATTTCGGTCGTTCGCCGCGCGGATGCACCGCGAGCAGGCCCGAAACGCCCTCGATCATCACCTCCCGCACGTCCGCAAGCGTCTCCCCGACGAGCGCGATGCGCCCGACGGGCCGGTCCGAAAAGGGCGGAAGGCCCAGCGCCATGCCGCGGACCCATTCGGCGCCCGCCCGCGTCTTGCCCGCGCCGCGCCCGCCGAGCACGAGCCAGACGGACCAGTCGGGCCCTTCCGGCGGCAAAGACGGCGGCAGCTGGTCCGGCCGCGCCCAAGCGCTCCAGTCCTTGTCCATGAATTCGGCGAAGGCGAAATCGATCTCCGCGAGCAGCGCCTCCGCCTCACCCTTTTCGTAGGCGAGCTTCAAGACGTCGAACCAGCTCGGCCCTGAGGGCTTCGGGGGTGACGGCAGCGACATCGTCGTCCTCCTTCGTCTTCCCCCCGGCCAAACCGTCCTCCAGCGCGACCAGCTCCCTCACGGTCTTCACCAGCGTCGCGGTCATGCGCGCATCGCGTTCGTCGGGGCCCCCGCCCTCCCCGCAACGCCGCATGCGCGCCTCGATCTCGGCGAGCTGCGCGTCGGCGGCGGCCCAGATCCGGGCCACGAGCCGGCGGCGCGCATCGTCCGTCGGGGCGGCTTCGGGGCGTCCCGCCTCCGACCGTCGCGGATGTCTCAGGCCCCAGCCCTCGCGACGCACGAGGTTCACGAGGGACGGGATGCCGATGCCCGCGCGACGGGCGATCTCCGCCACCGTCACGTCCCGGCCCCGATAAAGGTCCCGGATCTCGTTCAGCGGCAAAGCCGGGATCTTCCGCATGCGGCCCAAAGCGCCCTCCGGAATGGAAAAGGCCCGGGGTTCCCCCCGGGCCGTCCGCATTTCTCGACGATGCAACAAGACTACGGGAACACCGTCACACTGTCAATGACTTTTTTCCTATTTTTTGCCGGTCAAGCGCCGAGGCCAGCGCGGCGCGCAATTCCTGCGGGTCGCGGGGGCAGGCGTCCTCGTCGTTCGCGGCATCCTCGTCGAGCATGCGGCGATGGTCATGCTCCTCGGCCGCCGCGAGATCGCGGAGCGTGCGGGCGAGCAGCGCCGCCACGCGCGCCTGGCGCTCGAGACGGCGCAGGGCGGCGTCGCCGCGCATGCGGCGCTCCATGAAGGAGCCGTGGTCCGCGACAAGCCGATCGACATGCGTCAGGAGGCGGGCGGCCAATTCCGCGCCGTCGGCGGCGGTCTCCGAGGAAGCGGGGGAAAGTCGGTCTGCGCTGAAAATCGTGCCGTTCGTGGAAAACATGAGCGGACGCTCCGGGCTGGTCCGAAATCGGGAGCATTGAACGCCGCCGCCGCGCTCCGGACACGCGGGTTGAACATACCGCAAAAGTAGCGGGTCTGCGCACGGAGTGTCAAGGATTGTAGTCCTACCCTTTCGTCCAGTAGACTTTACGGCGATTTTTTTCTCCGGGCCTTCGCAGGCCATGCCAGCGGCCAGTTTCTGATGCGGTCGGGCAGGTCCTCCAGCGGCACCTCGTGCTCCAGCGCGAAGACCCTTCCGGCGACGGAAACCCCCGCTTCGAGAACGGTTTCCGGCCGTCCCGACACCAAAGGATGCCACCAGGGCAGATCCTTCCCCTCGGCGATCAGACGGTAGGCGCAGGTCTTGGGGAGCCAAGGCAGGCCGGAGGCCGCTTCCGGCGTCAAACGGACGCAGTCCGAGACGCGCTCGGTGCGGTTCTCATAGTCCGAACAGCGGCATCCCGCCGTATCGAACAGGGTGCAGGCCACGTCCGTGGCGTAATGCCGGCCCGTGTCCTCGTCTTCGAGCTTCATCAGGCAGCAGCGCCCGCAGCCGTCGCAGAGGCTTTCCCATTCCTCGGGCGTCATCTCGACGAGGGTCTTCGTCCGCCAGAAGGGCGCTTCGCTCACCACGAGGGCTCCATGCGCCGTCGCGGCGCGCCGCACCATAACGCGACGCGATCAATCCGTCAGGTCGGTCGAGGCTGCCGCCGACCTTGCGCGAGCCCGTTTCCTCTTCGGAGCCGGGTCGGCGGCCCATCGCGAATAGCGGACGCCGAGAAACGGCAGGATCCGCGCCGACCCTTCCCCGAGGTCGCGGCTGCGCCGCCGGCCCTGCGGGGGCGAACCCCCGTGTTCCGAGAACCGAATCAACTCGCCCATCGATGCCTCCCGAGCCGCGATCACAAGCTCTGCCTAGGATGTCAGGGTTAACGAAAACTGAACCGCCACTCGTAAAAACGGCGTTATCCTTTCCGACAACTTGTACGGAAGGCGCCCGCGACCGGGCGGGACCGCGCGGTTCAGAGGCCGGATGCCGACGGAGAGCCCGCCTCTTCGGGCAGCAGGAAGCTGCGCCCGGAACGGTCCTCCACCTCGACGATCCAGAGATCGGGATCGAAGCGAAGCTCCTTCTCGATCCGCGCTTCCGCCGCGGCGTTCTCGATCGCCTCCTGCGGATGCATCCGCACGAAGCGGCGCTCGGTCTCGCCTTCGCCGAAGAACGATTGCGGCGCAGGCCCGTAAAGGGCGACGTTTCCGTCCAGACGGTCGATCTTGATCAGGATCGCTCCGGCTTCCGCCGCGCCGCGGCGACGCATCACCGCGAAGGCGCCCGCGATCTCGCAACGCCGCCGATAGGCCGCGACCCAGATTTCGGATTTCAGCCGCACCGGATCATTCCGCGGGCAGACCGGAGGCGGCGGCGAGATCCTGAACGAGCTTCCGCGTGATCTCGCCGCGTGGCGGGAGACCCCGGTCCTTCTCCCAGCGTTCGAGAGCCTGCCGCGTGCCGGGTCCGTAGACGCCGTCGGGCTTCAGCGGTCCGTAACCGAGCTTGGTCAGCGCACGCTGGACGAACAGCACTTCGCGCAGCGGGTCGGAGCCGCTCGATTGGCGGATGAGCCCGGCGATGGGGTCGGAGGGCGGCAAGGGCACCGCGGCGGGCGGCGCGGGCGCGCGGGCGGCGCCCGCCGCCCCCGTCGTCTCGCCGGCCGTCTTCGCGACGGGGCCCTTCGCCGGCGCGGGCTCGGCGAAAAGGGGGGCGGGATGGCGGCCCACCTGAAGAACCAGCGCATTGAAGAGAAAACCGAAGGCGACCATGCCCGCGAAGGCGATGCCCGCGACCCGCGCCGGACGGCGCGCCACGGCCCTGGCGAGACGCGAAAAGGCGCGGCCGAGCGGCCGGGCGGGCCGCCGGCCTTCCTCTTGGATGCGATCCGCCGCGTCAGGCACGTCTCGAAACCTCCTCGAACGGCCGAAGTCCGGAATCCCGGGCACGAGCCTCGGGACGCAGACGAACGACGGCGGAATCGCCGCCGGACGATCCGTGACGATCATACGCCGAAACCGCGACGACCGCAGCCTCCGTCGTCGAAGGCACGGGCTCGATGCGGGCGAAGATCAGGCAGATATCCGTGCCGACGCCCCCTCGGCCGCCGGGCAGTCCCGCCAGCCGGGCTTCGAAGGCCCGCGGCGCGCCGCCCCGATCCGCGTCGACCAACCGCAGAGGCAGCCTGACCGTCCCTCCCTCCGCGCGCACCATGGCCGCGGCGGCGTCGAGCGCGGCGCGGTCGAAGGGATGGATCGCGGCCCTCCAGTCCCATCCCGATCCCTCCTCGGGCAGGATCGCCAGCGCCGCACCGTTGGCCGCGAGCAGCGAACCGTCCGCCGCGAGCCTGAGCATCGGCTCCGTCGCGAGCCGCATCTGGAGTTCGGCCGCGTCCCGTGCCGCCGCCGCGTTTCCGCGCGCTGCGGCGAGCGTCGCCGCGAGCCGCGCGGCCGATCGGCCCGACAGGAGCGGAACGGCGATCCCCGCCGCGACGGCCGCCGGCCATCCTGCGCCGAGCCCGAACACGCCCGCGGCCGCCGCCGCCGCTCCCGCGCCCGAGGCGAACAGGAGGGCGCGCGAAGGCGACGTCCCCGCTGCCGCCGCCTCGAAGGGCAAGAGCGCCGCGGCCAGCAGCGCCACCGCCGCCGGAACGGGGCCCAGAACCGCCGCGGCGAGACAGACGAGCGGAAAGAGCCCGGCCGAGACCTCCCGCAGGGCCCCCCGCTCGCCCCGCGACAGCGCGAGCGAGGCCGGAACCGCCTGCAGGATCAGGATGAAGAGCGCGGCCCCGGTCGCCGGACCGACGCCCCCGCCGAGGACGAACAGCGGAACCGATCCCGCCGCGAGCGCCGCGACGAGGAAGCGCGGAGCCGCGAAATCGCGCAACTCCGCCTCTTCGCCGCTCCCGTCGCCGCTTGCCGCCGGATCCTTGCCGGACGATCGATGATCAATGAAGAATTCGAACGCCAAACTGAAAACTCGCTTCTTTCCAATGCGCATCAAAATGCCGGCATCGGCTTAATCGAAGCTGAACCTTGAAGACGTCGCATGAATTACGATTTCATTTACCATGGACGAGACCATCACGGGACAAGTCGTATTTCGTGATAGTTTGAAGAACTTTCGGAAGCGTCGAGCCGCCCATGTTCGGAACCGTCTTCAGGTCCATCGTCGTCATCGGAGCCGTCTACGCCCTGTCGCCGAGCCGCGACGAGAGCGCGGCGTCCGCGAAGATCGTCGGAGCCGAGCCGTCCGCTCGGATCGCAGACGTCGCCGCCCGAGCGGCGCCGAGCCTCGATGATCTGGTCGCCGCCGCCGGTCGCCTCTGCATCGACGATCCCGCCGCCTGCGCGGGCGCCGCCAAGGCCGTCGCCGGGGTCGCCGCGGGGGTCGTCGCCTCCTCGAAACCCGCATCCGCGGGAGCCACGCCCCCGAAGCCGGACGGCGAAAGCCTCGCCGCCCTGCTGGAGGCCGCGAGCCGCCTTCCCGCCCGGCCCGAGACGAAAAACCGGGCGAACTGATCCGGCCCGCTCTATATGAGGGGCGGAAGCACGCCCGTGAGGAGCCCATGCCGCTCGACATCGACGAGGTCGTCGAAACCTTCGCCATGCTGGACGAATGGGACGACCGCTATCGTTACCTGATCGACCTGGGGCGCGAACTGGAACCCCTCCCCGAAGCCGCGCATTCGGAGGAGAACCGCGTTCTCGGCTGCGCGAGCCGGGTCTGGATCGAGACCGCCGTGGACCGCTCCGGCGGCGAGCCCGTCCTCCGCTTCCGCGGCGACAGCGACGCCCATATCGTCCGCGGTCTCGTCGCCCTGACATTGGCCTTCTATTCCGGACGGCCCGCCAAGGACATCACGGAGGCGGACGTCTTCGCCCTGTTCAAGACGCTGGGCCTCGCCGAACATCTGACCCCGCAGCGCTCCAACGGCGTGCGGTCCATGATCGAGCGCATCCGGCGCGACGCTCGCGAAGCCCTCGCCGTTCAGGCCTGATCCTCGGCGCTCCAGCGCCGGATGCCCGACGCGGCCGGCCCGCGGGCGACCCGAGCGAGGCCGTAATGGTCCGCGAGCCGCGCCAAGCCCAGCCCCAGCACCACCTTGGCCGAACGGGCGGGCCAACCCCGCTCCCTCTCGACCGACTCGAGAGGCTTCAGGAAGCAGCACACGTCCACGAGCAGGCCCGCGAATTCCGGGCCCGTCGCCGCCAGAGCGCGGCGGAAGCGCTGGCGGGCGGCGAGGATCGCTTCCGTCTCCGTCGCCTTGCCGCCCGCGCGCGCCGAGGCCGAAGGCAGGCCCGACCAGTCGGCGGTCATGCGCGGCGACAATCCCGCCCGCGTGAAGTCGGTCCTCAACCGGTCGCCCGCGGCGAAGGCCGCGGCGGGCAGCAGCGGCCGCCCATCGGCGCCGCGACGCCGCGCGAGCCAGGCGAGAGGGCTTTCGCCCGCGTCGCGCTTCACGCGTTGCGGCGGGCCGTTTCCGTCGGAATGCTCTTCGACGACGATGCGCGCGCCCTGCCCGGCCCTCGCCTCCGTCCGGGTCTCCGTCGTGGCGCGAAGAACCGTGCGCCCGCCTTCGCAATGCCGTCGGACCCGGCCCGCGGCGATCAGCGCCTCGGCCTCGGCACAGCCCAGCCGCCCGACCGAAACCGACACGCCGCCCCTGCGCGCGACGAGGGACCAGCCGTCCGCGACGCGGCGGGCTTCGACGCCCGGCTGCGCCAGAAAAGCGGAGGCACGTTCGAGAACGGTGGCGGGCGGCGGCTGGTCCATGGCGATCCTCCGATTGGCAATCTAGGTTTTTTCTCCTATCTTAGGCTTATCGTCAACTTCTTATTGCGGATCGGATTCTGTCATGAACGAGCATCGAGACCACGGGGCGACCCACTCCGAAACCGCCCGATTGCGGGCTTGGCGCGCCGTCGAGACGACGGTGGCGGCGGGCGCGGCCCGCTACGACAGGCGGGTCATGCTGCCGCGGCTGTTCCGGATCTGGCCGGGCGAATGGGACGGGACGGGGGAGCCCGAACTGACGCGGATGATCCTCGCCCGCCTGAGAAAGGCCCTTCGGCGTGAATGGGCCCTCGCCCGGGCCCGTCACTGGGCCTACGACTTCGACCGGCACGTCGCGCTCGCCCAAGCCTGGCGGGCCGAAACGCAACGCCGTCGCGCGCTCTCGCGACCGACGGCGTGACGTCGGCCGTTCCGGTCGGCGCTTCGAGCCGCCAAAGAAAAAGGGCGCCGAACGGCGCCCTTGATCGTCTTCCCGGAAGCGGTCGTTCAGCGGCGCTTGCGGCGCTGCTGGCCGAGGCCCATCTGCTTGGCGAGCTGCGAACGCGCCTGCGCGTAATTCGGCGCGACCATGGGATAGTCCGCGGGCAGACCCCACTTCTCGCGGTATTCCTCGGGCGACATATTGTACTGCGTACGAAGATGGCGCTTCAGGGACTTGAACTTCTTTCCGTCCTCGAGGCAGATGATGTAGTCGGGCGTGATCGACTTCTTCACCGAGACGGCCGGGCGCGGCGCTTCGGTCGGCGCTTCGGACCCACCGTTCGACACGCGCAGAAGCGCCGAATGCACTTCGCCGATCAGCCCCGCCAAGTCCGAGGCGGACACCGTGTTGTTGCTCACATAGGCCGACACGATATCGGCGGCGAGTTCGATGTAGTTCGGAGCGGCGGCGTTGTCGTTCGTCATGGCTTGAGCCTTACCTTTCAGCAGCTGCTTTGTTCGAGTTCTCACGCCCGGACGCCATTTCTTGTCCGAACAGCCCCTCGAACATGAATTCGATTCAGGATCCCGGCCGCAGCTTCGGCTCGGTTTCGCCGTTCCGCTCCACGGGCGTTTTCCATCCGAAAGAGCGTCTCGTTTCGAGCTTTATTGCAAATCAACTTGCATTGCAACGTTGGTTTGCAATGTTACTTTGAACTCCTGAACTAACGGACACCCCAAGCTGAGCCGTCAACTCCCGGTTGTGCACCTCCTTTGCTTTCGGCCGTCCCGCTCGGGAACGGGTCCGGCCTTGCGGGCGTGCCCTTCGGGCGACATATCCTCCTCGACGGAGGATCGCCATGAACGACGTTTCCAACCCATCCGCTCTCAAGTCCGACGAAGACTGGCGTCGTGAACTGACGCCGGAGCGTTACCGCATCATGCGCATGCACGGCACGGAACGGGCCTTCACCGGCCCGTGGCTCGACGAGAAGCGCTCCGGCCTCTACGCCTGCGCCGCCTGCGCCGCGCCGCTCTTCACGTCCGACGCGAAATACGAATCCGGCTCCGGCTGGCCGAGCTTCTTCCGTCCGGTCGCGCCCGGTTCGATCGCCGAACACGAGGACCGCTCGCATTTCATGCGGCGGGTCGAGATCCGCTGCGCGCGCTGCGATTCGCATCTCGGGCACGTCTTCCCCGACGGACCGCGCCCGACCGGGCTGCGCTACTGCACGAACGGAACGGCGCTCGACTTCCGCCCCGCGGAGGAGACATGAGCCGCACGCTCGCCCTGCTCGAAGCGGCGACGTCGCATCTGGTGATCGTCGACGTTCAGGAAAGGCTCGCCCCCGCCGTCGCGGATCGCGAGGGGATCACGGGCGCCGTGCTTCTGCTGCTGGAGGCGGCGCGGGTCCACGGCGTTCCCGTCACGGTGACCGAGCAATATCCGAAGGGCCTCGGGCCCACGCTCGGCTCCGTCGTCGCGGCCCTTCCCGACGACGCCGTCGTGATCGAGAAGACCGCTTTCTCCGCGATGCGCGAACCGAATTTCGCGGCGCGGGTCGAGGGGATCGAACGACCGCATCTGCTCGTCGCGGGGATGGAGACGCATGTCTGCGTGCTTCAGACCGTTCTCGACGCGCTCCGCGCCGGTTGGTCCTGCTCGGTCGCGGCGGACGCCGTCGGAAGCCGGAGCGACGAGGATCGGCGACGGGGGCTCGACCGCATGGCGGCGGCGGGGGCCGACATCGTCACGACGGAAATGGCGATCTTCGAATGGACGGAAAAGGCGGGCACGCCCGCCTTCCGTCGGCTCGCGCCCTTGATCAGGGATCGGGCGGTCCGACCCTGACGCCGCCTTCGCCCGTTTCGATGAAACGGCGCAGCGCGTCCATGTCGGGGAACCGGTGGCGGCCGATCTCCATGTCCGCCTCGATCGACCCGTCGGAATACATGAAGTAGCCGATCCCGCCCGCCGAATAGGTCGCGGCGAGGCGACGCTCGGCCGCGGGTTCTCGGACGAAGACGGGCGCCTCCGCAGGCCCGCGGAGGACGGTCTCGGGCGCCGCGCGCGCGCTCTCCTCGACCCTGGCCGCAGGCATCGGCGGAACAGGAACCGGAACCGGAACGGGAAGCGGAACGGGAACGGGAGCGGCCGCCGCGGGGCTCCGCGACCGACCGAAGGCGACGGCGAGACAGCCGAGCGCGAAGACGATGCAGCCGCCCGTGATCACGATCGCCCCCGCGGGCACATAAACGAGAGCGAGGTCGCCCGCGGGATCCGTCAGGCCGACCCGGAGCGCCGCGCCTCCGACGACGAACATCACGAGGGCGAGCCCGAAGACTGCGGCGATCATGAGACCGTGATCCTTTCGAAAGGCGAATCTTCCGCCGAGCCTAGACGCGGGTCCTCGACGACGCCACCGCAAGGCGGCGCTTTCCTCGGGACGGTTGCCCGGTTCGGGCCGGGAGCCTAAGTATTTCTCCGAGACCCGCCGGAGGCGGGGACCGAAACGAGCCCGGAGGAGCCAGAATGTTCACCCTTCCCGATCTGCCCTACGCCCATGACGCGCTGCAGCCGTACATGTCCCGCGAGACGCTGGAGTACCATCACGACAAGCATCACCTCGCCTATGTGAACAACGGCAACAACCTGCTGAAGGGCACCGAGTGGGAGGGCAAGTCGCTCGAGGAGATCGTGAAGGGCTCCTTCGGCAAGAATGCCGGCCTCTTCAACAATGCGGGCCAGCATTACAACCACGTCCATTTCTGGAAGTGGATGAAGCCGAACGGCGGCGGCGCGATCCCGGGCAAGCTGGAGAAGGCCATCGTCGACGCCTTCGGCTCGGTCGAGAAGATGAAGGAGGACTTCATCCAGGCGGGCACCACCCAATTCGGCTCGGGCTGGTGCTGGCTCGCGGTCCGCAACGGCAAGATCGAGATCGCCAAGTCGCCGAACGGCGAGAGCCCGCTGGTGTCGGGCGCGTCCCCGATCCTCGGCTGCGACG
>JAIXTT010000045.1 GCA_027483795.1 Hyphomicrobiales bacterium
ATCCATCCCTGGATCAACAAGGCGATCGAGAAGGCCCAGCAGAAGGTCGAAGTCCGCAACTTCGACATCCGCAAGAACATCCTGAAATACGACGACGTGATGAACGACCAGCGCAAGGTCGTGTTCGAACAGCGTCGCGACTTCATGGCGGAGGCGAGCGTCCGTGCGACGATCGACGACATGCGCCACGGCGTCGTCGACGACGCCGTCGCCCGTCGCATTCCCGAAGGCGCCTATCCCGAACAATGGGACGCGGCCGGACTGAAGGAAGACACGACGCGGCTGCTCGGGCTCGATCTTCCGATCGAGGACTGGGCGCAGGAAGAGGGCATCGCCGACGAGGAGATGCGCGAGCGCATCCGCAAGGCGTCCGACGAGGCCTATGCCGCCCGGATCGAAAAGAACGGCGCCGAAGTGATGACCTATGTCGAGAAGCAGGTGCTTCTGCAGATGCTCGACCATCTCTGGCGCGAGCATCTCGTGACGCTCGACCATCTCCGTCAGGTCATCGGCTGGCGGGGTTACGCGCAGCGCGATCCGCTCAACGAATACAAGTCCGAGGCCTTCGAACTCTTCGACGGGCTGATCGGCAATCTCCGCGAACAGGTGACGGCGCAGCTGATGCGCGTCGAAGTGATGTTCGCGCCGCCGGAGCCCGAACTGCCGGCGATGCAGGCGACGCATCTCGACCCGCTCACGGGCGAGAACGAGGCGGCGCTCGCGGGCCTCGCCTTCGCCGCCCCGTCCGCGGCGGGCGAGCGCGATCCGTCCGATCCTTCGAGCTGGGGCCGCGTCGGGCGCAACGAGTCCTGCCCCTGCGGTTCGGGCAAGAAATACAAGCACTGCCACGGTCAATACGCCTGACGTCGGCGTCCGCCCGCGCGTGACGATCCGCGCGATCCGCGCGGGCGGACGGCCCTGCCGCGGCGTCGCGTCGGGGCCGCGCTTTGCCGGACCCTCGACAGTCGGGACAAGCATCGCCCTTGCCGATCTTCCTTGCTCCCGCAGTCGTCGGAAGATCGAGCGGCGGCCCTCCGTCTTGCCCGTTCCGGAGGCGGGCATTAACCTCGGTCCCGTGGTCGGTTTCGACCTGCGTTCATGGATCGAGAGGAAAACCGCGTGCCCTCCGTGTTTCTGAAGTTCTTGGTTCCGGCCTCGGTCTATTTGGTCATGCAGAGCACGGCGCTCGCACAATGTGCGCAGAGCTATCGGTTCACTTGGGACAAGGACGACCGAGGGACGGTGAGCAACGTCACGGTCGGCGAAACCTGCCGCATCCCGGTCTTCATTCGCGGCGACACCAATCTGGACAGGATCGAGGTCGTGCGGCGCCCCAAGGGGATCAGGATCGAGCAGGAGTCGACCTCCATCCTGATCGTCGCCGACAAGAGCTTTTCCGGCACCGGAACGATGCTCGTCCGTTTCCACGGGATCCATTCCCGAACGAATGCGGCGAGGCGATCGGACGTCGAATTCGAGATTTCGCTCAAGAAGTGACCGTTCGACCGGCCGGGCGGACGGCCCCGGCAGGCGAACGAAGAGTGGCGGACA
The DNA here is from genome assembly GCA_027483795.1 of Hyphomicrobiales bacterium. GTDB lineage: Bacteria > Pseudomonadota > Alphaproteobacteria > Rhizobiales > Beijerinckiaceae > JAIXZO01. The sequence continues at coordinate 1,552 of JAIXTT010000045.1, forward strand.
ACGTCCTGCCGTTCCACGAAAAAACCCTTGCGGGCGACGCTCGCGACCGGCGTTTTCGGGTGGCGCTTTCGGGCGCGCCGGGGTATCACGTGGCCCGAACCCGTCCGAAGAACCCCGCCCGAACACGATGTCGTCTCCGCTCGTCTTGAGGACCGTCGCAGAACTCCGCAGGACGGTCGCCGGATGGCGCGCCGCGGGCGAACGCGTCGCGCTCGTGCCGACCATGGGCGCACTCCATCCCGGACACGTCTCGCTCGCCGGAATCGGCCGCCGGACCTGCACGCGGATCGTCGTCTCCATCTTCGTCAACCCGACGCAGTTCGCGCCGAACGAGGATTTCTCGGCCTATCCGCGCACCTTCGAGGCCGACCTCGCCGCACTCGAAGCCGAACGGATCGACGCGGTCTTCGCGCCGGGCGTTCCGGACATGTATCCGGACGGCTTCTGCACGACGGTCTCGCTCGCCGGGCCCGCCGCCGCCGGTCTCGAGGACCGGTTCCGCCCGACGCATTTCGCGGGCGTGGCCACCGTGGTCTCCAAACTCCTGATCCGATGCCTGCCCGACGTCGCCGTGTTCGGCGAGAAGGATTGGCAGCAATTGGCCGTCATCCGCCGCGCCGCGCGCGATCTCGACATTCCGGTCGACATTCTCGGCGGGCCGACGATCCGCGAGTCCGACGGCCTCGCGATGTCCTCCCGCAACGTCTATCTGACGCCCGAGGAGCGCGCGGCGGCTCCGCTGCTGCACCGGGTCATGACGCGCTGCGCCGAGCGCATCCGCGCGGGCGAGCCCGCGAGCACGGCGATGGCCGAAGGCCGCGCGGCGATCGAGGCGGGCGGCTTCGCGCTCGATTATCTGGAGACGAGGGATCCGGATTCGCTCGCCCCCGTTGCCGATGATGCGTCGGGGCCTTTGCGGATGCTGGTCGCGGCCCGGATCGGCCGCACGCGTCTCATCGACAACATCGCGGTCCGACCCGTCGCGCAACACTGAGGGACGCCCCATGAGCCATCATCAGGACATGAAGCCTCTGCGCCTCGCCGACTTCGCGAAGATGCGCGCCGCGGGCGAGAGGATCGCATCGCTCACCTGCTATGATTCGAGCTTCGCCGCCCTGCTCGACCGGGCCGGGATCGATCTGATCCTCGTCGGCGATTCCATGGGCAATGTCCTGCAGGGCCATTCCTCCACCCTGCCCGTGACGCTCGAGCAGATGGAGTATCACACCGCCTGCGTGGTCCGCGGCACGCGCCGCGCCATGGTGATGGCCGACATGCCCTTCGGCAGCTATCAGGAGAGCCCGCAACAGGCCTTCGCCGGGGCCGCGCGGCTGATGAAGGCGGGCGCGCAGATGGTGAAGGTCGAAGGCGGCGCCTATGTCGCGGAGACGGTGCGCTTCCTCGTCGAGCGCGGCATCCCGGTCTGCGCGCATATCGGCCTCACGCCGCAATCGGTCCACGCGTTGGGCGGCTATCGCGTGCAGGGCAAGTCAGACGACGCCGCGGCCCGGCTCGAAGCCGACGCGCTGGCGCTCGAGGCCGCGGGCGCGTCCTTCGTCGTCATCGAGATGACTCCGGCCGCGCTGGGACGTTCGGTCACGAAATCGCTGTCGACCATGGCCACGATCGGCATCGGCGCCGGGCCGGACTGCGACGGCCAGATCCTCGTGCTGCACGACATGCTCGGCATCTATCCCGGCAAGACGGCCCGCTTCACCAAGGACTTCATGCAGGGCGCGGCGAGCATCGAAGCCGCGGTCGCGTCCTATGTGGCGCAGGTGAAGGCCGGCGCGTTCCCCGCGCCGGAACACTGTTACTGACGCGAAGCGCGGGCGGCCCGCCTCTTCCCCCTGCGCCGGCGTGCCCGTAGAACCGTCCGATGTCCCGCTCCGCCTTCATCCGCGCCCATACGCGCCTGCTGCCCGTGCCGCATGCGCCGGAGATCAGGCTCCATCTCGCCGACGAAACCGTCCCGCTCTGGAAGAAGACGGAAGAGGAATTGGAACGGGACGGCCTGCCGCCTCCCTTCTGGGCCTTCGCCTGGGCGGGCGGGCAGGCGCTCGCGCGCTACGTGCTCGACGCGCCAGACACGGTGCGGGGCCGCAGCGTGCTCGATTTCGCCTCGGGCTCCGGTCTCGTCGCGATCGCGGCGTCGAAGGCCGGGGCGGCCGAAGTGACGGGCGCGGACATCGACCCCTTCGCCGTCGATGCGATCCTTTTGAACGCCGAAGCCAATGATTGCCGGATCGCGGTCCGCGCCGAAGACCTGATCGGCCGCGACGAGGGTTGGGAGGTCGTGCTCGCGGGCGACGTCTGCTACGAGCGCGACATGGCCGCCCGCGTGATCGCTTGGCTGTCGTCCCTCGCCGGACGCGGCGCGACGGTGCTGATCGGCGATCCCGGACGGAGCTATCTGCCGAAGGACAGGCTCGAAGCGACGGCCGAATATCGCGTTCCCACCACGCGGGAGTTGGAAGACGCCGAGATCAAGCGGACGCAGGTCTGGCGGTTCCGCTGACGCGCTCGGCGGGCGCGGACGGTCTTGCCGCCTATCCCTTCCCGCCGTTCGCCGGCATCGGGTCGATCGCGGCACGGAGATCCAGCGTTCCCCGCTCGCCGATCGCGTCGAAATGCTCGTCGAGGAAGCGGAAGGCGGCGTCACGGCCGATCTCGTGCAGCTTCGCGAAGAAGGCCCAATTCGCCTTGAGCTTGCTCGCCGCGCCGAAATCGTCGAGCCGGCTCTGGTCCTCGATGCGGTGCATGCGGATCGACTTGTAGCGAGAGCCGCTCAAGGCTCCCGCCTCGATCAGGCGCGCGACGAATTCGATGGCGCGGAATTCGTTGAGAAGCGGGCCGTTGAAGGTGATCTCGTTGACCCGCTCCATGATGTCGACGGCGCTTTCCGGCACTTCGTCGCGCTCGATCGGGTTGATCTGCACGAGCACCACGTCCTCGACGTCGGTGTTCGTGAAAAAGGGGAACAGCGCGGGATTGCCCATGAACCCGCCGTCCCAATAAGGCTCGCCGTCGATGTCGACCGCCCGGAAGAGGAAGGGCAGCGCGGCGGAGGCCATCAGCACGTCCGCGGTGGTCTCGGGCCGGGTGAAGACCCGGATCTTGCCGGAACGGACGCTCGTGGCGGCGATGAAGAGCTGCGGCCCCTCATGCTCCCTGAGGGCCGCGAAATCGATATGGCCCTCGACGACGCTGCGCAGCGGATTGATGTCGAGCGGGTTCAGCTCATAGGGCGAAAAGACGTTGCGCGTCGCGTCGAGCAGATTCTGCCGGGCCGCCGCGCCGAGTTTCCACGGCGTGAGCATGAGCTCGACGACCCCGCGCGCGGCATCCGGAATGTGGCCGTCGACCGCCACGTCGCGCCAGAAGGCGCGCAAGGCGGCGCGCGCGCCCTCCGCGCCGCCCTTGCACAGGCCCGACGCCGTGATCGCGGCATTCATCGCGCCCGCGCTCGTGCCGCTGATCGCCTCGAATTCGAGACGGCCGTCCTCGAGCAAAGCGTCGAGCACGCCCCAGGTGAAGGCGCCGTGAGCGCCCCCGCCCTGCAGGGCGAGGTTGACGCGCTTGCGGCCGCCGCGCGCCTTGCGGCGGGCCGCCCGGAACATGTTCATCTCACTGCGCCGTCCAGCCGCCGTCGATGACGAGATTGGAGCCCGTGATCTGCTGCGCGGCGTCCGAGCAGAGGAACAGCGCGGCGGCGGCGACCTGATCGACCGTCACGAACTGCTTGGTCGGCTGCCGCTCCAGCATGACGTCGTTGATGACCTGTTCGCGGGTCATGTTCCGCGCCGCCATCGTATCGGGGATCTGCGCCTCGACGAGCGAGGTCCAGACATAGGCGGGCGAGATGCAGTTGACCGTGATGCCCATGGTCGCGACTTCGAGCGCCACGGACTTGGTGAGGCCGGTGAGCCCGTGCTTGGCCGCCACATAGGCGGATTTGAAGGGCGAGGCCGTCAGCGAATGCGCCGAGGCGGTCGAGACGATCCGGCCCCATTTCCGGGCCTTCATGCCGGGCAGCGCGGCCCGCATCGTGTGAAAGGAGGCCGTCAGATTGATCGCGATCACGCGGTTCCACTGCTCGATCGGGAATTCGTCCACGGGCGCGACATGCTGGATGCCCGCATTGTTGACGAGGATGTCGACGGAGCCGAGTTCCGTCTCCGCCCGCTTCACCATGGCGGCGATCTCGCCGGGTTCGAGCATGTTCGCGTCCGAATGGAGCACCTTCACGCCGAATTCGGCCGCGAGCTCCGCCCGGATCCTTTCGATCGCCGCGGGATCGCCGAGCCCGTTCAGCATCACGTTCACGCCTTCCTTGGCGAGGGCGCGGGCGGTGGCGAGGCCGATCCCCGAGGTGGAACCGGTGACGAGGGCGTTCTTGGCGGACAAAGACATCGAGCTGATCTCCGGACGATGGCGCGGTGCGGCAGGATCATACCGCAATGCACAATAACAGCTACGCCCCGGAGGTGGCACCACGCGGAGCGCGTGATAGGATCACGCCCGACGCGGACCGCACATGCCGATGCACGATCATCATCATCATACTTCAGGCGAACATGCCCACGGCCCCGACGGCGCCTGCGCCCATGCGCATGAACACGCCGCACGGGCGCCCGAGGCCTTGGCCCGGGCCGAGGACGAATGCCGCAGCCGCGGCGAGCGGCTGACCCCCGTGCGCCGGCGCGTGCTGGAGGCGCTCTACGCCACGCACAAGCCTTTGAGCGCCTACGACATCGCCGAGATCCTGCCCCCGGAAGCGGGCGGGAAGCGGCTTTCGGCGGTCAGCATCTATCGCGCGCTCGATTTCCTGATCACGGGCGGTTTCGTGCATCGTCTCGAGAGCCGCAACGCCTTCGTGGCCTGTCCGTCGCGGCATGCGCCGGGCGAAGTGGTGGTCTTCATGATCTGCGAGCGTTGCGGCGGCGTCGACGAGCGGCATTCCGAAAAACTCCGTGCGGCGCTGGCCGAAATCTCCGATGCGAACGGTTTCGAGCCGCGCGCGCGCATCATCGAACTCAACGGCGCCTGCGCGCATTGCCGCGAAGGCGCTTGAACGCGGCCGTTTCGGCCTCCATTCTCCCGTCGGCCCGTCGAGGCCGAACAACGGATCGTCGCTCATGAACGCCCTGCAGGACGCCCTCAGCCTTCCCGACCCGGTCGCCGCGGGGGCGGAACCGCGACGCATCACCGTTCCGGTGAAGATCGGCGACGTCGTCGTCGGCGGCGGCGCGCCGATCGTCGTGCAGTCCATGACGAACACGGACACGGCGGACGTCGCCGCCACCGTGGCGCAGGTCGCGGCGCTGGCGCGGGCGGGCTCGGAACTCGTGCGGATCACGGTCGACCGGGACGAGGCGGCGGCCGCCGTTCCTCATATCCGCGAAGGCCTGCTCAAGCGCGGCGTGGACGTGCCGCTCGTCGGCGACTTCCACTATATCGGCCACAAGCTGCTGACCGATCACCCGGCCTGCGCCGAGGCGCTCGCCAAATATCGGATCAATCCCGGCAATGTCGGCTTCAAGGACAAGAAGGACCGCCAATTCACCGCCATCGTCGAGAAGGCGATGGAATACGGCAAGGCGGTGCGGATCGGCGCGAATTGGGGCTCGCTCGATCAGGAACTTCTGACGCATCTGATGGATCTCAACGCGGCGAGCCCGCGGCCGCTCGACGCCCGTTCCGTGACGCGCGAGGCCATGGTGCAGTCCGCGCTGCTGTCGGCCCATCGCGCCGTGGAGCTCGGACTGCCGAAGGACAGGATCGTCCTGTCCGCCAAGGTTTCGGCGGTTCAGGATCTCATCGCGGTCTATCGGATGCTCGCGGCGCGCTCCGATTTCGCCCTCCATCTCGGCCTGACCGAGGCGGGGATGGGCTCGAAGGGCATCGTCGCGTCCTCGGCGGCGTTGAGCGTGCTGCTTCAGGAAGGCATCGGCGACACGATCCGGGTCTCGCTGACGCCCGAACCGGGCGGCGACCGGACCGTGGAAGTGAAGGTCGCGCAGGAGATCCTGCAGACCATGGGCTTCCGCACCTTCGTGCCCCTCGTCGCGGCCTGCCCGGGCTGCGGACGCACGACGTCGACCGTCTTCCAGGAACTGGCACGCGACATCCAGAACTGGATTTCGTCCTCGATGCCGGAATGGAAGACGCGCTATGCGGGCGTCGAGAACCTCAACGTCGCCGTCATGGGCTGCATCGTGAACGGCCCCGGCGAATCCAAGCATGCCGACATCGGCATCTCGCTTCCCGGAACGGGCGAGACGCCCGCGGCGCCCGTCTTCGTCGACGGCAGGAAGGTCGCGACCCTGCGCGGCGAAGGGATCGCCGCCGAGTTCAAGACCATGGTCTCCGACTATATCGAGAACCGCTACGGCGAGGGGCGCTCCGCCGCGCAGTGACGCCCCGCGTCAGAGTGCCGTGGCGCCGATATTGATGCTGAGCGCCAGCACCACGATGTTGAAGAAGAACGAGAAGATGCCGTGGATCATGACCGGCCGGCGCATGCGGCGGTTCGTCGTGATCACGTCCGAGGTCTGCGACGCGCAGCCGATCATGAACGAGAAATAGAGAAAATCCCGGTAATCGGGGTCGGGCGTCTTCGGAAAATCGAGACCGCCGTCGCCGTCGCGCGCCAAGCCGAGGTGAAAGGCGTGCGCGTAATGCAGCGCGAACATCACCTGCGTGAAGATCCATGACAGGGCGATGGTGAGAGCGGCCAGCGCGAGATGCGGCGCGGGCGCGGCGAGCTGCTTCAGCGATGCGAGTTCGATCACGATGGCCGCGATGCTGACGCCCGCCGCGGTCATCGCGAGCGCGATCATGGCGAGGCCGCCGTCTCCGTAGCGTTGCGCCCGGTCCTTGATGTCCATCGGCGTCGAACGGCGGATCAGCAGCGAGACGATCGCGAGATAGACCGAGATCGCCACGTCCCATGCGATCAGCATCCGCGCGCTCTGCCGCGCGGCCTCCGGCAGCAGCAGATAGCCGAGAATGCCCGCGGTCGCGGCGATGATCAGCCGCGTCCGAGCACGCAGCGAGCCGAGATGAGGCCTGTCGTCCCCCGGTCGACGCGTTCCGATCAATGCCCGCGCTCCACGGTGAAGCGAAGGGCGGCGCGCAGCATGTCCGCCTCGGGGCCGAAGCCCGCGAGAGCCTCCAGCGCGACGCGGGCGAGCCGGTCCCGCTCGGCCTTCGCGCCCTGAAGTCCGAGCCGGCCGACGAGGGTCGCCTTGCCGCGATCGGCATCCTTGCCCGTCGCCTTGCCCATGGCGGCGGCGTCGGCTTCGACGTCCAGAATGTCGTCGGCGATCTGGAAGGCCGCGCCCAGCGCCTTGCCGAAGGCGAGAAGCGCGGCGCGCTTCTCCTCCGAAGCGCCCGCCGCGATCGCGCCCGCTTCGGTGGCGAAGGCGAGCAGGGCGCCCGTCTTCATGGCCTGCAGCATGCGGATCTCCTCCTCGCCGAGCGCGAGAGGCTTGCCGTCGGGGCTGTTGCGTCCCTCGGCCTCGAGATCGAGCGCCTGCCCGCCGACCATGCCGCCCACGCCGGAGGCGCGGGCCAGACCGGCGACGAGACGGATCCGCACCGCAGGATCGGGATGGACGATCTCCGACGCCATCGCGTCGAAGGCGAGCGTCAGCATCCCGTCGCCGGCGAGGATCGCGGTCGCCTCGTCGAAGGCCTTGTGCAGCGTCGGTCGGCCGCGGCGCATGTCGTCGTCGTCCATGGCGGGCAGATCGTCATGCACCAGCGAATAGCAATGCACGAGTTCCAGCGCCGCGCCGGCGACGAGCGCTCCCGCCTCCTCGCCGCCGCAGGCGCGGGCGCTTTCCACGAGCAGGAAGGGACGAAGCCGCTTGCCCCCGCCGAGCGCGGAATAGCGCAGCGCGCCCATCAATCGCGTCGGCCGCGTGATCTCGCCGGGGAGAACGCGGTCGGACAGGAGCCGGTCGAGCGTCTCCTCGATCCGGTCGGCGACCGCACCGAGACGGGCGTTGAAGGCGTGCATGTCGGTCATGGCATCTCGCTCCGGGCGACGGCTCTCGTCCCGCTTGCCGGTCCGTTCTCCCTCGGTCAAGTTCCCGCATGGTCGAGCGTTCCCCCCTCCCGCGAAGTCCTTTGCGCCGCGTTCTCCGCTTCGCCGTCGTCGCCGCGGCGGCGGCGCTGCTCCTTCTTGCGGGTCTCGTCCTCCTCTTCCGCTTCGCGCCGCCGCCCTCCACCCTGATGCTCGGGCGATGGATCCTGTCGGAGCCCGTCGATCGGCGATGGGTTCCTCTGTCCGAGATCTCGCCTCGTCTCGTGGCCGCGGTCGTCGCATCGGAGGACGCGCGCTTCTGCCGGCACGGCGGGGTGGACTGGGAGGCGCTGCGCGAGGTGATCGAGGAGGCGGGCGAGGACGGCCCGAGCCGCGGCGCTTCGACGATCACGATGCAGACGGTCAAGAACGTGCTCCTCTGGCCCGGACGATCGATGATCCGGAAGGGCATCGAAATCGCGCTGGCGCCGGTGGTCGACTTCGTCTGGTCGAAGGAGCGGGTGATGGAGGTCTATCTGAACGTCGCCGAATGGGGCCCCGGCGTCTTCGGAGCCGAAGCGGCGGCGCGGCGGCATTTCCGCAAGAGCGCGTCCGAACTCACGGCCCGCGAGGCCGCGCTGCTCGCCGCGGCTCTGCCCAACCCGCTGCGGCGCGATCCGGGGCGTCCCGGCCCCGGCCTCCTCCGGCTCGCCGGAACGGTGATGGCGAAGGCCGCCGCCGTCGACCCTTGGCTCGACTGCCTGCCGACCGCAAGACGCGGCCGCTGAGGGGTGCGGAAGCGCGAAGACGGCCCCGGTTTTCGGAGCGACGGGACTAGCCTTACCGGTTCCGAGCCTGTATAGGGCGGGCTTCATTTTGCCGGAAGGCTGCCGCTCGGCACGCCGAGACCGACGACCGCCAACCGACCCGGAGAGATCCATGGCCGTTCCGAAGAAGAAGACTTCGCCGTCCAAGCGCGGCATGCGCCGTTCCGCCGACGCCCTCGCCGCCCCGACCTATGTCGAGGACAAGGACTCGGGCGAGCTGCGCCGCCCGCATCACGTCGACCTGAAGACCGGCATGTATCGCGGTCGCCAGGTGCTCAAGGTGAAGAGCAAGGACTGACGTCTTCCGCATCGCGGACCATGCCGAAAGCGCCCTCCGGGGCGCTTTTTGCATTTCGGAGGCCTGAGGGTGCGGTCCTCCGGACTCAGCGGCCGGCGAGCTTGTCGAGGCGCTTCTGCATCTCGGCGAGTTCGCGCTTCAGACCGTCGATGTCCTCGACGGGCCGCTTTTCTTCCGTCGCGGCGTCCGCCTTGCGCTCGGTGTCCGGGTTCAGGGCGAAGGGCGTGAACAGGCTCAGGGCCTCGCGGAACATGACCATGTTCTTCTGGGCCTGCTCCTCCATCACGCCGAGCATCGAACCGCCGAAGGAGCCCGTGAACTGGTCGCGCAGCTTCTGCTGGTTGTCGGAGAAGGACCGGATCGAATGTTCGAGATAGCTCGGCACGAGCGACTGCATGCTGTCGCCGTAAAAGCCGATGAGCTGTCGCAGGAAGTTCACGGGCAGGAGATTCTGGCCGTTCTTCGATTCCTGTTCGAAGATGATCTGCGTGAGCACGGAGCGCGTGATGTCCTCGCCCGATTTGGCGTCGGTCACGACGAATTCCTCACCGCGCTTCACCATCCCCGCAAGATCGTCGAGCGTCACATAGGTGCTCGTACCGGTATGGTACAGACGACGGTTCGCATATTTCTTGATCGCGATGTGCTTGTTTTCTTTGGTCATAACTCGTGCCGCAGACGTGGCGACCTCCCCATGAGCGCCACTTCGCACTGCGAAGGTAATCCCGTTGCACTGCGGTAGAAAGCTTTTTTCGACTTTGGTCCGTCAGCAACTCGACGACCCACCAAAGGCTGAGTTTGCAGTGCGACGACGCGGCTTGACGCGATGGCCGTCGGGGTCGGACATTGGTTCGAATGCGTCGGAACGGACCGGTTCCGTCGCTATCCCGTTTCTATCGGAGGAAATCTGAAATGGCCTCTTCGGACATCGTCATCGTCGGCGCGGCGCGTACGGCCGTCGGTTCGTTCAACGGCGCGCTCGCGGCGCTTCCCGCGCATGAACTCGGCGCCGTCGCGGTCAAGGCCGCCGTCGAGCGCGCCAAGGTCGCCCCGGGCGAGGTGGACGAGGTGATCCTCGGCCAGATCCTCACCGCCGGTCAGGGACAGAACCCGGCGCGTCAGGCGGCCATGAAGGCGGGCATCCCTCAGGAAGCCACGGCCTGGAACCTCAACCAGCTCTGCGGCTCGGGTCTGCGCGCCGTCGCGCTCGGCATGCAGCAGATCGCCAACGGCGACGCGAAGATCATCGTCGCCGGCGGTCAGGAATCCATGTCGCAGTCCCAGCACGTCGCGCATCTGCGCAACGGCACGAAGATGGGCGACATGAAGTTCCTCGACTCCATGCTCCGCGACGGCCTGCTCGACGCCTTCCACGGCTATCACATGGGCAATACCGCCGAGAACGTCGCCCAGCGCTGGCAGATCACCCGCGAAGAGCAGGACGCCTTCGCCGTCGCCTCGCAGAACAAGGCGGAAGCCGCTCAGAAGGCGGGCCGCTTCAAGGACGAGATCGTCCCCGTCGTCATCGCGACGAAGAAGGGCGACGTCGTCGTCGATCAGGACGAATACATCCGTCCCGGCACGACCATGGATTCGGTCGCCAAGCTGAAGCCCGCCTTCAACAAGGAAGGCTCGGTCACCGCGGGCAACGCCTCGGGCATCAACGACGGCGCCGCCGCCGTGGTGCTGATGACGGCGGCGGAAGCCGAGAAGCGCGGCCTGAAGCCGCTCGCGCGCATCGTCTCCTGGGCGACGGCGGGCGTCGATCCGGCGATCATGGGCACGGGCCCGATCCCGGCCTCGCGCAAGGCGCTGGAAAAGGCGGGCTGGGCCATCGAAGACCTCGATCTCGTCGAAGCCAACGAGGCCTTCGCGGCGCAGGCGATCGCGGTCAACAAGGATCTCGGCTGGGATACGTCCAAGGTCAACGTCAACGGCGGCGCGATCGCGATCGGCCACCCGATCGGCGCTTCGGGCGCCCGCGTGCTCGTGACCCTGCTGCACGAGATGCAGAAGCGCGACGCCAAGAAGGGCCTCGCGACGCTCTGCATCGGCGGCGGCATGGGCGTCGCCATGTGCCTCGAGCGCTGATCCTTCGACATCGGGGACGCCGCGCCGCGGCGTCCCTTTCTTCACCCCCCGGCGCGAATGCCGGAGGAGCATACGCATCAGCATCCGGAGGGGGACGACATGGCTCGAACGGCACTCGTGACGGG
>JAIXTT010000004.1 GCA_027483795.1 Hyphomicrobiales bacterium
ATCGCCTACGGCCATGAGATGTGCGCGGGCTTCCAGCGCGTGTTCGAAGAGAACGGCGGCATGGTCGTCCAGAAGCTGTTCCCGCCGCTCGCGGTGCCGGATTACGGCTCCTACGTCGCCCAGCTGAAGAACGCCGACGCGATCTTCCTCGGCTTCGCGGGCTCCAACGGCTTCCGCTTCGTCCGCCAGTTCGTGGAATACGGCCTGAAGGACAAGATGAAGATCATCGGCGGCATGACGGCCCTCGACGAAGCCGTGCTGCGCAACATGGGCGACGAGGCTCTCGGCATCATCACCGCCTGCTGGTACTCGGCCGAACTCGACAACCCGGTGAACAAGACCTTCGCTCCGGCCTTCCGGAACGAGTTCAAGTATGACCCGGGCTTCTATGCCGCCGCGACCTATGCGACGGGCGCCGTGATCGAATCGGCGATGAAGACGGTCAATGCCAAGGTCGAGGACAAGGACGCCTTCATGAAGGCGCTGCGTTCGGTCGACGTGATGACCTGCCGCGGCCCGGTGAAGTTCGACGATCTCGGCAACGTGGTCGGCGACACCTACATCCGCTCCGTGACCCGGAAGGAAGGCCGACTGGTGAATTCGGTCGTCAAGACCTATCCGAACGTCAGCCAGTTCTGGACCTACGACCGCGCCGCGTTCCTCGCGAACCCGGTCTATTCGCGCGAGTTCCCGCCCGCGCGCAACCTCGACAAGTGACCGATCGGTGACCACCGCCGCCGCGGATCTCCGCGGCGGCGGCCCTCTCTCCCGAAAGGCTGCGGCATGCAATCCGGCTCCAATTCGACGCGAACCGTTCTCGCGCTTCTCGCCATCCTGATCGTCGGGGCGGTGAGCTTCTCCTACATCGCGTCCATCCGAAGCGCGCAGTTCGCGATCGTGCAGACGCTGAACAGCCTCGCGCTCGGGGGTCTTTTGTTCCTTCTGGCCGCGGGCTTCTCGCTCATCTTCGGCCTGATGCGCCTCGCCAATCTCACCCATGGCGCGCTGTTCATGCTCGGCGCCTATATCGGCGCGAACATCATGCGCTCCTTCGAAGGCGTGAGCCTTTGGGCGGCGATGATCGGCGCGGGCCTGCTCGTCGCCGTGATGGGCGGGCTGCTGGAGCGCTTCGTGCTGCGACGCCTGAGCAACAATTCGCTCGGACAGGTGCTCGTCACCCTCGGCATGTCCTTCATCATCGCCGACGCCTGTCTGATCATCTGGGGCGGCGACCCGATCCCGGTGCCTACGCCCCCCGACCTCCGCTCGCCCATCCGCGCCTTCGGCTACGCCTTCCCGAGCTATCGGCTCGCGGTGGTCGTGCTGGCGGTCGTGGCGGCGATCGCGCTCTATCTCCTGCTCGAACGCACGCGTCTCGGCGCGATGATCCGCGCGGGCGTCGACGACATGCAGATGGCGCGCGCCGTCGGCATCCCGGTCTCCAAGCTCTTCACGGCCGTCTTCATGCTCGGCGCGGGCGTCGCCGGCGCCGCCGGCGTGCTCGGCGGTCCGATCATGTCGGCCTATCCGGGTCTGGACGCCGACATGCTGCCGCTGGCGCTGATCGTCGTCATTCTCGGCGGCGTCGGCAGCCTCTTCGGCGCCTTCGTAGGCAGTTTCATCATCGGCTTCATCTACACGTTCGGGACGGCGCTGCTGCCGGACCTCGCCTACGTGATCCTCTTCCTGCCGATGATCGTCGTGATCGCATTCCGGCCTCAGGGCCTTTTCGGACGGATCGCCGCATGAGCAAGGTCGAAGCCACCGACACCGCCGCCGCAGCGGCCGCGCCCGTCGAGAAACGCAATACGCCCCTCCGCCTCGCCGTCTATGCGGTCTCCGGCGCGCTGCTTCTGGCGTTGCCGCTGTTCTCGGGCGATTTCTACATCAACCTCGCCAGCCAGATCCTGATCGCGGCCATCTTCGCGCTCAGCCTCAATCTGCTGGTCGGCTACGGCGGGCTGAGCTCGCTCGGCCACGCCTCCTTCCTCGGCCTTTCGGCCTATTTCGCCGCCTGGTTCTTCACCCGGGGCGGGATGGATCACACCTCGTCCGCCCTGATCGCGCTGTTCGGCACCACGGTCGTGGCGGGGCTCTTCGGGCTGATCGCGCTCAGGGCCTCGGGTCTCGGCTTCCTGATGATCACGCTGGCGCTGTCGCAGGTGCTGTGGGGCGTCGCCTTCCGCTGGTCCTCGGTGACCAACGGCGACAACGGCCTGTCCGGCCTGACGCGGCCGATGCCCTTCGGCCTCGACATCAACGGCGCCGACTCCTTCTATTGGTTCTCGCTGGTGATCTTCGCGGTCTCGTTCGTGCTGATGGCCGTCTTCACGGAATCGGCCTTCGGCTCGGCGCTGCGCGGCACGCGCGACCAGCCCCGCCGCATGGCGGCGCTCGGCTTCGACGTCTGGCTGATCCGCTGGATCACCTTCGTCTATGCGGGCTTCTGGGGTGCGGTGGCGGGACTGCTGTACGTCTACTACCATAAATACATCCACCCGACCTCGCTCTCGATCACGGCTTCGGCCGAAGGCCTTCTCGCGGTCATCGCGGGCGGTTCGGGGACGCTCGGCGGCCCCGTGGTCGGCGCGGCGCTGGTGATGATCCTGAAGAACTACGCCTCCGCCTATGTCGAGCGCTGGAACATGCTGCTCGGCCTCGTCTTCCTCTTCATCGTCATCTTCATGCCGGAAGGCCTCGTGCCGGGCACGAAGCGTCTCTGGAAGCGCTTCACGGGAGGCGGCAAATGACAACGCCCGCTCTCGAGATCATCGATCTCAACAAGAATTTCGGCGGCCTGCCCGCGACGCAGAACGTGTCGATCTCGGTGCAGCCCGGCGAGCGGCGTCTGATCATCGGACCGAACGGCGCGGGCAAGACCACGCTGTTCAACCAGATCACGGGCGACTTCTTCCCGACCTCGGGCACGATCAAGCTGTTCGGCAAGGAAGTGACGCGTCTGCGGCCGCACAAGCGGGCGCATATGGGGCTCGCCCGCACCTATCAGATCATCACGCTCTTCAACAAGGACACGCTCGTCCACAACATCACGCTGGGCCTTCTCGGCCTGCGGACGACGCGCTGGAACATGCTCCGCCCGCTCGCGACCTACGGCGATATGCGGACGGAGGCGATCCGGGTTCTGGGGCTCGTCAATCTCGACCATCTCGCGGATCGTCCGGTGACGGACATTTCCTACGGCGAGAAGCGGCGCGTCGAGATCGCGATGGCGCTCGCGCAGAAGCCGAAGGTGCTGCTTCTCGACGAACCGCTCGCGGGCCTTTCGGCCGGCGAACGCACGAACGTGAAGGACCTCGTCGCCTCGATCCCGCGCGAGGTCACGGTGGTGATGATCGAGCACGACATGGATACGGCGCTCGAACTGGCCGAAACCGTGACCCTGCTCCATTACGGCAAGGTGATCGTCGACGGTCCGCACGACGCGGTCGTCGCCGACGAGAAGACCCGGGAGGTGTATCTTGGCCACTGAAGCGCTCTCGGTCACCGATCTGCACGCCTATTACGGCGACAGCCACGTGCTGTACGGCGTCAGCTTCGCGCTCGAAGAAAGCCGGGTTCTGGCGCTGCTCGGCCGCAACGGCGCGGGCAAGACGACCTGCATCTCCTCGATCATGGGTCTCCTGCCGCCGCGCGGCGGCGAGATCCGCCTGTTCGGCGAGAAGATCTCGGGCCTGCCGCCCGAGGCGATCTCGCGCCTCGGCGTCGGCCTCGTGCCGCAGGGTCGCCGCATCTTCCCGACCCTGTCCGTGCGCGAGAATCTCGTGGTCGCGGCGCAGCGGCAGAACGGGGCGGGCAAGGCGCCGGGCAAGACCTGGACGCTGGACCGGATCTACGACCTGTTCCCGCGCATGAAGGAACGCCAGAACCAGCTCGCGGGCTCGCTCTCGGGCGGCGAGCAGCAGATGCTCGCCATCGGCCGCGCGCTCATGGGCAATCCCAAGGTCCTGCTGCTCGACGAGCCGTCCGAAGGTCTCGCGCCGCTGATCGTTCAGGAAGTCGGACGGACCATCCAGAGGTTGAAGGACGAGGGCCAATCGATCATCCTCGTCGAGCAGAACAGCCGCATGGCGCTCGAAGTGGCGGATCAGGTCGTGATCCTGAACACCGGCGAGACGGCCTTCGTCGGTTCGGCCGACGAGGTGCGTGCGGACGAGGATCTCGTCACCCGGAACCTCGGCATCTTCCACGGTCACTGAGGGTCGCAGGTTCATGACCGCCGTTCCCGTTCTCGAAACCCGGTCGTTCAGCGTGAACGGCCGGGACGTCGCCGTCACGGCTCCCGAAGACGCGAGCCTGCTCGCGGCGCTGCGTCACGATCTCGATCTGAAGGGGACGCGGGTCGGTTGCACGGAGGGCTATTGCGGCGCCTGCACCGTGCTGGTCGACGGGCGGCCCGTGCAGTCCTGCAACACGCCGCTCTGGGCGGCGGCCGGAAAGGCGATCACGACGATCGAAGGGCTCGCGCAGGGCGACGTGCTCGGCCCGGTGCAGGAGGCCTTCCTCATCGAACAGGCCGCACAATGCGGCTATTGCACCAACGGCATGATCATGACGGTGACGGGGCTGCTCATGCAGAATCCGCCCGCGACCAAGCATGAGATCGTCGAGGTTCTGGACGAGCGGCATATCTGCCGTTGCGGGGCGCAGCCGCGCATTCTCCGCGCGATCGACCGTGCGATCGCCGTGATCGGGGGACGCAAGTGACCGATCTCCCCTCCAATCTCAAGTCGAACCCGCTCCTCTCCCGCTGGCTGACGGTGGACGAGGCGGACACGATCACGATCCGCTCGGGCAAGGTCGAACTCGGCCAAGGCATCGCGACCGCCATGGCGGCGATCGCGGCGGCGGAACTCGGCGTCCCCGTCGAGCGCATCCGGGTCGAGAACACCGACACGCTGCGCGCGCCCGAAGAGGGCTGGACGGCGGGAAGCTTCTCGGTGGAGCACGGCGGCGCCGCGATGCGCTTCGCCTGCGCGCTCGTGCGCGAACTCTTCGCGGAGGCCGCGGCGGCGCGGCTCGGCGGGTCGGCGGGCGAATTGAGCGTCGAGGACGGCGTGTTCCGCCGGCCGGGCGCGAACGAGGGCCTCGGCTATCATCAGCTGCGCGGCGCGGTCGATCTCGAGCGCATGGCGGGCGATCTGCCCGCGCCGAAGCTGCGCGGCGGCACCGTGGACCGGCCGGGCTTCTCGCGCATCGATCTGCGGGGGAAGCTGACCGGGCCGGGATTCATTCAGGACATGGCGTTGCCCGGCATGGCCTGGGGCCGCGTGCTGCGCCCCGACCATCCGAAGGACCGTCTCGCCACGCTCGACGTGGCGGCGGTGAAGGCCCGACCGGGCGTGATCGCGGTCGTGGTGGACGGCGGCTTCGCGGGCGTGGTGGCGGAGCGCGACGACCTCGCGGCGGCGGCCGTCGAATTCGCCCGCAAGCGCGCGACATGGACCCGCACCGCCGCGCTGCCGCCCATGGGCGAGGCGAATGCGTGGATGGAGGGCGTTCCGAAGAATTCCACGACCTTCCTCGCCGACGAGGGCGAGGCCGCGCCCGCGGCCTTCCGCCACGAGGCGGATTATTCGCGTCCCTACATCGCCCATGCCTCGGTCGGTCCCTCGACCGCGGTCGCGCGCTGGGACGGCGACGCGGTGGAGGTCTGGTCGCATTCGCAGGGCATCTATCCCCTGCGCAAGGGCCTCGCCAAGGCGCTGCGCGTCGACCTCGAAAAGGTCACGGTGCGGCATGCGCACGGCTCGGGCTGCTACGGGCAGAACGGCGCCGACGACGTCGCGCTCGACGCGGCGCTGCTCGCCCGCGCGGCGGGGCGGCCCGTGATGGTGCAATGGAGCCGGGCCGACGAATTGAGCTGGTCGCCCTTCGGCGCGCCGATGCGGGTGCATCTCTCCGGCGCGGTCGCCGCCGACGGCACGATCACGGAATGGGCGCATGAGGTCTGGAGCCCGCCGCATCTGGCGCGGCCGGGCTTCGGCGACGGCGTGAACCTCTTGGCCGCCTGGCATCTCGCCGAGCCGCATGCGCCTTCCGCGCCCAACGACGCGCCGCGTCCGCAGGGCGGCGGCGACCGGAATTCGGTGCCGCTCTACAAGGTCGGCAAGCGACGCCTGACCCATCACGTCCTGCCGGAGCGACCGCTCCATACCTCGGCCATGCGCGGGCTCGGGGCGCATTGCAACGTCTTCGCCATCGAGTCCTTCCTCGACGAACTCGCCGCGCAGGCGGGAATCGACCCGGTCGAATTCCGCATCCGACACCTCGAGGATCCGCGTGCGATCGCCGTGATCCGCGCCGCCGCCGCCGCGGCGGGTTGGGATCCGAAGGACGCGGGCGGCGAGGGCACGGGCCGGGGCATCGGCTTCGCCCGCTACAAGAATTCGGGCGCCTATTACGCCTGCGTCGCGACCGTCTCGGTCGAAGAGAAGGTGCGCGTGCTGAAGGTGCAGGGCGCGGTGGATGCGGGCGCGATCGTGCATCGCGACGGCGTGCTCAATCAGGTGGAAGGCGGCGTCGTGCAGGCGGCGAGCTGGACGCTGAAGGAGGAAGTGCGCTGGAGCGACGCCGGCTTCGGCGTGCGCTCCTGGGCCGATTATCCGCTGCTGAGCTTCTCCGAGACGCCCGTCATCGAGACGGTGATCGTGGAGGATCCGTCCGCGCCCTCGCTCGGCGCGGGCGAATGCGCGGCGGGCCCGGTCGCCGCGGCCATCGCCAATGCCGTCGCGCATGCCTTGGGCGTGCGCGTGCGCCATATGCCCCTGACCCATGAGCGGATCGCCGCGGCGATCGAAGCAGCCTGAAGGAACGAGCCATGAAGATCGGCATCTGCGGAACGGGTCGCATGGGCGCGGCCATGGCCCTGCGACTGCTCGCGGTGGGCCACGAGGTCACCGTCTGGAACCGCGACGCGGCCAAGACCGCCCCGCTCGTCGAAGCGGGCGCGACGCGGGCGGAGACGCCCGCCGCCCTCGCCTCCTCCTGCGAGGCGATCATCACCATGCTGCTGAACGCCGCGGCGCTCGACGCGGTCTACAAGGGCGCGGACGGCGTCCTCTCCGGCGCTGTGAAGGGCAAGCTCTTCATCGACATGAGCACGGTCCTGCCCTCGACCTCCGAGGATATCGGCCGGGCCGTCGCGGCGGCGGGCGCGAGCTATGTGGAATGCCCGGTGGGCGGCACCGTGGGCCCGGCGAAGAACGGCCAGCTCCTCGGTCTCGCGGGGGGCTCCGACGCCGACATCGCGCGCGCCAAGCCGATCCTCGACCAGCTCTGCCGCCGGCTCGAACATGTCGGCCCGGTCGGGGCGGGCGCGAAGCTGAAGCTCGCCGTCAATCTGCCGCTGCTCGTCTATTGGCAGGCGCTCGGCGAAGCGCTCGCGCTCACCGCGCCGCTCGGCCTGCCGCCCGAACGTCTCCTCGACATTCTCGCGGACACGACGGGCGCGCCCAACGCCATCAAGATGCGCGGTCCGGACGTGGCGAAGCTGCTCGGCGGGCAGGCGACGGGCGCCCCCGCCTTCGAAGTGGTCGCCGCCCGCAAGGACCTCGCGACCATGGTCGCCTTCGGCGAGACGCTGGGCGCCGAACTGCCCGTGACCGCCGCCGCGCTCGCCTGCTACGACGAGGCGATCGAGGCCGGGCTCGCGGCGAAGGATCCGATCAACCTGCCGGTCTATTGGGCGCGGCGCGGTTCGAAGCGCGGCTGAGCCGGCGCGGAAACCGACGAGAAGAGGACGACGAGCATGATCAAGGCGGCCATCGTGGGTCTCGGCTGGTGGGGCCGGACCATCGCGCGCGACCTCGCGACGAGCGACGTCATTCGCCCCGTGCTGGGCATCGACCCCGAAGAGGCGGGCCGCAAGGCGGCCGCCGAAAAGGGGCTCGAAACCTCCGCACGCTTCGAGGATGCGCTCGAGCGCAAGGACGTCGACGCCGTCATCCTCTGCTCGCCGCACAAATATCATTCGCAGCAGATCGTCGCCGCCGCCAAGGCGGGCAAGCACGTGTTCTGCGAGAAGCCGCTCTGCACGACGGGCGCCGAGGTCGACGTCGCTGTGGCGGCGGTGCGGGCCGCGGGCGTGAAGCTCGGCATCGGCCATGAGCGCCGCTTCGAGCCCGCCGTGATCGACATGCGCAAGCGCTTCGCCGCCGGCGAATTCGGCAATCCGCTGCTGCTCGAAGGCAATTTCAGCCAGGACAAGTTCCTCGCCCTGCCGCCGGACAATTGGCGGCTGTCGCCCGTCGAGGCGCCCGTCGGGCCGCTCTCGGCCACGGGCATCCATCTCGTCGACCTGTCGATCTCCATGTTCGGGCGGCCGACCGAGGTCTGGGCGCGGCTCGCGACCCGCGGCACGAATTTCGGGAACGGCGACACGCTGTCGATCACGCTCGGCTTCGAGAACGGCGCGACCGCCATGCTGACCGCGATCCTCGCGACGCCCTTCATCGGCCGTCTCGCCGTCTACGGATCGACGGGCTGGATGGAGATCCGCGACCGGACCCATCCCGAGATCCCGACCGGATGGGACGTCACCACCGTGCATCGCGGCGAGAATCCGACGACGGTCTTCAACCCGCCGCATCCGGCGGTGCGCGACAATCTCGAAGCCTTCGCGCGGGCCGTCGCGGGCGGCGCGGATTATCCTGTCACGCTCGACGAAATGACGTACAACGTCCGCACCTTCGAGGCGATCACCCGATCGGCCGCGAGCGGACGGATCGAAAAGATCTGAAGACAAGACCACGAGGACCCAGTCTCATGCTCGACAGCCGGAACCGTTACGGCCGCACCGCGGCGCGCATCCACGACGCCGACGGACGCGCCCGCCGCCCCTCGTCGACGACGATCGACATCCATGCCCACATCGTCGTCCCGGCGGCCGGAAAGGTCGCGGGCCCGCATGTCGACATGTCGCGCATCCCGCTCGCGCATTTCGCCGACGAGATGACGAAGGAGATCAACGCGATCCAGGACAAGGACCGCGCCGAGGTCATCACGCAGATCGACAAGCGGCTCTTCGATCTCGACGCCATGGCGATCGACATCCAGGTCGTCGCCCCGGCTCCGGGCCAGTGCTATTTCACGGTCCCGACCAAGATCGCCGAAGAGGCGCACCGCATCGTCAACGACGGCGTGGCCGAATACGTCGCCAAGCGCCCGGACCGTTTCGTCGGCCTCGGCACCGTGACGCTGCAGGAGCCGGAACTGGCGGTGAAGGAACTCGAATACGTCATGAGCCTCGGGCTCAAGGGCGTGCAGATCCTGACGAACGTCGACGGGCAGGAACTGGGCGACGCGAAGTTCCGTCCGTTCTTCGCGGCGGCCGAGCGCCTCGGCGCCTTCGTGATGATCCATCCGAACGGCTTCACCCACGGCGACCGCTTCAGGCATTTCTACTTCAACAACGTGATCGGCAATCCGCTGGAGACGACGATCGCGCTGCACCAGCTCATCTTCAACGGCACGCTCGCGCGTTTCCCGGAGATCAAGCTGATGGCGGTGCACGGCGGCGGCTATCTGCCCGGCTATTCCGGCCGCATCGACCACGCCTGGGGCGCGCGCGACGATTCGCATGCGGATCTCCCGCTGCCGCCGACGACCTATCTCCGGCAGGTCTATCTCGACACGGTGGTCTTCTCCTACCACCAGCTCGCCTACATGCTCGAACTGTTCGGCCCCGACCGGATCGTGATGGGCACGGACTATCCGTTCGACATGGCGGAGTACAACCCCGTCGGCCATGTCGCCGGCGTGCCCGGCATGGACGAGATCACGCTGGCGCAGATCTGCGGCGGCAACGCGGCCCGGGTGCTCGGCCTCGACGTCTGATCCCGCCGCTCCCGATGCGGAACGACGAAAGGCCCGGCTCGCGCCGGGCCTTTTTCGTCGGAGGGCAGGGGGGCCATTCCATGGCCGTCATGCCCGCGGATGCGGGCATCCGGGCCTTTCCGGGAGCGCAGCAAGAAAGACGTGGATGCCCGCCTGCGCGGGCATGACGGGGGGAGGGCGGATGCCCGACTGCGCGGGCATGACGGGGGAGGGCGGATGCCCGCCTGCGCGGGCATGACGGGGAAGGGCGGGCGTTCGAGCGGGCTCAGTCGAGCGGGCGCGCTTCTTCCGGGAGCATGATCGGGATGCCGTCGCGGATGGGATAGGCGAGGCGGGCCTGACGGCTCACCAGTTCCTGCCGGGCGCGGTCGTAGTCGAGCGTGCCCTTGGTCAGCGGGCAGACGAGGATTTCGAGCAGTTTGGGATCGATCGCGGTCGCGGTTTCCGCGGGAGCGGCGTCGATGTCGGTCGTCATGGGCGATTCCTCATTGCAGCGGCGTCTCGGAGCCGTCGTCGCCCCGCGCGAGTTCGATCTCGGTGATGGCGATGAGCATCTCGGCGCGCTCCCGGAGATCGCGCGCCTCGAGCAGCGCCTGTTTCTCGCGCGGGCCGAAGGGGCTCATCATCGCGAGCGCATTGACCAGCGCCTCGGTCGGCGCGGACTGAACGCCCTTCCAGTCCATCTCGATGTCGCGCGCCTCGACGAAGGCGCGAAGCGCGCGGATCACGCCCTCCCGGTCCGTTTCGGCCTCGCCCGCCCGCGCGACGAGATCGCCCGCATGGGAGACGAAGTCGACCCGGCATCGGCGATAGGGCGACACGGTCGCCATTTCCTCGATCACGCGGAAGCGCGACACGCCGGTGAGGGTGATCAGACAGCGCCCGTCCCCGGTCTCGGCGAACTGCGTGATGCGGCCCGCGCAGCCGACCTTCTGCAGCGCGGGAACGGCGGAGCCCGACGCGTCGATCTCGGGCTGGATCATGCCGATCAGACGCGAGCCGCGGAGCGCCTCGTCGACCATCGCCAGATAGCGCGGCTCGAAGATGTTGAGCGGCATCTGGCCGCGAGGCAGCAGAAGCGCGGCCGGCAGGGGAAAGACCGGGATGACCTCGGGGAGGTCGGCCGGGCTTCTGTAGACCGCGTTCATGGGCATGGATCGCTCCGGATCAACGGAAGAGGACGGCGGAAAGCTTGCGGCGACCCGCCACCGTCATGTCGTCCATCGGACCCCAGGCGTCGAAGAACTGGAGCAGCTGCTTGCGCGCGCCGTCCTCGTTCCAGGTCCTGTCGCGCCTGATGATCTCGACCAGTTCGTCGGTCGCGCGGTCCCGATCGCCGCGGGCGGCAAGCGCGAGGGCGAGATCGAAGCGGGCCTGATGATCGGCCGGGTTCGTCGCGATCCTGCCTTCGAGCTCGGCGAGATCGCCGAGCGATTCGGCCTGTCTGGCGAGCTCGATCGCGGCCCGGGCCCCCGCCACGGCGGGATGGCCTTCCTTGTCGGCCGGAGCCATGGCGAGGAAGCGCTCGGCGCCTTCGAGATCGCCGATGTCGACATGAAGCTTCGCCATGGCGCCGACGGCGTCGGCATTGTCGGGCTCCTGCGCCAGCACCGCGGCATAGAGTTCGGCCGCGCCCGCGGCGTCGCCCGCGTCGGCCTTGGCCTTGGCCTCGACGAGAAGCTCGGCCGTCGCGCCGGGGCCGAGCGGGCCCACGAGGCGCTCGATGAAGCCCTTGATCTCGCGTTCGCCCTGCGCGCCCATGAAGCCGTCGACGGGCTGACCGCGCTGGAAGGCGATGACCGCCGGAATGGACTGGATGCCGAGCTGGCCCGCGATGTCCGGATGCTCGTCGATGTTCATCTTGACGAGCACGACCTTGCCGCCGGCCTCCTTGACGACCTTCTCGATCACCGGCGCGAGCTGCTTGCAGGGGCCGCACCAGGGCGCCCAGAAATCGACGAGGACCGGCCGCTTCATCGATTCGGCGATCACGTCGTCGCGGAAGGTCCGGGTGGTCGTGTCCTTGACGAGGGCGGCATCCGCACCGTTCGCCGGGGCGGCGGGCTTGACGCTCGCGGTCATGAAATTGTCGGTGAAGGACATCGGACGGTTCTCCTCGCGGCTCTTCGGCCGCCCTCTCACGCGACGGAAGCTCCGCCGACGACACTAAAGATGGGATGTCCCGGCGGGCTCGGCAACCGAGGCCCGGGATTCCGGCGCATGCAGATCGACGATGCGGGGCGCGTGCCCCGTGGCGGCGAAGAAGGCGAGAAGCCCCGCCCGGCTGACCCCCGTGGTCATCGTGTTGACGAGCGGATGCACGTTGATGCGCTCATGCGCGACGAGACGCGCGTCCAGAATCACGCCGACGCGCTTCTCGCGGTCGTTGAACGCGGCGAAGGGCGTCACCGATCCCGGCTCGACGCCCAGCGCCTCGCCCAGCAATTCGGCCGATCCGAAGCTCACGCGACCCTGCGCGCCCACGAGCGCGTGGAAGGTCTTGAGGTCGATCGCCGTGTCCTCCACCGCCGAGACGAGGAACAGCCCGCCCTTCTTGTCCTTGAGGAACAGATTCTTCACATGCGCGCCGGGAATGACGCCGCGCAGACGCTTGGACTCCTCCACCGTGAACAGCGGCGGATGCCGCACGGTCTCATGCGCGATCCCGCAGCGGTCGAGAAAGGCGAAGAGCTCGTCGGGCGTCGCGGCCATGGGATCTCCGGCGGGGCGGCCCGCAGGGCGGGCTCCGGCCGGGTTCTAGTCCCCCCAAGGCGTGCCCGCAAGAACGGGCCGCGCGACGGGGCCGCGCGGGAGGGATCGGAGGCGCTTGCATCGCCGTTCGACTTGGGGCATATACCCGCCACCCGAGACGCCCTTGCGGCGTTTCACACGGATGCGGGTGTAGCTCAGGGGTAGAGCACAACCTTGCCAAGGTTGGGGTCGAGGGTTCGAATCCCTTCGCCCGCTCCAATTTCTCGTTCGAAAAGCGGCGGCCTCCGGGCCGCCTTTTTCTTTTCCGGCACGTCCCGCCGAGGCGGCGGAAACGCGGCCGACGCATGTCCCGCCCCCGCTCGACCTCCGACCGAAAAAAAGCCGCCGAAGGGGAGACCCCGTCGGCGGCGCAAGGTGATGGGTGGGTATGAATGCAGCCTTTGTAAACTTAAATGACGTAACGTCAACTTTAATTTACGAAGCGGAATGCGCGGCCCTCCGGGCGGGCTCGCTTGCCATACTGGTATACTAATATACGTTTTGTGCGGCGCGCTCGGGCAGGGGCGGCAGAGCCGGGCGTCGTCAGCCGGCCTCGCCGACCCGCCTGCCGCGGAGCGCGCGTCCGGCAAGGCGTTTTCCGGAAACGCGCGCAGTTCCCCGCACCGACGAGAGACCGTCCCGATGAGCATCGACGTCCGTCAGGTTCCCCATCCCGAAGCCGTCCGCAGCTTCTCGACCGACGAGCTGCGGCGGCATTTCCTGATCGAGCGCATCTTCGCGCCCGACGAGATCCCGCTGACCTACAGCCATATCGACCGTCTCGTGGTCGGCGGCGCGATGCCGGTCACCAAGGCGCTCGTGCTCGAAAGCGCGAAGCCCATCGGACAGGACACGTTCCTCGCGCGGCGCGAACTCGGCGTGTTCAATGTCGGCGGGCCGGGCCGCGTCGTCTGCGACGGCGAGGTCCATGATCTCGCGACGCATGACATGCTCTATGTCGCGATGGGCACGGCGGAGGTCCGCTTCGAAAGCGTCGACGGCGGCAGGCCCGCGAAATTCTATCTCGTGAGCTGCCCCGCCCATCATCGCCATGCCACGAAGAAACTGACGCTCGCCGATGCGAACACGCTGCAGCTCGGCACGCAGGAGACGGCCAATGTCCGCACCCTGCATCAGATGATCATTCCCGGCCGCGTGCCCTCCTGCCAGCTCGTGATGGGCGTCACCTTCCTCGCGCCGGGCAGCGTCTGGAACACGATGCCGACCCATACCCACGACCGGCGCTCCGAGGTCTATCTCTATTTCGACTTCGCGCCCGAAACCCGCGTGTTCCACATGATGGGCGAGCCGACCGAGACCAAGCATCTCGTGATGGGGAACGAGCAGGCGGTGCTGTCGCCGGGCTGGTCGATCCATTCGGGCGTCGGCACCGCGAATTACGGCTTCGTCTGGGCCATGGCGGGCGACAATCAGAGCTTCACGGACATGGACGCGGTCGCGATGGGAGAGCTGCGGTGAGCCCCTTCGATCTCACGGGCAAGGTCGCGATCGTCACCGGGGCCAATACGGGCCTCGGGCAGGGCATCGCCGTGGCGCTCGCCCGCGCGGGCGCGCGCATCGCCGCGGTCGGCCGCTCCGCGATGGCGGAGACGGAGGCGGCGGTGAAGGCCGAGGGCGGGGAGATCCTCGCGGTCGCCGCCGATCTCGGCACGCTCGAACCCGTGGACCGGATCGTGGCGGAGACGCTGGCGCGCTTCGGCCGCATCGACGTGCTCGTCAACAATGCGGGCATCATCCGCCGCGCCGACGCGATCGACTTCACGGAGCAGGATTGGGACGACGTGATGAACGTCAATCTCAAATCCGCGTTCTTCCTCACGCAGGCCGTCGCCAAGCACATGCTCGCGCGCGGCGGCGGCGGGAAGATCGTCAATGTCGGCTCGCTCCTGTCCTTCCAGGGCGGCATCCGCATCCCGTCCTATACGGCGTCCAAGCACGGCATCGCGGGGCTCACCAAGCTTCTCGCCTGCGAATGGGCGGGGAAGGGCATCAACGTGAACTGCATCGCGCCCGGCTATTGCGTGACCAACAATACCGAGGCGCTGCGCAACGACCCCGACCGCAGCGCGCAGATCATGGCGCGCATCCCGGCGGGCCGCTGGGGCACGCCGGACGATCTCGGCGGCACGGCCGTCTTCCTCGCCTCGCGCGCCTCCGACTATGTTCACGGCGCCGTGATCCCGGTCGACGGCGGTTGGCTCGCCCGCTGATCCCGGCGCGCCGCACAGGAGTTTCGACATGACCGCACCCCGCCTTTCCGACGCCGCGCTCGCGGGCCTGCCCGCCTCCGTCGCGAAGCCCGCCTATGACAGGGCGCAGGTGAAGAAGGGGATCGTGCATCTCGGCATCGGCGCGTTCCACCGCGCGCATATGGCGGTCTGCACCGAGCACGCGCTCGCGGCGGGCGATCTCCGCTGGGGCATTCTCGGGGCGAGCCTGCGCTCGCCCGACACGCGCGACGCGCTGAACCCGCAGGACGGGCTCTATACCGTCGCGGTGAAGGGCCCGGAGGGCACGCGGCTGCAGACGGTCGGCGCGATCGCGAAGGTGCTCGTCGCGCCGGAAGACCCGGACGCGCTGATCGCGGCCATGGCCGCGCCGGACGTGCGCATCGTCTCGCTCACCGTCACGGAGAAGGGCTATTGCCACGATCCGGCGACGCGGAGGCTGAAGGAGGACCACGCCGACGTGGTCCATGATCTCGAAAACCCGCACGCGCCGCGCTCCGCGCCCGGCTTCATCGTCGCGGCGCTGCATCGCCGCCGTGCCGCGGGCGTTCCGGCCTTCACGGTGCTGAGCTGCGACAATCTCCCGTCGAACGGCAAGACGGTGCGAAACGTGGTCACGCGCTTGGCCGCGTTGCGCGACGCCGCCTTCGGCCGCTGGGTCGAGGAGAACGTCGCCTTTCCCTGCACCATGGTGGACCGCATCGTTCCGGCGACGACCGACGCCGACCGCGCGGCCGTCGCCGCGGCGCTGGGCGTCACGGACGCTTGGCCCGTGACGGCGGAGCCCTTCACGCAATGGGTGATCGAGGACGCCTTTCCGATGGGCCGACCCGACTGGGCGGCCGCGGGCGCCGTCTTCAGCGCGGAGGTCGACGCCTATGAGGCGATGAAGCTGCGCCTGCTCAACGGTGCGCATTCGACCCTCGCCTATCTCGGCTTCCTCGCGGGCCGCGAGACGGTGGCGGACGCCATGAAGGACGAGGGTCTCGCCCGGCTCGTGCGCGGCCTCATGGACGAGGAGGTCACGCCGACCCTCGCGGTGCCCGAAGGCGCGGATCTCGACGCCTACAAGGACTCGCTGATCGAACGCTTCCGCAATCCGGAACTGCGGCACCGCACCTGGCAGATCGCCATGGACGGCACGCAGAAGCTGCCGCAGCGCCTGCTCGGCACGGCGCGCGACCGTCTGGCGGCGTGCGGCGCGATCGACCGCATCGCGCTGGGGGTCGCGGCCTGGATGCGCTACGTGACGGGCACGGACGAGACGGGTGCGCCCATCGACGTGCGCGATCCGCTCGCGGACGAACTGAAGCGCCTGACCGCGGCGGCGGGGCGCGATCCCGAAAGGATCGTCGCCGCGCTCGCGGGCATCGAGCAGGTCTTCGGCACGGATCTGCCGAAGGATCCGCGCTTCACGGGCCCGGTCACGGCCGCGCTGCGGTCGCTCTTCGAGAAGGGCGCGCAGGAGACGGTGCGGATCGCCGCCCGCCTCTGACCCTCTGGACGGGGACGCCGCGGCGGGCCATGAAGACCGTCATGTCCAAGGACCTCGTTCTCGTCGGCGTCTTCGGCGCTCCGCACGGCGTGCGGGGCGAGATGCGCCTCAAATCCTTCACCGCCGATCCCGCCGCCGCGGCGGGCTACGGACCCGTCTCGACCGAGGACGGGCGGACCTTCCGCCTGAAGCTCGTCCGCCCGCTGAAGGACGACATGGTGATCGTGCGCGCCGAAGGCGTCGCCGACCGCGACGCCGCGGCGAAGCTCACCCATCTCAAGCTCTACGTCGCGCGCGAGCGCCTGCCCGCGACGCAGGAGGAGGAGTTCTATCACTCCGACCTGATCGGCCTCACGGTGGTCGGGGCGGAGGGCGAGGCGCTCGGCACGGTGGCGGCCGTCGTCGATTTCGGTGCGGGCGACCTGCTCGAGATCCGCCGCCCGGAAGGCGGGGCGACGGTTCTGCTGCCCTTCACCAAGGCCTTCGTGCCGACGGTGGACGTGAAGGCGGGCCGCATCCTCGCCGCCCCGCCCGCGGGGCTCTTCGACCCGGGCTCGGACGAGGACGAGGATGCGCCCGACCGGCCGAGGCGGCGATGAGTTTTCGCGCGAGCGTCCTTACGCTCTTTCCCGACATGTTCCCCGGCCCGCTCGGCACGTCGCTGGCGGGGTCGGCGCTCGCGCGGGGCGACTGGTCGCTCGAGGCCCGCGACATCCGCGACCACGGCCTCGGCCGGCACCGCGCGGTCGACGACACGCCGGCGGGCGGCGGGGCGGGAATGGTGCTGCGGGCCGACGTGCTCGCCGCCGCGATCGACGCGGTCTCCCCCGCCGACGACCCCCGGCCGCGCCTTCTGATGTCTCCGCGCGGTCGCCCGCTCGCGCAGGCACGCGTGCGCGAACTCGCCGCCGGACCCGGCGCGGTGATCGTCTGCGGCCGTTTCGAAGGGGTCGACGAGCGCGTGATCGCCGGCCGCCGGCTCGAAGAGGTCTCGATCGGCGATTACGTCCTCTCGGGCGGCGAGATCGCCGCCATGGTCGTGCTCGACGCCTGCGTGAGGCTGCTGCCCGGCGTGATGGGCAAACAGGCCTCGGGGGAGGAGGAGAGCTTCGAGAACGGGCTGCTCGAATATCCCCATTACACCAAGCCCCGCGATTGGGAGGGCGCGTCGATCCCCGAGGTGCTGCTCTCGGGCGATCACGGCCGCATCGCGCAATGGCGGCGGGCGGAGGCCGAGCGGATCACGCGCGAGAGACGTCCGGACCTGATGACGCGGCGAGAGACTTCGGAAAAGGGCGATTGAAACCCCTTCGCCGCGTCTCGCGCGGGGCCTTCCGAACGTCCTTCAGCCCGTGCGACGAAGGCGTCTTCGGGAGCCCATGACGTCACGATCCTGCGCTGAACGGAGCGGGCCCCGCGGCGCCCGTCATGCCGCGTGCGCCCGCGCACGTCATCCGAAACGCCGATCCTTAAAGTGCATCTCAGGACGACGGATGCCCTCGAAGCGGGCCGGTCAACAGGAGACGGACAATGGTCGATCAGGTCACTCTGAACCTCAAGAGCCGCGGCACTCTCGACAGGACCGCGACCTCGCTGGAAGGCAAGGTCAAGGCGGAACATTACGACGGCGCCAAGAACTTCCTTTCAAGCCTCGACGCCGACGCGACGGTGCGCATCGTCAACGGTCGCTCGAAGAATCGGGATCTGGTCCTCAGCACCAAGAGCAATTCCGGAAACTTCTACAGCCGGAAGCCGGTCACGAAGGAATTCTTCAAGCAGGCCTGCATCGGCCGCTTCGGCGACGTTTCCCCCGCCGCGGCGGCGCGCGCCTTCGAGGAGGAATACGGCAAGGTCGGCAACGGTGCGGCCATGCACTCGGCCCGGCATTTCCTGGCGGTGATGGAAGCGCTCGAGAAGAAGTTCGCCGCCCCCCCGGCGAGCCGTTCGGAGGCGCAAAAGCCGTCCTCCGTGAGCATCCCGGCCGGCGGATCGGACGGCGAGGCGAAACTCAAGGCCTTCAATGACGAATTCGACAACTTCTTCTTCGATCAGGCCCTTCAGGCTCCCGGATACGGGCCGTCCGAAGGCCGCCTCTCGACCTTCAGCGATCGCTTCCGGGACGACGCGTCCTTCCTCGAGGAGCTGCGCCGCACCCGCAAGAGCCTGCCCGGCAGCGTGCAGAGCGAACGCTTCAGCCTCAACGAGGCGGCGAAGCGGAAGCCCCGCGAGGAGGAGGATGACGCTCGCTATTCCGTCGGAAACGAAGAGCGCTTCAAGAGCTTCGACGAAAAGGAGGTCGTGGCCCGGGAGAACCGCGGATCGGAGCCGGACAGCGACGATGGGTTCGGGGATGACTATGAAGAAGCCTTCCGCCGCCATGCTTGGGGGGCAGGCTCCGTCGTCAGCGGATCCGACGACCTCCGGAGCTCGGACGCGTCCGACAAGAGCGCCTGAACGGCGGGTCGATCGGGTTCGGAGACCGCATCCTCCGGAGCCTGAAGGACCGGGTAGGATCCGAACGCGGCATGCTCGTCGGGGAGGACCTCGCGAAGGCGGGGCCCTCCCCGACATGCGACCCGTTCTGAACGGAGCGCGCCCGCCCGCCCCGACCGACCTATCGACATCCCGCCCCCGCTCGTGTATGAGCCCGCATCCCAACTGAAAACGGCGGCGCCGAAACGCCGATCGCCTCGAAGCGGTCGAACCGGCAGGAGACGAAGATGGACATCATTCAGCAGCTCGAGAAGGAGCAGGCCGAACGCCTCGCCTCCCTCCGTCCCGTTCCGGACTTCCAGCCCGGCGACACGCTTCAGGTCAATGTGAAGGTGGTCGAAGGCGAGCGCACCCGCGTGCAGGCCTATGAAGGCGTCTGCATCGCGCGTTCCGGCGGCGGGCTCAACGAGAGCTTCACCGTCCGCAAGATTTCCTACGGCGAAGGCGTGGAACGCGTGTTCCCGGTCTATTCGCCGCTGATCGAGAGCATCAAGGTCGTGCGTCGCGGCAAGGTCCGCCGCGCGAAGCTCTATTATCTGCGCGATCGTCGCGGCAAGTCGGCCCGCATCGCCGAGCGCAAGGACGCCCCGAAGGGCGAGTGAGCGGCGACGCCCGTTCCGGAGAATTCGAGGCGCGGCCCGCGGGTCGCGCCTTTTTTCATGGGCGGCGGCACCCTTCCTTTCGGAGCGTCCAGCGGGTAAAGGAAAGGCCGATTTCTTTCGACCGACGGAGAGACCGGCGATGGCCCCGCGCACCCTCTACGACAAGATCTGGGACGACCACGTCGTCGACACGCAGCCCGACGGCACCTGCCTGCTCTATATCGACCGCCACCTCGTGCACGAGGTGACGAGCCCGCAGGCCTTCGAAGGGCTCCGCGTCACGGGCCGCAAGGTGCGCGCGCCCGAAAAGACCCTCGCCGTCGTCGACCACAACGTGCCGACCTCCGACCGCTCCAAGGGCATCGAGGATCCCGAGTCCCGCACGCAGGTCGAGACGCTCGCCGAGAACGCGCGCGACTTCGGCATCGAATATTACGACGAGCTCGACCGCCGTCAGGGCATCGTCCACATCATCGGGCCGGAACAGGGCTTCACCCTGCCGGGCACGACGATCGTGTGCGGCGACAGCCATACCTCGACGCACGGCGCGTTCGGCGCGCTCGCCCACGGCATCGGCACCTCGGAGGTCGAGCATGTGCTCGCCACCCAGACGCTGATCCAGAAGAAGGCGAAGAACATGCGGATCACCGTCGACGGGCGACTGCCCGACGGCGTGACCGCCAAGGACATCATCCTCGCCATCATCGGCGAGATCGGCACGGCGGGCGGCACGGGCCACGTCATGGAGTATGCGGGCGAGGCGATCCGCGCGCTCTCCATGGAAGGCCGGATGACGATCTGCAACATGTCGATCGAAGGCGGCGCCCGCGCGGGCCTCGTCGCGCCCGACGAGAAGACCTATGCCTATCTCGAAGGCCGGCCGAAGGCGCCGAAGGGCATGGCCTGGGACATGGCCCGAAAATACTGGGACACGCTCTATTCCGACGAGGGCGCGCATTTCGACCGTGAAGTGCGGCTCGACGCGGCGAACCTGCCCCCGATCGTGACCTGGGGCACGAGCCCCGAGGACGTGGTGTCGGTGTCGGGCTTCGTGCCGCGCCCCGACGACGCGCCCTCCGAGCAGAAGAAGGCCGCGATCGCCCGCGCGCTCGACTATATGGGCCTCAAGGGCGGCGAGAAGATCACGGACATCGCGATCGACCGCGTGTTCATCGGCTCCTGCACCAACGGCCGCATCGAGGATCTGCGCGCCGTCGCCAAGCTCGTCGAGGGCAAGACCGTCAACGGCCATGTGAACGCGATGATCGTGCCGGGTTCGGGCCTCGTGAAGATGCAGGCCGAAGCCGAGGGCCTCGACACGATCTTCAAGGCGGCGGGCTTCGACTGGCGCGAGCCGGGCTGCTCGATGTGCCTCGCGATGAACGCCGACAAGCTCGCCCCCGGCGAGCGCTGCGCCTCGACCTCGAACCGCAATTTCGAGGGCCGGCAGGGCTTCAAGGGCCGCACCCATCTCGTCTCGCCGATCATGGCGGCCGCGGCCGCGATCGCGGGCCGTTTCGTGGACGTGCGCAACGGGCTTTGAGCCCCTGCGCGTCGCGCGCCACGGCGGATCGCCTTCTCCCGTGACATGCCCGGCCTCGCGCCGGGCATTCTCGTTCTCGGGAGAGGGACGCGCCGGGGCGAACTGAACCTTCGCCGAGCCTGAAGCGTTCTTTCCTCTCACGAGAAGAGGACGCGCTTCATGGACAAGCTTCGTATTCCCCACGGCGCCTTCGTGCTCGTCTGCGACGGGGCCAAGGCGCTGCTGCTTCACAATTCCGGCGATGCCGAGCTTCTCGACCTCAAGGTCGAGAAGGTCATGGAGCAGGAGAACCCGAAGACGTCCGAACAGATGTCGGATCACGAAGGCCGCGTCTTCCACGGCAGTCACCGTTCGCCGACCGACAAGACCGACATTCACGACATGAACGAGGAGCGCTTCGCCCGCAACGTCGCGGCGATGCTCGCCGAGCGCCTTTCCGATCCGCGTTTCGAGCGGCTGTTCGTGGTCGCCGCGCCGCGCACGCTCGCGGTGCTCCGCAAGAAGATGAACCCGCAGGTCGCGGGCCGGATCCTGGCCGAGATCGACAAGGATCTCGTCCGCCGCCCGGTCCACGAGATCGAGCGGCTTCTCGCGGGCGACGGCGCGGGGAGGTGACGGTCCCGCGCCCTCAGCCGCCGTGGGCGCGGCGCAGCGCGCGATCGAGATCGGCATGGAGGTCGTCGGGATCCTCGATGCCGGCGGAGAGCCGCAACAGGTCGGGCGGGCAGGGCGTGCCCGGCCCTTCGATCGAGGCGCGGTGCTCGATCAGGCTTTCGACGCCGCCGAGCGAGGTGGCGCGCTTCCACAATTCGACGCCCGCCGCGGTCGCCACCGCGCTCGCCTCGCCGCCCTTGGCGCGGATCGACAGCATATGGCCGAAGCCGCCCTGCATCTGTCGGGCGGCGAGCGCATGCTGCGGATGGCTCGGCAGGCCGGGATAGAGCACTTCGGCGACATGCGGATGGTTCGCGAAGCGCTGCGCGAGATCGAGCGCGGTCGCCGAGGCGGCGCGCACCCGGAGATCGAGCGTGCGCATGCCGCGCATCAGCAGATAGGCCTCGAAGGGGCCGAGGACCGCGCCCAGCATCTTGCGGTTGCGCGCGGCGCGCTGCGCGAAGGCGTCGTCGGCGCGGAAGCAGAGCGCGCCCGCCACCACGTCGGAATGGCCGTTGAGCGCCTTGGTCGCCGCATGCATGACGACGTCCGCGCCGAGGGCGAGCGGGCGGGTGAAGACGGGCGTGGCGGCGGTCGAATCGACCGCGAGCCTCGCCCCCGCCGCATGGGCGACGGCGGCCGCGCCCGCGAGATCGGTGACGGTCCAGAGCGGGTTCGAGGGCGTCTCGACCCAGACGAGCTTCGTGCGGCCGGGCTTCACCGCCGCCCGCAGCGCTTCGAGATCGCTCGTGTCGACGAGGTCGATCTCGAGCCCCCAATGGGTCGCGTCCTCGAGCAGCCAGTTCCGTAGCGCCCAATACATGACCGTCGGCGCGACGACATGGTCGCCGGGCGCGAGCGCGAGGAAGACCGAGGTCGCCGCCGCCATGCCCGAGCCGAACAGCAGGGCGGAGGAGGCCTCCTCCCACATCGCGAGGACGGCTTCGGCCTCGCGCACGGTCTCGTTGTCGGGCCGCCCGTAGACGAAGCCGGAGGTGTAGCGGTTGTCCGGATCGCGGATGAAGGTGGTCGCGACATGGATGGGCGGGACCACGGCCCGGGTGATCGGATCGACCTTGCCCATGGCCTGCGCGGACAGGCTGCGTTTGGACCAGCGGCGCGGAGGGCGGGTGTCGGTCATGGCGTGATCCGGAACCGGGGCGCGCGGCGCGAGGGCGCCGGCGGGCGGAACGAGCCCGCCTCGCTTCGGAATAGCGGAGCCGGCGTGCCGCCGCAATTCGCCTGCCGCCGCATCCGACATGCGCTTGCAAAGCGGATCGAAACCCCCTATTCAAGCGCCACTCTGGACGGCCCGCCCTCAGGCGGCGCGGGGCTGTAGCTCAGATGGGAGAGCGCTGCAATCGCACTGCAGAGGTCAGGGGTTCGAATCCCCTCAGCTCCACCAGAGTGTTCTCGGATGATGTCGAAGGTCCCGCGCGTGCGGGAGACGGATCCGAAGCGGACGCCGCTCAGAATCCGACCGCGAGTTTGAGCCGGACCTGATGGCGGTCGAAGTCGGTGAGATTCATCGGCCCGTCCTCGCCCTTCTTGCGGCCGGCGACCTGAGCCTGCCAGGCGGCGTTCAGCGTCATCGCATCGGAGAGCTTCAACATGGCCGTCGGCCCGACCGTGAAGGCGCGCCCCTGCCAATGCTCGGCGGCGTTGCCCGAAAAGCTTTCCAGCCAATGCGTTTCCGCACCGATGAACAGGACGTCGGAGACCTTGGCGGTCAGTGCGAAGGACATGTCGGAGCCGGAGGATTCCGTCCGCGCCTCAGGGGCCGACCCCCGAAGGCGCGCCGTGCCCGTCGTGACGCTGACGTTCATCGCCGCATAGAGCCGTTCCGGGACGACGGCCCGATCCGCGAAGAACTTCAAGGCGAG
Organism: Hyphomicrobiales bacterium; assembly: GCA_027483795.1. GTDB lineage: Bacteria > Pseudomonadota > Alphaproteobacteria > Rhizobiales > Beijerinckiaceae > JAIXZO01. Next base: position 23,526 of record JAIXTT010000004.1, read on the forward strand.
CGACCGCGCGTCGGTTCCGGCGCCGGTCGCGCCGTCGATCCGGCCCCACCGCGCCTCCGCGGACACGGTGGCGGCGAGCGCGCGATCCTCCAAGCGCGCGATCAGCCGGCGGCTAGCCTCCACCGAGACACCGTCGAAACCGATGAAGGACCGGCTCGCGACGTCGGGCACCGAACGCGCGCGGAAGCCCGTGGCGAAAGGCGAAAAGGCGACCTGCACGTCTTCGATCGGCGTCCAGGAGAATTGCGTCTTGAGGGTCGGCACGACGAAGCTCCCGCCGCCGGGCTTGCCGATGCGGGTGGTCGTTTCGAAGGAGACGCCCTTCGCGCCGACGTCCCCGACGTCGGTCGCGTTGGAAAAGCCGAAGAGGTCGCCGCCGGGGACGTCCCATGCTTTTTCGGCTCCCGACGCCGGCGCCGACAGGAGGGCGAGGAGGGCCAGCGCGATCGGCGCGGCGGAGGACGGGCGACTCATCGGGAACTCTTTCATGTCGTGTCGGACGGCCGATTCCGGCCGGGCGTTACCTTGGCCGCCTCGGTCGGGCGATGCAAGGCGAGCGTCTCGACGCGGTATCTTCCGCTCGTTCGGCGACGCGGGAGGATCGCGCGACGAACGAAAAAAGGGCGGTCCGGGACCGCCCTTCGCTTTTTCGTGATCGCTCGGCCCGATCAGGGCTTGAAGGCGTAGCCCGCCTTGATGGCGACGTCGGCCGGGATCGGCGGAAGGTCGGAGAACAGCTCCGGATGCTTCTGCATGACGTCGACGATGAAGCGGGAGTCGACGTGCTTGTTGACGTCGAACGTCTCCTTGATGAAGCCCAGACGATGCAGCCGGGCCTGCGCGTCATGCAGCGCGCGGTAATTGTTCGCCGACAGACGACGGTCGGTCTGCTGCACGTTGAACTGCATCGCCGCTTCGGCCACGTCGGGCTTCAGGCCGGGGATCCAGCGGGTCGCGATCTTGGCCGCTTCCGCCGGGTTGGCGCGCATCCATTTGTCGCCTTCCGAAAGCGCCGCCAGCGCCTTGAAGATCGTGGCGCCGTTCTTCTCGACCCAGGAGCGGGTCGCCACGTTGAAGCCGACATAGGAGATCACGCCGCCGCCGCGGATGACCTGATAGGCGCCCGGAACGTCCTTCTGCGCCACGATCGGCCAGGGATCCCAGCAGGCGAAGGCGTCGATGCCCTTGGCGAGCAGCGCCACCGTCATGTCCGGCGGGGGCGTGTTGACCATGGTCACGTCCTCGACCTTCAGGCCCGCCTTTTCGAGCAGGGCGAGAACGTAGAGATGGTTGATCGTGCCGAAGGAGGCCGCGATCTTCTTGCCCTTCAACGTCGCGAGATCCTTGGCGTCGATGCCCGAGCCGTCGCGCGCGACGAGCGCCATCGTGGCGTCCGAGCCGAGCTTGTGAGCGTTGCCGGAGTAATTGCCGAGCGCCACGAGATCCATGCCGCGGATCACCGCGCCGATCATCGGCACGCCGACCTGCACCATCTCCGCCTCGCCCGCCTGCAGCGCGTTCAGCGCGTCGACGCCCGTGGCGTAGGGGCGCGCGATGACCACGTCGAGGCCCCATTTCTCGAAGAAGCCCCGCTCCAGCGCGACGGGCAGGCCGACCTGGTCGATGCCGGTGACCATGCCGGCCTTGAGCTTCACGATGTTCTGCTGCGCGCGCAGCGACGACAGTGCGGGCATGGCCAAGGCCGCGCCCATCAGGACGGAACGTCTCGAAATCATGTCTTCACCCTCCCTAGGTGACGGGTTCGACGCGTTTCACCCAATAGGGCCGCGCCAGTTTCTCCATGTCCGAACGGAGAACGCCGCGGACCTCGACGGCGTTTCCGTTCGTTCCGGACACGCGTCCGAACTCTTGAAACCGTGTGATGTGGAAGCGCTCGGGCGCGAAGGGCAGCGTGACCACGACGTCGACGCGCCGGCGCTGGGGCAGTTCGCCCGTGATCTTGCCGGGCGCGGCCGCGATCTCCCACGCCTGAAAGCCCAGATAGAGCGCCGCCGTCGCGAGGACGGCATGCGTCTTCCGGGATCGCAGGACGTCGCGCGCGATGCTCATGCGGAGCGCACCAGTTGCAGGACGCGGGAGGACAGCGTCTTGAAGCGCTCGTCCTCGATCAGGGTCTCCCAGGACCGCGGGCGGGGCAGGTCGATCTCGACCTCTTCGAGCACGCGGCCCTTCGAGAGCACGACGACGCGATTGGCGAGGAAGACCGCCTCGGGCACGTCATGGGTGATGAAGATGATCGTGGGCCGGCGTTCCTGCCAGATGCGGGTGAGCTCCTCCTGCAGGGTCATGCGCGTCTGCGCGTCGACGCTGGCGAAGGGCTCGTCCATGAGCAGCACGGCGGGCTCGTTGGCGAGCGCGCGCACCACGCCGACGCGTTGCTGCATGCCGCCGGAGAGTTCGTTGGGGTACCGATCGGCGGCGTGGGACAGGCCCGCCAGCGCGAGATAGTCGCGCGCGATCGCCTCGCGCTCCTTCGGCCCGACGCCGCGCATCTTGGGCCCGAAGGCGACGTTTTCGAGCACGGTCTTCCACGGAAAGAGCGCATGCGACTGGAAGACGACGCCGCGGTCCGGCCCCGGCCCGGAGACCGCGCGGCCGTCGACGACGATCTCGCCGCCGGAGACGGGCAGGAAGCCCGCGACCATGTTGAGGATCGTCGTCTTGCCGCAGCCCGACGGGCCGACGATGCTGACGAATTCGCCTTCCGGCACTTCGATCGAAACGTCCTGCACCGCGGTGACGTGCTTGCCCGCATAGGGGTCGAAATAGGTCTTCGACAGATTGCGGATGCTCAGAGACTTCATTGCGCCACCAACCCCCAGCGCCGGCCCGTCGCGCGTTCCAGCGGCGCGAGGATCAGCGCGTCGACCGCGTACCAGAGCAGGCCCAGAATGATCATTCCGAGCAGGATTTCCACGACCGACCCGGCGCGCCGGGCGTCGAACATCATGAAGCCGACGCCGCTGGTCCCCACGATCATCTCCGCCGCGATCAGCGCGCGCCAGCCGTAGCCGAGGCCGTTGCGCAGGCCGGTGATGATGTTGGGCAGCGCGCCCGGGATCACGACTTCCGCGACGATGCGCCATTTCGGCGCGCCGAGGCTCTGCGCCGCGCGATGCATGTCGAGCGGAATCGAGCGCACGCCGAGCACGGTGTTGAGCACGATCGGAAACAGAACCGTGTAGACGATGACGAAGGTCATGGTTTCGAGGCCGAAGCCGAACCAGATGATCAGCAGGGGCAGCCAGGCGATGTCGCCGATGGCCTGAAAGAACAGCAGGATCGGCCAGAGCGCGCGATGCGCGGTCGCGTTTAGGCCCACCAGAAGCCCGAGCGGAATGCCCGTCAGGATGCCCGCCGCCGCGCCGACGGCGAGGCGGACGACGCTGTCCTCGAGATAGGCGGGCAGGATGCCCTTCCATGTCAGGTCGACGAAGGAGCGGACGACGTCGACCGGGCCGGGAAAGAAGGCGCGCGGGAACAGCCCCGCCTCGACGACCCCCGCCCAGAGCGCGACGAGCGGCACGAAGGGCAGGATCTGGCCGAGCGCGGGACGCCGCGCGACGAGGCGCAGATAGCCGCTCCACAGGCGCAGGAAGGGGTTCACGGACAGGGCGGCGCTCACCGGACCAGCCCCCAGCGTTCGATGGTGCGGCGCTCCAGCGGCGCGAGGATCAGGCGGTCGATGAGCAGCCAGAGGATGCCGATGACCACCATGCCGAAGACGATGAGCTCGGTGCGGTAGAAGTCGCGCGCGAGGAACAGCATGTAGCCGAGGCCCATGTTCGTCGCGATCATCTCCGCCGCGATCAGGCCGCGCCAGGCGAAGCCGAGACCGGTGCGGATGCCCGTGACGATGTTGGGCAGCGCGCCGGGAAGCAGCACTTCGAAGAGCATGGTCTTGCGGTCGGCCCCGAGCGACCAGGCGGCGTTGCGCAGCGCGTGCGGAATGCCGGAGACGCCGAGCAGCGTGTTGTAGGCGACCACGAAGAAGACGGCGTTGAAGATCACGAAGGTGATCGCGCCGAAGCCGTAGCCGAACCAGAGCGTGGCGATCGGGATCCAGGCGATGCCCGCGAGCACGGAGAAGAAGCGGAACAGCGGCGTGAGCACGGTCGAAACGCCGGGGCTGACGCCCATCAGGATCCCGAGCGGCACGCCGACGAGGATCGCCAGCGTCGTGCCCGTGAGAACCCGGCCGAAGCTCGCCGCGATGTGGAGGAACAGCGTTCCGTTCGCGACGCTTTCGGCCCCGGCCCGCAGCACCGGTCCGACGCCCGGGAAGATGCCCGGGTGAACGTCGAAGATGCGGACCGTCGCTTCCCAGACGACGAGCAGGACGAACAAGGGGAGCAGGAACGAGAACGCCGCCCGGACGCGCTCGGACGCCGCCGATCGACCCGCCCCGATGTTTCCGACGGCGCTCATCCCGTGTTTTCGTACTCGACCCCGACCCCGAGCCGATCGTAACGGCGTCCTTCGCGGATCCGCAATGCCCCTTACGCAGTTCCGCCGATGTTTCGTCCGAAAACCCGTTGAAATCCGTGAAATTCCGGGCGGTGGAGCCCTCGTCCCGTTCGCGCTATATGGCGGCGGAGGGACGCGTCCGAAGACGCTCCGTTTCACGAGGACTCCATGACGACGCTCAAGATCACCGCCGGACCCTTCACCTTCCTCGGCAAGCTCGAAGAGGAAGCCGCTCCCAAGACCTGCAAGGCCTTTCTCGAGCGCCTGCCCTTCGAAAGCCGCTGCGTGCACGTGCGCTGGAGCGGCGAGGGCGTCTGGATGCCGCTCGGCGATTATCAGTTCGGCGTCGATTACGAGAACCACACCAGCTATCCGGCGCCCGGGCAGTTCATCCTCTATCCCGGCGGCATTTCGGAAACCGAGATCCTGCTCGCCTATGGCGGCGTGCATTTCGCCAGCAAGGTGGGCCAGCTCGCGGGCAACCACTTCCTGACGATCACGTCGGGCCTCGAGAACGTCGCCGCCCTCGGCAAGGCCTGCCTCTGGGAAGGCGCGCAGCCCATCCGTTTCGAGCGGACCTGAAGAAAGCGACGCCGCGTCCCGTTGCCGGGACGCGCTTCAGCCCCATGTGAAGACGCGCATCGATCGGGTCGGATCTTCGAACCATGCGCGTCTTCGCTCTGCTTCTCGCACTTCCGCTCGCCGACGTCGCCTCCGCCGCGGAGATGCAGACCGTCGGACGTTTCGCGATCGACCGGACCGAAGTGACCGTCGGCGCCTTCCGCCGCTTCGTCGAGGCGACGGGCATGGTGACGAAGGCCGAACGCGACGGCGGCGGATCCGTCTTCGAGGCGGGCTGGACCAGGAAGCCCGGCTGGACCTGGCGCGCGCCCTTCGGCCTGCCCGCCGCCGAGGACGAGCCCGCCGTCCATGTCACCTTCGACGAGGCCGCCGCCTATTGCCGCTGGGCGGGCAAGCGCCTGCCGGCCGATGCGGAATGGACGGAGGCGGCCCATGTCGAGCGCCGCGCGAACCCGCCCGCGCCCTTCGCGACGGGCCGCACCTATCCCTATCCGACGGGCGATACGCCCGAGGGAGCGAATTGTCTGCGCGACTGCGGCCGCGCGCCCGCGATCGATCGGACGGACCGGCTGACGCGCGGCATCGGCCATGCGCGGGCCGGAACCACGCGCCCGGGCGTGAACGGTCTCTACGACATGGGGGCCAATGCTTGGGAATGGACCGACGGCGGCTCGGCCTCGGATCGCCCGACCCGAGGGGGCTCCTGGTGGTACGGCGCCGCGCAGATGCATCGCGAGCATCGGCAGGGCAAGCCCGCCGACACGGCGGTCGTCTATATCGGTTTCCGCTGCGCCCGCGACCTCACGCCGGCGCGTTCGTGAACCGAAGATGGGTGCTTGCATGCGGCGGGACTTTGCACAAAACTACGGCATAAGAAAAAACCCGTATGCTGATGAATTGGGCAGCTCCGGCGGGGCGCCCCAAGAAACCTCGGCGAAACGCCGTGGCACGCTCTTTGCCCGTCGGACCTCCGACGTCGCGATCGGCGTGCACCGAAAAAACGGGTCGCCTGCCGGGCGCCATAGGGAGATTCCAACGTGATGAAGTTCAAGACCCTGTTCGCCGCGGGTGCGGCGCTGATGATCTCGACGGGCCTCGCCACGGTCGCGTCCGCGCAGGAGAAGGTGCTCCGCATCGGCATGACCGCGGCCGACATTCCGCGGACGAACGGCCAGCCCGACCAAGGTTTCGAAGGAAACCGCTTCACGGGCATTCCGATGTTCGACGGTCTCACCAATTGGGATCTCTCTTCGGCCGACAAGGCCAGCGTCGTGGTTCCCGGCCTCGCGACCGAATGGTCGGTGAACGCGAGCGACAAGACGAAGTGGACCTTCAAGCTGCGCCCCGGCGTGAAGTTCCAGGACGGTTCGCCCTTCAATGCCGACGCCGTCGTGTGGAACGTCGAAAAGGTGCTGAAGAAGGACGCGCCCCATTTCGCCGCCGATCAGGTGGGCGTGACCGTGTCGCGCATGCCGACGCTGAGCGGGGCCCGCAAGATCGACGATCTGACGGTGGAGCTGTCCACGAGCGAGCCGGATTCGTTCCTGCCGATCAACCTCACCAACCTCTTCATGGCGTCGCCCGCGCATTGGAATGCGAAGCTCGCGGCGGTGCCGGCGAGCGTCACGGATCCCGTCGAGCGCGGCAAGCAGGCGTGGCTCGCCTTCGCGGGCGATCCCTCGGGCACCGGCCCGTTCAAGGGCGTGCGCCTGATGCCGCGCGAGCGCTTCGAGATGGTCGCCAACAAGGCCTATTGGGATCCCAAGCGCGTGCCGAAGATCGACCGCGTGGTCCTTCAGCCCCTGCCCGACGCCAATGCCCGCACCGCGGCGCTGCTCTCGGGTCAGGTCGACTGGATCGAGGCCCCGGCGCCCGACGTGCTTCCGCAGATCCGTCAGCGCGGCTTCACGCTCTACACGAACCAGCAGCCGCATGTGTGGCCCTGGCAGCTCTCCTTCGCGGAAGGCTCGCCCTGGCTCGACAAGCGCGTCCGCCATGCGGCGAACCTCTGCATCAACCGCGAAGAGCTCAAGACGCTCCTGAACGGCCTCATGGCCGCTCCCAAGGGCACCGTCACGCCGGATCATCCCTGGTGGGGCAACCCGACCTTCGACAT
>JAIXTT010000110.1 GCA_027483795.1 Hyphomicrobiales bacterium
GGCCATGTGCAGGACAATGCGGCCGAGCATGTGCGGCGCGTGCTGGAGCGCCTGCACGACGCCGAATTCACCTATCCGATGGATCAGGGCTGCGCGATCAAGGTGCGCATCACGATCGACAAGGAGAAGCGCGAGGCCGTCGTCGACTTCACGGGAACCTCGCCTCAACGGCCCGACAATTTCAACGCGCCCGCCCCCGTGACGCGCGCGGCCGTGCTCTACGTGTTCCGCGTGATGGTGGAGGACGACATCCCGATGAATGCGGGCTGTCTGCGGCCCGTGCGCATCGTGGTTCCGGAGGGCTCGATGCTCTCGCCGCGCTATCCGGCGGCGGTGGTGGCGGGCAATGTCGAGGTGAGTCAGGCCGTCACGAACTGCCTGTTCGGCGCGCTGGGGGCGATGGCCGCCTCGCAGGGCACGATGAACAATCTGACCTTCGGCAACGAGCGGTACCAGTATTACGAGACGATCTGCTCGGGTTCGGCCGCGGGCCCCGGCTTCCACGGCACGGCGGGCGTGCATGTGCATATGACCAATTCACGCCTGACCGACCCCGAGATCCTGGAACAGCGCTTTCCCGTGCTGCTCGAGGATTTCCATATCCGGAAAGGTTCGGGAGGGCGGGGGCGCCGGAATTCGGGCGACGGCACGAGCCGGACGATCCGTTTCCTGGAGCGGATGGAATGCGCGATCCTTTCGAGCCATCGCCGCATCCGACCGTTCGGACTCGCGGGGGGCGAGCCGGGCGAACTCGGCCGCACGCTCGTGCGGCGGAAGGACGGGCGGATCGAGGAACTCGCGGGCTGCGACCAGACCGTTCTGGAACCCGGCGAGGCCGTGACGGTGATCACGCCCACGGGCGGGGGTTACGGGACGCCGGAGTGAGGCTTCGCGCCGCGCAGGCAAGACGCGGATGCCCGCAGGCGCGGGCATGACGGGGGAGAGGCGGGTCGGGTCTCAGTAGAGGCCGCCCATCACCGGAGGTCGCGGCGGGGGCATGACCGCGCCGGGGGCGGGCGTGCCGAGGATCAGCGGACCGCGCGGCGGCGGCGACGAGGGCATCGGAGGCGGGACGCTCGCGACGGGCCCGAGCGGTTGCGGACGGCCGGGCGCGGCCGGAGGAACCTGCTGCATGGGCGGCAAGGCGGCGAGCGGCGCGCCCTGCCCGGCCGGGAACGACCGGTCGGACGGCGCCGACTGGAGAGGCGGCAAGGGCGCGGCCTCGACGCGCGCAGGCGCTCCGCCCGCCGACGCGACCTGCGTGCGGCCGGAGCCCGGCAGTTGCGCGCCGTCGAAATCCTCCGGCGGGTCCTCGACGTCGGACGGCTTGGGCCGCTTGGGATCGAAGGGCCGCGGCGTCATCGGCGCGCGCTTGATCGTGGGATCGACGCGCGGCTCGAATTTGATGATCGGCTTGCAGATGCGCCGCCCGTCGTGATGGCGGGCAAGGTCCATGTGGAAATGATCGTAATGGAACGCATCCGCGCCCGGGCCCAGCACCGTCGCGAAGATGCGGCAGGACCCGACGAAGACCTCGCGGAGGAAGCCCTGCTCCTGCGGCGTTCCGCGCCAGCCCTTGGCGATCGTGATCGTGCGCCCGTCGGCCAGCACGAAGGCCATGACGTCGAGCGCATTGCCGAAGGCATGTTCGGAGCGCGGGCCGCCGCGGCGGTTGTTCTGATTGCGGCAGGCATAGGAGCCGACCTTCATTTCGGCCAGCTCCGTCCGGAAATAGATCTGCGCGGCGGGCATGACCGTTTCCGTCAGCCAACGGTCGACGGCGGGGAGCATCGGGCAGGCGAGAAGCGCGCGGGAGCTCAAGGCCACGTTGCCTTCCGCGAAGGCGGAGACGCGAAGCGGCCGCAGCATGCCGCAGGCTCCCGGACCGTCGATCTCCTTGGCGGGCTCGATATGGGGCGTGACCTTCACCGCGCCCGAATTCAGGCATTCGCGCTCGGCATGATCGCGCCAGGCGGCCCGTTCCTCGAAACGGAACAGCCCGCAGCCCGCCAGCGACAGCAGGACGACGGAGCCGACGATGTACTTGGCTACCCCGCGGATCATGACCCTGAGAATGCGACGGGGGCTCTTAAGGCTTCGCTAAGGGCGACGCGGAATCGAGGCAGGGAACCCGCCCGCACGAGGGACGTTGAGAAAGGGCTTCCGAAGGGAGGACGGGAATGGATGCGACGAGAGGGATCGGCCTTGCCGCGGCCGTCGCGGCCTTCGCGATGGTCGGGGCGGTCGTGATCGGCGTGTTCTGACCCGACCGATCCGTCGGCAAGTCCGGTGAGGCCCTCGGCGAACCCGAGGGCCTCATTGCGTCGGAGGCCCGACCCGCGACGAGAAGCATCGGCGATTTCCACAGGCGGCGCATGTATGAAAATCGATCCTTAATCACGGAAAAAATGTGTTTTTTCAGAAGTTTCTTTCCCTCTTTGCAAGATCGCGAAGCACCACCATATTGGTCGGGCAACGGGCCTTCCGCCCCTTGAGACGGACGACCATGGAAAAGCTCTTCTCCCGTACTTCCCGCATCGCGCTGACGGCCGTGACCGCCGTCGCCCTGACGCTCGCGACGATCCCCACGGCGGACGCGCGCGCGGGCAAGAATTCCAGCTCCGGCAGCCGCGGAAGCCAGACCCATTCCGCGCCGCCCTCGACCCAGACCGCGCCGACGGCCGCGCAGCCGATGCAGCGCTCGGTGACGCAGCCTTCGCAGGCGCAGCCCTCCCCGGCGGGCGCGGCGCAGGCGGCCCAGCCGTCGCGCGGCTTCGGCATGGGCGGGATGCTCGGCGGCCTCGCCGCGGGCTTCCTCGGCGCCGGACTGTTCGGCATGCTCTTCGGCGACGGCTTCATGAGCGGCATGGCGGGCTTCGCCGGCTTCCTCGGCCTGATGCTGCAGATCGGCCTCGTCGTGGTGCTCGGCATGCTCGCCTATCGCTGGTGGCAGCGCCGCAACGCCCCGCCCGCTCCCGCGCATGCTTATGCCGGCCCGCAGCAGGGCCCTGAGCCCGACGCGCAGAACCCGGCCATGGCCCGCTCGGCTCTGGGCGGCTTCGGCGGCGGCTCGCGCGGTCCCGAGCCGATCCAGATCGGCGCGACGGACTACGAGTCCTTCGAGCGTCTGCTCGGCGACGTGCAGTCGGCCTATTCGAAGGAAGACGTCGGCGCGCTGCGCGGGCTGACCACGCCCGAGATGGCGGCCTATTTCGAGGAAGACCTCGACGCCAATGCCCGCGGCGGCGTGCAGAACCGCGTGTCGGACGTGAAGCTCCTGCAGGGCGATCTCGCCGAAGCGTGGCGCGAGGGTTCGACGGATTATGCGACGGTCGCGATGCGCTTCGCGCTCAAGGACGCGACCGTGGACCGCACGACGGGCCGCGTCGTCTCGGGCGACCTCGACAAGGTGCAGGAAGCCGTCGAGATCTGGACCTTCCGCCGCGAGGCGGGCGAGGCTTGGGTGCTCTCGGCGATCCAGCAGACGCAGTAAACAGGCTGCATTCGAATACGGAAGCCCGGGCGCGAGCCCGGGCTTTTTTCGTTTCCGGGGAGCGCGCGGAAGGAAGACGTGGATGCCCGCAGGCGCGGGCATGACGGGGGTACCTCTCGGCGTCATCCCGGCCGCAGCGCAGCGGAGGGCCGGGATCCACGTCTTTCTTCGGAGGCGTGATGCTTGAAGACGTGGATGCCCGCAGACGCGGGCATGACGGAGGGGGATGCCCGCAGGCGCGGGCATGACGGGATGGGGATATGCCCGCAGGCGCGGGCATGACGGGGGAAGGCGGATCAGCCCTTCGCCCAACGCTCCGCGGCGGCGTCGTCGGCGGATTTGGCGTCGACCCAGTCGCCGCTCGTGCCGTCCTTGCGGTGTTCCTTCTTCCAGAAGGGCGCGCGGGTCTTGAGATAATCCATCAGGAATTCGCCCGCCGCGAAGGCCGCGGCGCGGTGGGCGGAGGCGGTGACGACCAGGACGATGTTGCCGCCCGGCGCGATCTTGCCGTAGCGGTGGATCGCCGTGACGCCCGTCAGCGGCCAGCGTCGGATCGCCTCCTCCGCGACGCGACGGATCTCCTCCTCGGCCATGCCGGGATAATGTTCGAGCTCGAGCGCCGACAGGGTCCCTCCCTCGTCGCGACACAGACCCGTGAAGGTCACCACCGCGCCGACATCCGGCCGGCCGGTCGTGAGGCGCGCGACTTCCGCCGCGAGATCGAAATCCTCGGCACGGATCGCGACGAAGGGGGTGACGGGGGCGGTCATCTCACCCCCCCGTCATGGGCGGGAAGAAGGCGATCTCCCGCGCGCCGGCGACGGCCGCGTCGGGCTTGACGTGTTTCTTGTCGATCGCGGCCCGGACGACCTCCGGATTCTCGAAGGCATAGGCGTATTCCTCGCCGCGGGTCGCGAGCCAGCGCGCGAGATCGGCCACGGTGCGGACTTCCGTGGGCAGGTCGAGGTCTTCCTCGGGCCTGCCGATGCGTTCGCGCACCCAAGCGAAATAGACGAGCTTCGTCATCAGGATCTCCGAAGGGCGGTCACGGTCAGGCGTCGCGATCGACGATGTGCCCGATGCCCGCGCGGAAATAGTCGTAGCCCGTATAAAGGGTGAGGAGCGCCGCGATCCAGAGCAGGACGAGACCGATCACGATCGTGCCCGGCAACACCGCCTCGCCGGCGGGGCCCGCCACGAGAAAGCCCACGGCCACGAGCTGCACCGCCGTCTTCCATTTGGCGACGGTCGAAACGGGGACGCTGACGCGCAGCTCCGCCAGATATTCGCGCAGACCGGAGACGAGGATCTCCCGGCTCAGGATGACGATGGCGGCCCAGAGCGACCAGCCCTTGATCGTCCCGTCGGCCACCAGCATCAGGAGGCAGGCGGCGACGAGCAGCTTGTCGGCGATCGGATCGAGCATCCGGCCGAGCGAGGACTGGACCTGCCAGGCGCGGGCGAGCCAGCCGTCGAGAAAATCGGTCACCGCGGCGGCGATGAAGATCCCCAGCGCAAGCCAGCGCATCATGCCGTCCGTCGGCCAGAACAGGCAGCCGACCACGACCGGAACCGCGACGACGCGTCCGTAGGTCAGGAGGTTCGGCAGGCTGTAGGGGCCGCCGCGCCGGGCTTGAGATGCGAGGCTCATGACGTCGAGAAACCATGCCGATGCGGGCTCCGTCAACGGACGAAAGCGCGCGGGCGGCCTCCTTTTCGCAGCTTCCTTCAGCGCTGTTCGTGAAAGAAGTCGTAGACGAGCTTGGCCGTGGCCATGTTGACGCCCGGCGCCTTGGCGAGATCCTCGAGCGAAGCGCGCGAAACGGCCTTGGCCGTGCCGAAATGCAGGAGCAGCGCCCGTTTGCGGGCGGGCCCGATGCCGGAGATCTCGTCGAGCGGGGAGCGGGTGAATTCGCGCTTGCGCTTCGCCCGGTGGGTTCCGATCGCGAAGCGATGCGCCTCGTCGCGCAGCCGCTGGACGAAATAGAGCGCGGGATCGCGCGGCGGCAGACGGAAGGGTTCGCGGCCGGGCAGGATGAAGGTCTCGCGGCCCGCGTCGCGATCCACGCCCTTGGCGATGCCGACGATGGGAACGTCCGTCACGCCCAGTTCGGCGAGAACCGCGCGCGCCGCATCGAACTGCCCCTTGCCGCCGTCGACGAGCACGAGATCCGGCCGGGCGGGCATGGCGTCGTCATCCGCGGGGGGCGAAGCGCCGTCGGCGCTCTCGTCCTTGAGGAGGCGGGCGAAGCGGCGCTGCAGCACTTCGCGCATCATCGCATAGTCGTCGCCGGGGGTGAGATCGGTCGATTTGATGTTGAAGGTCCGGTAATGCGCCTTCGAGAAGCCGTTCACGCCCGCCACGATCATCGCGCCGACGGCGTTCGTGCCCATGATGTGCGAGTTGTCGTAGACCTCGACGCGGCGGATCGGGCCTTCGAGGCCGAAGGTGCGGGCGAGCGAGTCCAGAAGGGACTTCTGGGACGAGGATTCGGACAGACGCCGCGCCAGCGCCTCGCGCGCGTTCTGCAGCGCATGTTCGACGATGTCGCGCTTCTCGCCGCGTTTCGGCGCGAGCAGTTCGACCTTGCCTTCGGCCTTCATCGACAGGGCCGCGCGCAGGAGTTCGGCGTCCTCGACCTCGTGCGAGAGCAGGACCAGCCGCGGCGGGGGCTTGTCGTCGTAGAATTGGGCGATGAACTGGGAGAGGATTTCGGAGGCGGGCAGCGTCTTGTCGGCCTTGGGGAAATAGGCGCGATTGCCCCAGTTCTGGTGGTTGCGGAAGAAGAAGACCTGCACCGAGAACTGCCCCGCCTCCTCGTGAAGGGCGAAGACGTCCGCCTCCTCCACCGACTGCGGATTGATGTCCTGCGAGGCCTGGATCGCGGAGAGTGCGGCCAACCGGTCGCGGCAGCGCGCGGCGGTCTCGAATTCGAGCGCCTCGGCGGCGGCCTGCATGTCGGCCGCGAGCTGGGTCTTCACGTCGTTCGAGCGCCCGCGCATGAAGTCGCGCGCCTGCTGCGCGAGGCGGGCATATTCGACGGGTCCGACCTCGTCCGTGCAGGGCCCGGCGCAGCGCTTGATCTGATGGAGCAGGCAGGGGCGCGTGCGGTTCTCGTAATAGCTGTCGGTGCAGGTGCGCAGCAGAAAGGCCCGCTGCAAGGCGGTGATCGTGCGGTTCACGGCCCAGACGCTCGCGAAGGGGCCGAAATAGTCGCCCTTTCGGTTCCGCGCGCCGCGATGCTTGGTCAATTGCGGGGAGACGTGATCGCCCGTGATGAGGATGTAGGGGAAGGACTTGTCGTCCCTGAGCAGCACGTTGAAGCGCGGCTTCAGCTGCTTGATGAGATTGGCCTCGAGCAGCAGCGCCTCGGTCTCGGTCGCGGTGGTCACGAATTCCATCGCGGCCGTTTCGGAGATCATCCGGGCGATGCGGTTCGTATGGCCGTTGCCGCGGACATAGGAGGCGACGCGCTTCTTGAGGCTCTTCGCCTTGCCGACATAGAGAACCTCGCCCGCCGCATCGAACATCCGATAGACGCCGGGCGCGTTGGGCAGGGTCCGCTGGAAACGCCCGATGACCTCGGCGCCGGCGGCGAGCCGCGCGGGCGCGGCTTCGAGATCGAAGCCGGGTTCCTCCGCCGCGTCGAGCGGAAGCGCCGTTTCGACCTCGTCGTCGAAGTCGTCGTCGGGCATTTCGGGGCTGTCGGACAGGGGCACGCGGCTCATGACAGGGATGTAGGCCGGCCCGCGCCCGCGGGAAAGCCCGAAGGGCGGCGACTGGACCGCGCCCTCCCCTCCCGTTAATGAAGGATCAACCATGACGGGTCCGGAGGCGGAATGCACAAGGGGACGCCGATGCGATCGCTGCGGCTCTGCGTGCCGGTCCTTCTCTCCTTCCTGATCACGGGCTGCGTCTCGGTCGAGGCGCCGGGCGTGCCGATCAAGATCGCCGCCGTCGAAGGCATGCCGGCGGAACGGCACGACGCGGTGATCGCGGTCGTGCGCGGCGAGGCGCTGGTCCATGCCATCGAATTGACGGAGACGGATCCGCGCTTCTTCCTGCGCGGCTATCTCGGACTGCAGGAACGGGACGGCGAGATGCGGCTCGGCTTCGTCTGGGACGTCTTCGATGCGAACCGGACGCGGGCCCGCCGGATCACGGCCGACGTGGCGACCTCCTCCGCCTCATGGGACGAGGTGGGCGAAGCGGAGATCCGCAATGCCGCCGCCAAGGCCATGAACGAGGTCGCGGCCTTCCTCGCCGAAAGGCGCTAGCCGGGCGACCGCTCCCAGAACACGGTCGCGACGAATTCGAAGACGCGCTCGCCCGCGGCGTTCTCGGCGCGGTTGTGCGTCGTCACGAGCCCCCATCCCGGCCGCGAGGCGGAGACGCGCTTGTCGACGACGGTCGAGGCATAGGTCAGCATGTCGCCCGCGAAGACGGGCTTCAGCCATTTGAGATCCTTGAAGCCGGGCGACGGTCCGAGACGGGCGGGGCGTTCGCCCCGCGCGCGGGCCGCGGCGGCCGCGCGCTCGGCGTCGGCGATCATCAGCTTCATCCAGACCGAGGCCGTATGCCAGCCGGACGCGCAGAGCCCGCCGAAATGGCTCGCCTTCGCGGCCTCCTCGTCGAGATGGAAGGCCTGCGGATCATAGAGCCGGGCGAAGCGCTTGATGTCCTCCGCCTCGAAGGCGAAGGACCCGAGCGCGACCTCGGCGCCCACCGCGACGTCCTCGAAGAAGATCATGCCGCCTCTCCGGGGTTCCGACGGCCGAAGATGATGGAATTGGTCTGTTCGAGGACGACCTCGCCCTTCGCATTCGTCATTTCGAAGCGGAAACGGACGAAGCCGCGGTCGGGCTTGGTCTTGGACGAGCGCGCCTCGAGCACCGTGTGACGGACGGAGAGCACGTCGCCCGGCCGCACGGGCCTGAGCCATTTCACCTCGTCGATTCCGCCCGCGCCCATGCCCGACGAATTCAGGACGAAGCCGTCGGCGATCATGCGCATGAGGATGGAGCAGGTATGCCAGCCCGAGGCGGAAAGGCCGCCGAGAAGCGAGGCCTCGGCGGCCGCATCGTCGAGATGCATGGGCTGAGGATCGTACTCCGCCGCGAAGGCGAGGATCTCCTCGCGGGTGACGATCCGGGAACCGTAGGACATCGTGTCCCCGGCCGCGAAATCCTCGAAATAGAGTTTTCCGGTCATGCCGCGGCGCCCGCCCTTCGGGTCAGTTGGCGAAGCGGAAATGCAGGACGTCGCCGTCGGCGACGACGTAGTCCTTGCCTTCGAGGCGGAACTTGCCGGCTTCGCGCGCGCCCGCCTCGCCCTTGTTGGCGACGTAGTCGGGATAGGCGATCGTCTCGGCGCGGATGAAGCCCTTCTCGAAATCCGTGTGGATGACGCCCGCCGCGGCCGGGGCCTTGGTGCCCTTGGTGATCGTCCAGGCGCGGGCCTCCTTGGGCCCGACCGTGAAATAGGTCAGCAGGTCGAGCAGTTCGTAGCCCGCGCGGATCACGCGGTTGAGGCCCGGCTCGTCGAGGCCGACGGCTTCCAGATAGTCCTTCTGGTCCGCGGGCTCCATGACGGCGATCTCGCTCTCGATCTGCGCGGAGACCACGACCGCCTTCGCGCCCTCCTCCGCCGCGCGGGCGAAGACCTTGGCGGAGAAGCCGTTGCCGTCATGCGCCGAGCCTTCCTCGACGTTGCAGACATAGAGGACGGGCTTGGCGGTGAGGAGGTTGAGCATGCGGAACGCCTTCTCCTCCTCGTTCGAACGTTCGACGAGGCGGGCGGGCTTGCCGTCGCGCAGCAGGACGAGGCAGCGCTCCATGAGGGAGACCTGCTCCTTGGCTTCCTTGTCGCCGGACTTGGCCTTCTTCTCGAGCGGCGCGATGCGCTTCTCGAGGCTTTCGAGGTCGGCGAGCATCAGCTCGGTCTCGATGGTCTCGATGTCGGCGATGGGGTCGATGCGACCCTCGACATGGGTGATGTCGCCGTTCTCGAAGCAGCGTACCACATGGCAGATGGCGTCGACCTCGCGGATGTTCGCAAGGAACTGGTTGCCGAGGCCCTCGCCCTTCGACGCGCCGCGCACGATGCCCGCGATGTCGACGAAGGTGATGCGCGTCGGGATGATCTGCGCCGAGCTCGCGATGGATGCGAGCGCGTCGAGGCGCGGATCGGGCACGGCGACGTCGCCCACGTTCGGCTCGATGGTGCAGAACGGATAATTCGCCGCCTGCGCCGCCGCCGTCTGGGTGAGCGCGTTGAAGAGGGTCGACTTGCCGACGTTCGGCAGGCCGACGATGCCGCATTTGAAGCC
>JAIXTT010000034.1 GCA_027483795.1 Hyphomicrobiales bacterium
GGCGATCACCTTCTTGCCGTTCCAGTGGTAATAGGTCGCCTGAAAACCGTTCTCGCGGAGGTCGATGACGGTCCTGAAACTCGCGAGCCCGATGTCGCCCGTGACGGTCACGCCGGCGAGGCGGTCTTTTTCGTCGGTGCCCGCTCGATCCCGATTGTAAGCGTCCATCGCCAGAATTGCAGAAAACACCCTTTCGGAGAGAGCCATGGCTTCATTTCCTCAATTCACGTTTCGCCAAAGTCGTCGATGAACGGTCCCACTCATGAGCGGTCAGTGACCACTCGGAAAACCATGTAACGCGCCCTTCGATATGCCGTGTGATCGGCAGGTCGGTGATCTCCATCGAGCCGGACACGTAGCGGATTCCCGTATCGTTGGGCTCGAAGATACGGACCCGCCGAAGCCCTGCGGGGGATTCGCGGGACGGAAGCAGGATGGGGCCGTCGTCGAATTCCCTCACGGGCAACGTCCCGCGCGAGCCGACCGGGAGGGCTTCCAGCCTTGCGAGGATGTCGCGCAAGGACATATGCGACGGCTCCGGGCCGAATGCGGTCCGCGGCCCCGAACTCAACGTCACCCGCACGAGAAACTGCCGCCCGTCGGGCAGATCGAAGACCAGCGAGTCCCCGAACATGGCCGATGCCCAACTCGTTCCGCTGCGCATCATCACCCATCCCGGTCCGGACCCCCATCGATCCTCCCACACCGCCGATTCCGTGATCTCGACCCCGTTCGCTTCGATCGTCAGCGTGACCCGATAACGGATCTCGTAACTCGGATAGGCGAGCCTATACCCCACCACGACGAGGGCGAGCGCCGCCGCGATCGTCAGGGACACCGCGCGAGGCGCGCGCCGGACGAAGAGCACGGCCCCCCAGAGCAACCAAAGGGCCCAACCGATCTTCGCGGCCGTCCAAATCGTCCTGCCCTCCGACGGCATCAGACTCAGGGCGTAGACGGTCATGACGCAGAGCGGCAGCAAAAGGATCTTGCGGAGATTGAACATCCCGACCCGCCCCGCCCCGACGCTCCGGGTTGCAAGACTAGCGAACCCAGCCGAAGAGCTTCAACGCATCGAGGGTTGTGCGTTTCGGATGGGTTCATCCCCCGATATGGATTCGGAATGCCGAAGGCCCGTGCCGTTCGTCCAAGGCGCCTCGTCCGTGCCGCGATAGGCGATCACCTTCTTGCCGTTCCAGTGGTAATAGGTCGCCTGAAAACCGTTCTCGCGGAGGTCGATGACGGTCCTGAAATTCGCGAGCCCGATGTCGCCCGTGACGGTCACGCCGGCGAGGGGAATTTGTCCCAATGGCCGATCGCTCCGATCACGATTGTAGGCATCCATCGCAAGGATGGCTGTGAAGACACGTTCGGAAAGAGCCATGACGTTTCATCCTCAATTCAATGCGCGCCATTCTCGTAAAGCTGTAATGAGAGCCGCCAATCGGGATCGAAATCCGGCGCCTTCGAAGCGGCCTTTTCGGATCCGAACCAAGCAAGCCGTCGTTCCAGATGCCTTGTTATCGGGTTCTCGGTGATCTCCAGCTCGGCGGGCAGAACACGAATCCCGATCGCTTTAAGTTGATGGAAATCGTATCCTTTCCGTCCGATCGGACTATCTTTCGAAGGAAATATTCCGGCTCCCCAACCCCACTCCGTACCCAGATCAAGCGTCGCCTTGGTCCCGAGGGGGAGGCGAGAGATCCTGCGAGTTTTTTCGGCATGTTTGATCGATTCAGTCGCACTGCGGAGGACGTTTTTTCCAAAAGCGGAGATGGTCGGCTTGTAGCCGATGCCCATGACCAACTGCCTCCCGTCGGGCAGGTCGAAGACCATCGCGTCACCTCGCCGAAAAAACGAAACGACTTTGCCTGATTTCATCAGGACGAACCCCGGCCAAACCTCGTATCGGTCCTCCCACACCGCCGATTCCGTGATCTCGACCCCGTTCACTTCGATCGTCACCGTCGCGCGATAACGGATCTCGTAACTCGGATAGGCGAGCCTATACACCACCACGACGAGGGCGAGCGCCGTCGCGATCGTCAGGGACACCGAGCGAGGCACCCGCCGGACGAAGAGCACGACGCACCAGATGATGAAGAGCCACGATGCGATCTGCATCGCGCTCCGCATCGCCGTTTCCCCGAGCGTCCAATAGGTCGCCGGGTAGAGACTCATCAGAACGAGAACCGGGTAGACGATCTTGCGCATCCCGACCCGCCCCGATCCGCACCGCCGCTCCGGGTTGCAAGACTAGCGAACCGAGCCGAAGAGCTTCAACGCATCGAGGGTTGAATGAAGAGGGCGGATGCTCGACCCTTGCGCGCAATTCTCGCGACCGGATCCCGGCACGGGCCCGCCCGCTCGCGGGTGTCCGTCAGGCCCGGCGCGTGTCGCCCGGGCCGGGGCCCGTCGTCGGGCTTCCGAGCGGGGCGGGGCGGGTCTTGGGGCGGACCGTCCGGTACTGGCCGCGCTCCACCGCGACCAACGTCACGGCGGTCAAGGCGAGCATGGTCAGCCACCAGCTCTGCAGGCCGGCCTTGCCGAACACCGCGAGCAGAACGGCGACCACGATCGTCATCATCGCGCCGGGCGCGACGGCCGGCGCACCCGCGGCCGCGGCCCGCAGGGCGCGGTGCAGGAGGACGGCGAGCGCGACCGCGCCCAGAATGCCGACCTCGAACCAGACTTCGAACAACAGGCCGCGCGGCGCGCCCGCCGGCACCAGCCCCGCATCGCGCGCACGCATCGCCGTATCGAAGCCGTGGCCGGTGATCAGACGGACCGGGTCGCCCGCCACGGTCTGCGCCCAGACCCGGATCGCCTCGGACCAGGAGTGACCCGCGCCCAGCACTCCTTCGGCCAAGGGCGCCAGAAGGAAGGGAACGGCGGGCGCGAAGAGCACGAGCCCCGCCGTCAACGCCGTGGCGCATATGACACCCGCCGCGGGACGCAGGGCCGACAGGGCATAGACGGCGCCGCCCGCCGCCAGCGCGCCCACGACGGCGAAGCCGCCCGCCGCGGTGAGCGCCGCGGCCACCAAGGCCGCGAGAAGGGCGCCCGCGACCAGGCGCCCGCGCGACATCAGCCACGCCGTGCAGGGCGGGAGCAGCAGGCCGAACAGCAGCGGCACGCGGTCGAGGATCCTGCGGTCCGTCTCCAGCGCCGGATCGAAGCCGTAGCGGGCCACGAGCGCGACGGCGGCCAGCGCCGCCGCCGCGAGCCCGATGGGGAAGAGATTGAGATGCGAAGCACGGACATGCGCGCGCATCGTCGCGACGGTGGCGGCGGCTCCCAGCACGAGGGCGGCGAGATTGATCCAACGCGCGACGGCCTCGAGGGGAAAGGGCGTCCAGACGATCGAAAGACCCGTCCAGAACAGCAGGAACGCGCCCGCCGCCGTCGCGAGGCCGAAGGCGTGGCGACGCAGCCAGGCGAAGGGCTCGCGCCCCTCGGAGCCGATCACGCCCGCGAGAAAGATCATCGCGAGCCCGCAGGGGGCGAGCACCACGACGCCGCGCCGCGACACCAACGCCGCGAGCGGGCACAGCGCAAGCGCGACGAAGCCCAGACGCTCGAGAAGGCGCGCGGCGTCCACGGCGGGATCGACGGGAGCTCGGGACGGGCTGACGGCCATGCGGAACCGGGCGGGAGGAATGCAACGCCCGTGATATTAGGGGCACGGCCCGAGCGCGTCTGTATGCCGCGCGCAACACAGCCGTTGCAAATATGCGATGATTGCAACGCGCCCGCGTTCCATGACGGGCGTTCCGCCCAAGCCGCCGCCAAGGCCGAGGGCATCCTCCGGCTCGGGAGCGGCCTTGTTCGAAGCGGCAGGACTTTTTCTCGCGGGTTTCCTCTCGGCCACGCTGCTTCCGGGTTCGTCCGAAGCGGCGCTGGTGCTCGCCCTTGCGGGCGAGACGACGGATCGCACCACGATCATCGCCATCGCGGCGGCGACGACGGGCAACACGCTCGGCTCCTGCGTCAATTGGGCGATCGGGCGCTTTCTCGGACGCTTCCGCGAGCATCCGCGCTTTCCCGTCTCCGCGGCGACCTTCGAGCGTTATGCGGCGTGGTACGGCCGTTGGGGCGTGTGGTCGCTGCTGCTCAGCTGGGCGCCCGTGATCGGCGATCCGCTGACGGTGATCGCGGGCATGTTCCGGACGCCGCTCGCGATCTTCGTCCCCGTGGTCGCGGCGGCGAAGCTCGCCCGTTATCTCGTGGTGGCGGGCGCGGTCGAGTTCGTCACCGGCTGACGCCCTTCGGGAGTCCCGCGCGCAGGAATTCGACGATCCCCGAAAAATCCGTTCCCCCGAAGCCCGCCTCGGCATAGGCGGCGTAGAGTTCGGCCGCATGCGCGCCGAGCGGCGTGGCGGCGCCCGCGGCGGCGGCCGCATCCTGCGACAAGGACAGATCCTTGAGCATCAACGCCGCCGCGAAGCCGGGCGCATAGGCGCGGTTCGCCGGGCTCGCCGGCACCGGGCCGGGAACCGGGCAATAGCTCGTCAGCGACCAGCACTGACCGGACGAGGTCGAGGACACGTCGAACAGCGCCTCATGCGAGAGGCCGAGCTTTTCGGCGAGCACGAAGGCCTCGCAGGTCCCGATCATGGAAATGCCGAGCAGCATGTTGTTGCAGATCTTGGCCGCCTGCCCCGCGCCCGCCGCGCCGCAATGCACGATCTTTCGGCCCATGGCCTCGAGGACGGGCTTGGCGCGGGCGAAGGCGTCGTCGGTTCCGCCGCACATGAAGGTGAGCGTCGCACCCTGCGCGCCGCCGACGCCGCCGGACACGGGCGCATCGACCGAGGCCATGCCGGCCGCGGCGGCCATGGCGTGCGCCTTGCGGGCGCTTTCGACGTCGATGGTCGAGGAGTCGATGAAGAGGGTGCCGGGCTTGGCGGCTCCGAGCACCTCGCCCCACACGGCGAGCACGTGCTTGCCCGCGGGCAGCATCGTGACGACGACGTCGGCGTCCTTGACCGCGTCGGCCCCCGAGCCCGCGACCGCGACGCCGAGCGCGGCGGCGGCGGCGGCGTTGTCCGGCACGATGTCGAAGCCGAGGACGCGGTGCCCCGCCTTCGCCAGATTGCCCGCCATGGGGCCGCCCATATTGCCGAGGCCGATGAAACCGATCGTCGCCATGGCGTCTTCTCCCGAATGCAGCCGTCTCAGGGTTTGCGGCGGAGCGTTCCGCCGATGAGCACGAAGGCGACGCTCCACAGCATGAGAGCGCCGAAGACCTTGTCCATGACCGGGTTCAACTCCCGGAACACGACCTGGAAATGCGAGGTGACCACCGCCTGCACCACGAGGATCGGCACGGCGATCAGCACCGCCGAGCGCAGATGATCATGCAGCCGCGCGCCGACGAGGCGCGGCGCGAGCCAGCCCACGAGCAGCCCGATGATCGCGGCCGCGAAGAAATTGATCTGGAACGGGCTCCGCCCGTCGATGAAGAAGGCCGGGCCGTAGGCGGCGAAGATCGCGAGCACCGTCGCGACGATCACGAGACCCAGCAGGACGGATTTGATGATGGCGAGCATCAGGATCCGCCGCCCTGACCGCGGCCGACGAGCCCGCGAGAGATGATGACGCGCATGATTTCGTTGGTCCCTTCCAAGATCCGATGCACCCTGAGATCGCGGACGATCTTCTCGACGCCGTAATCCGCAAGATAGCCGTAACCGCCGTGAAGCTGCAGCGCCTCGTCGGCCACCTGAAAGCCGACATCGGTGCCGAAGCGCTTCGCCATGGCGCAGAGGCGCGTCGCATCCGGCGTCTTCGCGTCGAGCGCGGCGGCCGCGCGCCACAGGAAGGTGCGGGCGACCTCCAATTCCGTCGCCATGTCGGCGAGCTTGAACTGCAAGGCCTGAAAATCGGAGAGCCTTTTGCCGAAGGCCTTGCGGTCGGCCATGTAGACGAGCGACTTGTCGAGCGCGGCCTGCGCGCCGCCCAAGGAGCAGGCGGCGATGTTGAGCCGGCCGCCGTCCAATCCCGCCATGGCGATCTTGAAGCCGATGCCTTCGGGCCCGAGCCGGTTCGCGACGGGCACGCGGCAGCCGTCGAAGATCACCTGCCGCGTGGGCTGCGCGTTCCAGCCCATCTTCATCTCCTCCGCGCCGAAGGAGAGGCCGGGCGCATCCTTCTCGACCACGATGGTGGAGATGCCGCCGGGGCCGGCCTCGCCCGTCCGCACCATCACGACATAGAGGTCGGACGCGCCCGCGCCGGAGATGAACTGCTTCGCGCCGTCGAGCACGTAGACGTCGCCGTCGCGCCGCGCGCGCGTCTTCAGCGCCGCCGCGTCCGAGCCCGCGCCGGGTTCGGTGAGGCAGTAGCTCGCGACGGCGTCCATCGTCGTCAGCTTCGGCAGCCACCGCCGACGCTGCTCGTCCGAGCCGTAGGCGTCGATCATCCACGCCGCCATGTTGTGGATGGAGATGAAGGCCGACACCGTCGGGCAACCCGTCGCCAGCGCCTCGAAGATCAGCGTCGCGTCGAGCCGCGTCAGGCCCGAGCCGCCGACGTCCTCGCGCACATAGACGCCGCCCATGCCGAGCGCCGCGGCCTCGCGCATCACGTCGACGGGAAAATGCTTGTCGTGATCCCACTTCACCGCATGCGGCGCGAGTTTCTCAGCGGCGAAATCCCGCGCCATGTCGCGGATCGCGATGCGGTCTTCATCGAGGGCGAAGAGGGTCATCGGGCGGCTCCGTCAGTGTCGCCGGTCGGAAAGATGGAGGATCAGGCCTTCGTCGCTCGTCCCGCGCAGCTTCTCGACGAAGCGCAGGTCGGCCGTGATCAGGCGCGCCCCGGAAGCGCGCGCGGCTTCGAGATGGAGACAATCGAAAACGCCGTGATTCAAGGCGAGGGCGCAATTGAAGGCCGAGGGGACCAAACCCGCGGAAGGGATAGGCTCGCCCACCATCCCGCGGATCATCGCAAAGGCATCATGAGCGGAATCCCGGTCCATTCTCCGCATGCGGACGAGGCGGGACAGCGCATTCGCGCATTCGCCGCGGAAGATGTCGGGGACGCGCCAAGAGCCGGCGTCCGCCAGAAGAGCCCGCGCCGAAGCATTCAACGGACCGTCGCCGAAGGCGTGGAGGGCGACATTGGCGTCGATCACTTCCACCCGTAGCCGTCCCGTTCCTCTCGAATGAGGGCGACGATGTCCACGCCCGCCGGAATCCGCCCGTGCTTTGCATCGAATTCGGCGAGCAGGCGGGCGATCTCCGACGGTTCGAGACGCGTCGCTCGCTCGAGGGCGTCATGCACCTCCTGCTGCAGCGAGCGGCCGTTCCGGCGGGCACGCTCCTTGAGGCGCAGCATCACGGCCTCATCGATGTCGCGGACCAGAAAATCGGTCACCGCCCCCTCCGTCGAAGTAATATCATTCAATGATATCACGAAGGTCAGAGACCCTGAAAGGACAGCATCTTCAGGCGGGCCGTTCGGCGATGTGCACGGAGAGAGCCGCATGCGGCGTGTCGGCGAGCTTCCGCAGGAGCCGCCGATCGGCCGTGACGAAGAGCGCCCGCTCGCGCCGGGCGAGCGCCAGATAGTAGCAGTCATAGATCGGATGGCCGATCTCGAGGGCGAGGGCGAGCGCATCGTCGTGCAGTTCCGACATCGGCACGAATCGGGTCATCACCGTCCGCATCGCGACCAGGACCGACGCGGCACGGCTCGCATCGAGCGCCCCGGCGGCGACGTATTTCACGAGCGTGTTGCCCAGTTCCGCGACGAGAAGATCCGGAGCGATCAGGTCCGCCTCGGCATCGAGGATCGCCAGCGCCGCCTCCGCATGTTCGCCCTCGACGAACCAGCGGGCCGCGACGCTCGCATCGACCACGAGAGCCGTCACCCGATCACCGGTCGCGATCTTCGCGCACGAGATCCTCGGGCGCGCGATCGGCCCGGATGGTCCCGCTCAGTCGTCGGAATTCACGGACGGATCGAACGCGCTCGGCCGGCGTGAGCGGCGCATGCTCGGTCACGAGGCGACGCAGCTCCTGCTGAAGGGAGCCGCCGTTCTGGCGCGCCCGCTCCTTCCATGCCGCGATGACGTCGTCGCCGACGTCCCTGATCAACATGTCGCCCATGGCCGCCCTCCGAGGATCGCACGCTCATGCTATCGCGAATGATAGCATGAGCGTTCGTTCCGCGTCACTTCATCGTCGGCATGATGAACTCGGCGCCGTCCTTGATGCCGGAGGGCCAGCGCGAGGTAACGGTCTTGGTCTTGGTGTAGAAGCGGAAGGCGTCCGGGCCGTGCTGGTTGAGGTCGCCGAAGCCCGAGCGCTTCCAGCCGCCGAAGGTGTAATAGGCGAGCGGAACCGGGATCGGCACGTTGATGCCGACCATGCCGACCTGCACCTTGGAGGCGAAGTCGCGCGCGGCGTCGCCGTCGCGGGTGAAGATCGCGACGCCGTTGCCGTATTCGTGATCGTTGGCGAGCTTGAGCGCCTTCTCATAGGTCGGCGCGCGCACCACGGAGAGGACGGGTCCGAAGATCTCCTCCTTGTAGATGCGCATGTCCTCGGTCACGTCGTCGAAGAGGCAGCCGCCCATGTAGAAGCCGTTCTCGTAGCCCTGCATGGTGAAGCCGCGGCCGTCGACCTTCAGCTTCGCGCCTTCCTGCACGCCGATGTCGACATAGGACTTCACCTTGTCGAGATGAGCCTTCGTCACGAGCGGACCGAAATCGGCCGAGGGGTCGAGCGAGGTGCCGACCTTGAGTCTCTCGACGCGGGAAATGA
>JAIXTT010000099.1 GCA_027483795.1 Hyphomicrobiales bacterium
ACATGAACGTTCTGCTCGCCGAAGCGAACGTGCCCTATGACGAAGTGTTCGAACTCGAGGACATCAATTCTGAGTTCTCGCAGGCGGACGTCGCCTTCGTCATCGGCGCGAACGACGTGACCAACCCGGCGGCGAAGACGGACCCGACCTCGCCGATCTTCGGCATGCCGATCCTCGACGTGGAGCGCGCCAAGACCGTGCTCTTCATCAAGCGCGGCATGGGCTCGGGCTATGCGGGCGTCGAGAACGAACTGTTCTTCAAGGACAACACGCTGATGCTCTTCGCCGACGCCAAGAAGATGGTCGAGGACATCAACAAGGCGATGGCGCACTGATCCTGCGCGCCTCGCTTTGAAAGGATCCGAGGCGGGATGCCGGGCATCCCGCCTTTTTCTTTGCGCGCGTCGTCGAACGCTTCGGCCCCGCTCGACGTTCTCGACGAAGCCGCCGCATGATTGTTCAATCGGCGCATGCTCAACCGGTTCGCCATGCTGATCGTCTCGACCGTGCTTCTCGTTTATGCGTCGGCGGTCGGCGTGCTCTATTTCAGCCAGCGCAGCCTGCTGTATTTCCCGGACCCGACCTTCCATGCGGCCGCGACATTGGGCGTCGACGGGTTCCGGGACGTGCGGATCCGGACCGCTGACGGAGAAACGATCGTCGGCCTGCACAAGCCCGCAGATCCCGGCCGACCGAGCGTGCTCTATCTCCACGGCAATGCGGGCAGGATGCCGCATCTCGTCGAGCGCATGCGTCGCCTCGGAGAGGACGGACGCGGCGTGCTCGTCGTCGCCTATCGCGGATTTTCGGGCTCCACGGGCTCGCCGACCGAGGAAGGTCTGGCGGAAGACGCCCGCGCGGCCTTCGACTTCCTCGAAAGCGAAGGCGGGGACCGCATCGTGCTCTATGGAGAGTCGCTCGGCACGGGAGTCGCCGTCAGGCTCGCGACGGAACGCAGGATCGCGGGGCTCGTGCTGGACGCGCCCTTCACGTCGACGGCCGCGGTGGCGGCGAGCCTCTATCCTTGGGCGCCGGTCTCGACGTTGATGAAGGACCGCTTCCCGTCGGACGAGCGGATCGGCCGGGTCTCCGCGCCGCTGCTCGTCATCCACGGCGATGCCGACGGGGTGGTCCCGTTCCGTTTCGGCGAGGCGCTGTTCAGGCTCGCGCCCGGAACGAAGCGTTTCGTCCGCATCCCGGGCAACGGCCATGCGGGCAATCTGGAAGCCGCGTGGAGCGACGTCCGCGCCTTCATCGAAGCGGCGGCGAAGAGCTTCTGAGGGCGTTCTTCAGCGCAGGCGCGCCATGCCCCCTTGCTCTTCCATCAAGCACGGCATGGTCTCGGGCTATGCGGGCGTCGGGAGCGAACCGTTCTTCAAGAACAACACGCCGATGCTCTTCGCCGACGCCGAGACGATGGTCGAGGACATCGACCGGGCGATGGCGCAGTGACGGCGCCTGTGACCTCGCCGACAATGTGGGCTTCATCATCCCGACACGGTGGCCGGCCATCGTGCCGATCGTCGGCTTTTCGGGGGATGCGGCCATGGTCGATTCAGCGCTGGAAACCGCCACGGCCCCGATCGTCGTGCGCCGCCTGCGGCCGGAGGAGCGGGACGCGGCGGCCGCCCTGCTGCTGGAATTGAACCGTGTCGAGGACGCGCTGACCGGCGATCGCAACGTGTCGCCCGATGCCGGCCGGGAATGCCTGTGCGCCCTGGAGGCGATGCTCGCCTCGAGCGGCGGCGCGATCCTCGCGGCACTGCGGGCCGAGCGGGTGGTGGGCGTGCTCGTGCTGGTCTTCGACGAGGCCGCGGCCTTCGTCCGGCCTGAACTCCGTCGGCACGGCCGGATCGCCGACCTCGCCGTGGCCGAGGGCGAACGCGGCCTGGGCGTCGGGCGGCGTCTCATCGAGGAGGCGGAGCGGCTGACGCGGGCGGCGAAACTGCAGACCCTTCTCGTCGGAGCCGTGTCGACCAACACACCGGCGCTAGCGCTCTATGCGCGGACGGGCTTCCGCCCCCAGATCATCGAGCTGATCAAATGGCTGGAGGAGGCGCCGCCGGCTCCTGACGGTCATCCGATGCCGTCACACCCGGACGAAGCGAAGCGGCCGCGGAGCGAGAAGGGATCCGGCGATTCGACCTAGACGCGCGCACCGATCCGCGCCATGCCCGCCTTGGCGGCGGCATTGTCGGGCTGGACGGCGAGGGCGCGCTGGAAATTCTCCGTCGCCTTGACGCGATCGCCCTTGCGCTCGAAGGCGACGCCGAGGCCGACCCAAGCGTCGGGATTGCGGTTGTCGACGTTCAGAGCCGCGTTGAAATCCTCGATCGCCTGATCGATCCGGCCGAGGATGATGAGGCTCTGCCCTCGCGCCTGATAAGGCGCGGCCGCGAAGGGATTGCGGTCGATCGCGGCGTCGAAATCGTTGACGGCGCGACGATGGTCGCCCTGACGCTGATGGATCAGTCCGCGCGCGTGCACGAGCTGCGCGGATTCGGGCCGCAGGCGGACCGCATAGTCGAGATCGGCCAGCGCGAGCTCGAAACGGTTCTGCGCGCGGTGGAGATTCGCGCGGCCGAGATAGGCCGGATCATAGCTCGGATTGGACTGGATCGCGGCCGTGAAGTCCTGCAGCGCAAGATCGTCGCGGCCCTGTTGGCGATAGGCGAGCGCCCGGTTCGTATAGGCCTCGGCGAAGCTCGGATTGATGGTCAGCGCGCGGCTGAAATCGGCGACGGCCTCGCCGTATCGGCCGATCCGGGCATAGGCCGCGCCGCGGAGATTGAGGGCCACGGCGTCCTGCGGATTGCGGCGGACGATCTCGGTCAGCGCCTCGATATTCGTCGACTGGACGCCCTGCGTATCGGACGTCAGCTCCGCGACGCGGGCTTCCTGCGTCGAGCGCCCCATCGAACCGCAGGCCGCGACGAGCAGCCCGAGACCGCAGACGACGAGAAGGCGGGCGGGAAGGAGGTGCGAAGCTGCGGACATGGTCGCTCGCAAGGTTCGGGGGAGGACGGACCGTATACGAGAACGGCGCCCGTCGGCTTACGCCGGGGCGCCGAGTCGGCTGCGGACGACCGCGGAAGCGGCCGAACCGAAAAGGATCAGCGGGCCTTCGGCTTCGGCGCGGGAAGCAGGCCTTCGCGCTGCATCTTCTTGCGCGCGAGCTTGCGGGCGCGACGGACGGCCTCGGCCTTTTCGCGGGCGCGCTTCTCGGACGGCTTCTCGTAATGGCCGCGGAGCTTCATCTC
>JAIXTT010000109.1 GCA_027483795.1 Hyphomicrobiales bacterium
CCGCCGCGGCGGGGGCATCGATGTTGAGCAGCGAGAAATGCGCCTTGCGGTTCTTCTTGATGCGGTAGGCGAGCGTCTTGACGCCCCAATACTCGATCTTGGAGACCGAACCGCCATGGGCTTCGATGATGCCCTTGAAGGTTTCCGTCATCGTTTCGACCTGCTGCGCCGTCACGTCCTGACGGGCGAGGTAGACGTGCTCGTAAAGAGGCATGCTCTTCAAGCCTTTCCTACTATGGGTGCGGCCCCGGCGCGAAGCCCTCCGGGCCTCAGAGGAAAGGCCCGAACGGGAGGTGTCCGAAGGCGGAGACACGGGAAGACGGATCGATCGATCCTGCATGCGCGGACGCACGCCCTTCCCTTCAGCCCCCGGCCGGAACCGCTGAAGCCGCTCCTTTATTCAGTCCGCGCCCCGAATGCAAGCGCAGAGGGCCTACGACGCCTTGCGTCCCCGCCCGCCCGTGTCATGCTTTCCGCTCATGGAACGAAGACGGCGCCGATCCCCCGCGGCGGCCGTCGGCGAGGAGACGTCGTCATGAGCGAAGGTCACGGGGGAACGAGCGATGCGGCGAGGGCGGCGGGAGCGGCCGCTCCGCACGGACCGCCGATCGCGAGGATCGATCTTTCGGACGTCGGGGAGGCCTTCGCGGCCGGAGCACGGGATTTCCGTGCCGCTCCGGCCTTCGGCCTGTTCTTCGGCGGCGTCTTCGCCGCGGGCGGCCTTGCGACGCTTGCGGCCGCGACGCTGTGGGACATGCTCTATCTCGTCTATCCGCTCGCCGCGGGCTTCGCGCTGATCGGACCCTTCGCCGCGGTTGGGCTCTATGAAGTCTCGCGCCGCCGGGAGGCGGGCGAGGCGCTCGAATGGTCGGGCGTTCTCGGCGTCGTCTTCGCGCAGAGCCGGCGCGAATTGGGCTGGATGGCCTTCGTCACGCTCTTCGTCTTCATCATGTGGATGTATCAGGTGCGTCTGCTGATCGCCCTGTTCTTCGGCCTCAAGGGGCTCTCTCCGCACGAACTGCTTCCAGCCCTGTTCGGAACGCCCGAGGGATGGCTGTTCCTGCTTGTCGGGCACGGGTTGGGCGCGATCCTCGCGCTGGTGCTCTTCTCGCTCACGGTCGTCAGCTTCCCGCTGCTGCTCGAGCGGGAGGTGGACTTCATCACCGCCATGATCACGAGCGTGCGGGCGGTGACGACCAATCCCAAGCCCATGCTGGTCTGGGCGGCCGTGGTCGTGGTGGCGCTCGTCGTGGCGGTGCTGCCCTTCTTTCTGGGCCTTTCGATCGCGCTGCCCGTGCTCGGGCACGCGACCTGGCATCTCTATCGGCGCCTTACGCGTGAAACGCCGGCGACGGGCTGAGCGGGGCTGCGGGCGGGACCCGACGCGCGGCCCCGCTCGCGACCTGCGTCACGCTTCGTCGTCCGAAGCCGCGTCGTCATCGATGTCCCGCATCTGGTTCATGATGAAATTCGCGAGAAAGTTTTGTCGTCCGGGCCTCTGGTCGTCGATGTCTCGGATCTGGTTCATGATGAAATCCCTTAAATCGTTCTGTCGTTCGGACATCATGTCGTCGATGTCCTCGATGGACTCGTCGTCGTCCGATCCGGCCTCCGACATTCGGTTGAGCAGGGCCACGCCGATGTCGCGGTTCTCCTCCCCCGGAACTTGAACGAAGTTGCCTGCGACATTGCCCGGGGCGTTCGCCGCGGCTGGAGCCAACCGTTGCGCGAGCGGGCGACCGCCGCCCGGCAAACGGCCGAATTGATCCGCGAAGTAGGGTGAAGCGACCTTCCGGAAGATTTCTCGGTCGATCGAGACCGCCGTCCCGCTCAATTGGGAGCCGAGCACGTCCGCACAGCGGTCCGCCGTAAAGATGTCCTGATAGCCTGAAACCCTGAAGTTCATCTCGCCGATGTAGCCGTAAATCTCCTGAGGGAGCAGAACCGACGGGTCGGCCTCCTCGGACGCCTTCATCAGCATGAAGCCGTAGAAACGGAGCGGGATGACGGATTGTTGTTCGGAGCCGAAGCCGTGGGCGCCGCTGATCTTCGTGAAGAGCGCGGAGAGGCTGAAGAGATACTTCGCAAAATTTTGCGGGGTGTCCGGAATGCCCGACCGCGTCATGATTTCGCGCAGTTCCGCCAGATGCGCGTCGGAAAGACGCGCCTCCGCTCCCCACCGGTTGACCGCGAGCACCAGTCCCGGGGTGCGGGACGCGTTTTCGACGGCAGCCAATACGGGTCCGAATTGCGTGGCTTCGTCCATCGGTTCATTCGAACCGCGCAGAACGTCGTTGAAGCGGGTCCGCAGAGGCTCGGGGGCATCCTTGAGCAGGCATTCGGCGACCTTTTCGCAGGGAGCCGATTCCAGTTTCCGCAGGGCCCTTCCGAGGAAGACGGGTTCGGCCGCATAGATCGCCCTTGCGTCGAACTGCTCGTCCCCGTCCACCAGAGAACGTACTTGGCCGCCGTCGTCGATCGAGAAGGCGACCAGCCCTTCCTGAAGAGGTCGGGCGCCTTGCGGAAGGATGACGTCATCGACGGTTGCCGGAAGCATGCGGGCGACGAGTCCGCCCGTCGTCGGGAAGTAATAACCGTCCAAGTCCCGTTGCCGGAGATCGCTCCGAGGCCCATCTTCCAAGTTGATCCAATCGTAGACGGAGAAGGCCTCGGCAGCCGCGAGGTCGGGGGCCTTCATGTATTCGTCGTAAAGATCGGCGATCCGCCCGACCACCTCCGCGAATTCGGGGCGGGTCCGGTTGACGTTGGCCTGATGGAACAGCTGGATCGCGAAACCGGGATTGTCGCGCAGCAGTTTCGCCGCCTGCGCGACGCTGCGGTTCTGCATCACCGCATCCACGGCGCTCGACAGCGTGCCGGGGAGCGTCTCGCCGTCGTAGAAGCGGACGGGCGAGGCGCGCCGCAAGCTCTGCACGCCTTCCAGTTCCAACGTCTCCGCACGGTTCGTGAGCGCAACTTGATAAGCGGCGGCGGCACGCCTGTTCGTCGCGGCTCCGGCATTCGCCTTGAAGTCGTCGAACGTCCCGGCCCGCATGCCCATGGCCCTGTTCAGAGCGGTGACCGCGGCCTTTCTTTCATTCGCCCGTTGCTCGTTCCCGATATGCAGGCGGGCCTTGAGCCGGCCCGCCCAATTGCGCTTCTTCATGTCGAGAAAGACGGCTTCGCCCGAGCGCACGAGCCGGAATTCATACTTGTTTCTGGCGGCCGCGTAGTCCGGATCGTTCGCCTTGGCATGATCCAGCATGGCTTGAACGTCCGAACGGGCGACGAGGCCGTCGTGGATCAAGCGTCCGCCGGGGCCGATGTTCATGTCCTGCACGTTGATGCGCTGTCTGTAGCCGCCGCTGATTTCCGTGATCGGCATTCCATGTCCCGCCGGTTCCGGCGCTCCCGGTTCCTTGCTGGGTTCGCGGGAGATACAACTTCAAGTTACTTCGCTTTGCAAATTGCCGTTTCCGCGTTGCAGGTCCCTTGCATCAAGGCTTCAGCCGACGCCGAGCAGGACCGCTCGTCGGGCGGGGGAAAACCCTTTCGTAGCCTTCGTGATCGCGCGGGGATCGGCTAGGTTCGTTTGCGTTCCCGAACGGAGATCCGAGCGTGCGTTACGACGGCGAGGCGATGGCGGCGGTGGTGGCCGCTTGGGCGGAGATCGAAAGTCCGACGCATGAGGCGGCTGCCGTCGACCGGATGCAGGACGCGGTCGCCGCGCATCTGGCGGCGGCTCCGATCGGAATCGAACGCATTCCGGGTCGCGAAGGCCTCGGCGGCACGCTGGTTCTGCGCGCCGGTCCGAACAACGGCGCGAAGCCGATCCTCGTGATGAGCCATGTCGACACGGTCCATCCGCTGGGCACGGCGTCGAAGGATCTGCCCGTGCGGCGCGAGGGGGATCGGCTTTACGGACCCGGCGTCTACGACATGAAGGGCGGGGCCTATCTGGCGCTCGAAGCCTTCCGTCGCGTGGCCGCGGCGGGGACGGCGTCGCGCCCGATCGTGTTCCTCGTGACGCCCGACGAGGAGATCGGCTCGCCGATCACCCGCGAACTGATCGAGGCGGAAGGGCGCAAGGCCGCCTTCGCGCTCGTGACCGAACCCGCCCGCGACGGCGGGAAGATCGTGACGGCGCGCAAGGGCGTCGGCCGTTTCGACGTCGAGATCGAGGGACGGCCCGCGCATTCGGGCACGTCGCATGCGAAGGGCCGCAGCGCGATCCGCGAGGCGGCGCTCCAGATCACAGCCGTCGAAGGGCTCACGGATTACGCGAGAGGCGTCACGACGACGGTGGGCATGATCCGCGGCGGCACGGCGGCCAACACGATCCCGCAATTCGCGCGCTTCTGCATCGACCTGCGTGTGACGACGCCCGAAGACGGGGACGCCTTCTCCTCCCGCATCCTCGGGCTGAAGCCGCATGATCCGGACGTCGCGGTCCGCGTGACGGGCGGCATGAACCGCCCGCCTTGGCCGGAGACGCCGGAAGGGCTCGCGCTTTACGAGCGCGTGGTCGCCGCCGGGCGGGACCTCGGCCGGACGATCTCGGCCGTGCCGATGACGGGCGGGGGCAGCGACGGCAATTTCACCGCCGCGATCGGCACGCCCACCGTCGACGGGCTCGGCATCGACGGGGACGGCGCGCATACGCTGCAGGAATACGGCCTCGTCTCCTCGCTCGCGCCCGGTGCGGCCTTGATGCAGCGTTTGCTCGAAACGCTCTGATCAGATCGCCTTCACCCCGTCGATCACGAATTGGACGGCGAGCGCGGCGAGGATCACGCCGAGCAGGCGCGTGAGCACGATGTTGCCCGTCACGCCCAGCACTTTCGAAATCCGCTCGGCGGCGAAGAAGCTCGCGAGGCAGGCGAGCATCACGAGCGCGATGGTGCCGAGCAGCGCGCCGAAGAGCAGCGGATCGCCGCCCGTCCGGCCCGACAGAAGCAGGGTCGCGGTGATCGCGCCCGGCCCCGCCATCAGCGGAATGCCGAGCGGGAAGGCCGCGACGTTGCGCACGTGATCGAGCGTGATCGCCGTCTCCGCGGTCTCCGTCTGGCGCTGCTTGCGGAAGGCGAAGATCATCTCGAAGGCGATGACGAACAGCATGATCCCGCCCGCGATGCGGAAGGCCGGAATGCCGATGCCGAGCGCCTTGAGAAGCGGCGCGCCGAACAGCCCCGACGCCGCGAGGATGCCGCCCGCGATCAGCACGGAGCGCACCGCCACCTGCCGCCGC
Organism: Hyphomicrobiales bacterium; assembly: GCA_027483795.1. Taxonomy (GTDB): domain Bacteria; phylum Pseudomonadota; class Alphaproteobacteria; order Rhizobiales; family Beijerinckiaceae; genus JAIXZO01. Next base: position 5,249 of record JAIXTT010000109.1, read on the forward strand.
TGCGCGCGCGACATGCCGTGCGTGAGCCCGAGAAAGGTGGGCGCGAGACCGGGCGGATCGACGGTGACGAGCAGCGTCACGAGGGCGGAGACGAGAAAATCCATGAACATCGGACCTTTGGGGGCGGAGAGGGAGAGACCACCACGAACCTTTTGGGCAGCGTCCGGACACCCGAAGCCGCGGCCGCTGCCGGCCGGTATGCAAGCCGGTCAACCAATGCATTCGACAAAGTGGTCAAAATAGGAAAAAAAACCTCAATAGCAGATTTGAGATTGCAAGAATGTCCGGCGAAATTCAAGTAATCAAGTCAGAGCTGAGGCAGGCGCGAGACCGAGCGGATCGACGGTGACGAGCAGCGTCACGAGGGCGGAGACGAGAAAATCGACGAACATCGGACCTCCGGGGAGGGGGCGTGGAGGGAGGCTAGCACGGGCTTCGGGTTCTCACCGACTCGACGCGACACGTCGCTCCGTTCAGGCTGGAAGATGTATCCGTTGCCGCACCCTTCGATTGCCGATGACCCTCGCCCCTTTGCTCGTCGCTTCACCCGCCGTCCAGATCCACGCCTTCGCCGCCCTTGCGGCTTTGGTCCTGACGCCGGTTCAATTGCTCCTGCCGAAGGGCGGATCGCGTCACCGGGCGGTCGGATATGCTTGGGTCGCGGCGATGCTCCTCGCGGCGGCGACGTCGTTCTTCGTGCATGAGATGCGCATCGGCATCGGTCCCTTCGGTCCGATCCACTTGCTTTCGGTGGTCACGCTCGTCTCGCTTCCGCTCGCCGTCCGCGCGGCGCGTCGTCGCGAGTTCGCGCGGCATCGGCGCATCATGCTGATCCTCGTCCGGTCGGGGCTCGTCGGGGCCGGCGTCTTCACCCTTCTGCCCGGCCGCATCATGCACGCGGCGGCCTTCGGATAAGCCCCGGACGAGGACGCCATGGTCGTGATGATCCATGAACTGATCCATCGGCATGGCGATGCCGTCCTGCCCGTCGTGATCCGGCTCGACGTGCCGATCCCCGCGGACCGGTCCTGGTCCTGCGCCTATGAAATCGGATGGCCGGAAGGCCCGCGCAGGAGCGTCGCGCACGGGGGCGACGCGCTGCAGGCCCTGACGCTCGCTTTGCAAAAGATCGGGACGGAACTCTACACCAGCGTGCATCATCGTTCCGGGGCCTTGTCCGGCTCCTCGCCGGGCGGCGGCTACGGCTTTCCCGTGCCGCCGAATCTGCGCGATCTCCTCGCAGGCGACGACGTGGCGGCCTTCGGCTGAGCGAAACTCGCCCTCGCTCAAGCCAAGCTCCTGAAAAATCGTGCGAAAAAGGCGGTGGACGAAGGCGTTTTCAGGTGGCTTCCGGGATCGGAATCGCCTAAACCCTAGGCTCCCGAAAAAGCGATCGGACAAGACCGTTGGCCGCGAACGACAAGACGCCTCCCGTGGCGGCTCCGCAGGACATCCGCCCCGTCTCGATCACCGACGAGATGAAGCGCAGCTATCTCGATTACGCGATGAGCGTGATCGTGAGCCGCGCGCTGCCCGACGTGCGCGACGGCCTGAAGCCCGTGCATCGCCGCATCCTGTTCTCGATGAACGAGAACGGCTACACGCCGGACAAGCCCTACAGGAAGTCCGCCCGCGTGGTC
>JAIXTT010000013.1 GCA_027483795.1 Hyphomicrobiales bacterium
TACCGACAGCAAGATAAAAGCATAACCCTTTGAAATGTTTGGCGCTCCCTAGGGGACTCGAACCCCTGTTTTCGCCGTGAGAGGGCGACGTCCTGGACCGCTAGACGAAGGGAGCGCGGACCGCGGCGGGCGCGGAAGCGCCTCTATAACGGGCGCGTCCGCCTGCGGCAACCGCTTTCGGCCCCGCGCTCGCCCGCCCGATCCCGAGCGTCCCGCGCGTCTCGCGCTTCGCCGGAAAGGTTTCGGCCGATTCCCGGGCGCAGCCCGCCGCCCTATCTTGGCTGCGGGCCGCCGCACGGTCCTCGGTCGCATGAGGTGCTGCATGATCTTCGCTTATGCCTTCCGCTCCGGCCGGCTCACCCGCCTGTCCTTCGAAGGCTCGACCCCGCCGGAGGACGCGCTCTGGATCGATCTCTTCGATCCCACCGATGCCGAGGAACGAGCGGTCGAGCAGGCGCTCGGCGTCGAGGTCCCCACCCGGCAGGAAATGGCCGCGATCGAGGAATCCTCGCGCATCTATCGCGACGACGGCGCCGTCGTGCTCACCGCCGTCGTGGTCGACGGCGTCGCGCGCGGTCGTCCTTCCCGGGCGCAGATCACCTTCGTCCTGACGTCCGATCATCTGGTGACGCTGCGCTATGTCGATCCGCAGCCCTTCAAGACCTTCGACGGCCGCATCCAGCGACTCGGTGCGGGCATGGACAGTCCGGCCCGGATCTTCCTCGCCCTGCTCGAAAGCATCGTGGAACGCGGCGCGGACATTCTCGAGCTCACCGCCGCGGAACTGAACGAGGTGTCCACCCGCCTGTTCCTCGACGACGAAGTCCGGAAGAAGAAGCACTCCCGCGCCGAGGACGAAATGCAGGTCGTCCTCAAACGGCTCGGACGCAAGAACATGACGCTCGCCTTCCTCCGCGAAAGCCTGATGACGCTCGAGCGCGTCGCCTCCTATGCCCGCACCGCCGCCTTTCCCGGTGAAACCCGCGTCGCTTCCGACCTCAAGCGGCTTCAGCGCGATCTGCGGTCGCTCAGCGTCTACGAGGCCGAACTCTCCTCCGAACTGCGCTATCTCCACGAGGCGGCGCTGGGCCTCGTCAATCTCGCGCAGAACAGGATCATCAAGGTCTTCTCCATCGCGAGCGTTCTGTTCCTCCCGCCCACCGTCGTGGGCACGGTCTACGGCATGAACTTCAGGCATATGCCGGAGCTTGAATGGTCCTTCGGCTATCCGCTCGCCCTCGGCGTGATGGCCGTCTCGGCGACGATCCCCATCCTCTGGCTCCGTCGCAAGGGCTGGCTCTGATCCCCGCCCCGCGCTCGCCCGCCCGTCCCCGGCGCCGTCAATGCGCCATCAGCACGGGCAGCGTCATCGCGTCCATGATCCCCCGCGTCGTGCCGCCGAAGATCAGATCCCTCAACCGCATATTGCCGTAGCCGCCCATCACCAGCAGATCCGCCGAAGCGCTCGCGGCGTGGGAGAGCAGCATCTCGGCCGCGTCGAGATCGCTCGGGATCACCTGCAGTTCCGCGTCGATCCCGTGCCGTGCGAGATGCCGCGCGATGTCGAAGCCGGGCAATTCATGCCCCGTGCGGCGTCCCCGCGCCACCGTCACCACCTGCACGCGCCCGGCCCGAAGCAGCAGCGGCATCGCCCCTGCGAAGGCCCGTGCCGCCACGCTGCTGCCGTCCCATGCCGCGATCACGCGGTCGAGCCGCAACGGCTCCTTGTGGATATAGGGGACGACCAGCACGGGCCGCCCCGAGTCGAACAGCAGCGAGTCGATCACCGGTTCCCGTTCTCCCGCTCCCCGTTCCGGCTGCGCCGTGACCGTCAGGTCGAAATGTCGGCCCAGTTCGGCCAAGGCGGTCCGCATCGGCATGGCGAGCGAGTCCATGTCCACCGATTCATGCATCACGCCCGCCGCCGCCGCATCGCCCGCCATTCGGGCCGCCGCAGCCCGCGTCCGTTCGCGCGACTTTTCATGCGAGGCGCGGATATGGCTTTCGGGAATGCCCGCCGCATACACGTCCCGCAACGGGTCGAACGGCACGCTCGTGGTCGTCAGATGCGCGCCGAAGGTCGCCGCGAGCGAGAGGGCATAAGCCCCCGCAACGTCGGCGGCGGCTTCCTCGTCGATCACCGCCATGATGTCCTTGAGCCCCATCGCGACCTCCCCGCATCCCCATGAGTGACGTAACGTAAGCTCATGCGTGACGGTCGGCGATGCAAGTACCGATCGGGGACGACGCCCTCCCGCCTCCGGGGAAGGGCGTCGCGGTTCCTCGGCGTAGAGTCGGTCCGGCCCTTGTCGTCGTCCGCCGGAGGCGGCGCGTCCGACCTGCGCCGGTGCAGCGTCCAGAACTCCGTGTCGCGCAGCGTTTCGAAGTCTCTCGCGATCGCCGCGCCGTAGAGTTCCGCCAGCGGTTCGCCGTTGATGCCGCGTTTGGGAACCATCACATGGGCGACGCCGCCGAACAGCGCTTCCGCCGTGGGCGCATGGCGGGCGTCGATGTTCCTTTTCCAATGCAGCCAGGCGTAATCGCCCGCCGGCGGCGGCAGGCCCAAGCCTGCGGAGAAGGGGTTGGAGAAGTCGAGCACCATCACCCGCTCGGGCCGCGGCGTCACCGAGGCGAGCGATCGGCCCCCGTCTGCGAGCGTGGCGAGATAGAGCGCGAGGAACTCCGTATCCTCGCCCTTGCGGAACTGCACCCGCACGTCGTCGAAGCGCGGCAAGGGAACGGCCGGCGTCTCGTCGGACAGCGCCGCCCGGGCATGGGCTCCCGCGGCGAGCGTTCCCTGCACCACGGTCGGCAGCAGCATTCCGAGAAGCAGGAGCGGGGCCCCTTTCGCCGCCCTGTCCGTCGCGGGAAAGCGCCGCAGGAGACCTTCCGTCGCGACCGCCGCCGCCGCATGCAGGCCGAGCAGGCCCCAAGGCTGGGCGTTCTGTTGAAAGATCCAGAAGCCCGATGCCGCGCAATAGGCGAAGAAGGCGATGTCGGCGGCTTTCGGACCTCGCCGCAGGGCGGGCGCCAGAACCAGCGCCGTGAAGACGAAATCCGGCACATGGCGCAGAAGGCCGAGCGTCACCCGCGTCACGTTCGGTGTGCCGCTCACCGCGGCCGCTTGCGCGAGGTCGGCCCAATGCGCCGCGGTCCCGCCCCAGAACAGCTCGATCACGCCCGCGGCCGCGGCCGAGATCGCGAGCGCCGGCAAGGCCCATGGCCGCCCTTCGCGCAGCAGGCATTGGAAGCCGAGAAAGCCGAGGGCGAAGATCCCGTAGGTCGCCTTCGTATAGAGCATCACGAGGGTCAGGAAGGCCGCCGCGGCGGCGTCGGCGAGGGGGGCCGTCGGGCGGCGCGGGACGACATGCATCACGAGCAGCAGCGCATAGAGCGCCCATCCCGTGCGGTTGTAGAACATCGCATAGGACAGCGCCGTGGTCTTCTCGCCGAGATTGATCGGCATGGCCGTCACGGCGATCAGGAAGAGCGCGAAGGGCAGGGCGATCACGGTCGACAGCCGCGATCCCGCGACATGGAGGAGCGGCGGCAGCAGGATCAGAAGCGAGAGCGCCGTCGTTCCCGGCATCACCGCCCCGAAATGTCCGGCGAGGGCGAAGGCCGCGGCCGGGAGCCCGAAGGCGAGCGGGCCCAACGCGGTGTGGAAGTCGCGGTTCGGAACCTGTCCGGACGCGATGCGCCACGCCCCGTCCAGAAAGATGAAGAGGTCGTTCGGATAGGCCGTGATCACGGTCCGGCCCGGCAGGAGCGCCGCCGCCGCGAAGATGCAGGCCGCCGCGACCGTCGCCGCGACGAAAAGGGTGCGGCCGCCGGTCACGGTTCGGGGGGAGCCTGCATCGTCTCGTTCAAGGGCCGCGTCGCCCGTCCGTAGATCAGCCAATGCTCGCTCTCCGCCGTCAGGACGAACCGGCTTTCGATGAAGGGGCCGTAGATCCTGCGCAGCCCGTCGGCCGTCGTCCCGCGCCGCCCCGGTCCGGCGGGGCCGGATTTCGGGATCATCACCACCGCCGCATTCGCGAAGACGTTTTCGGGCGGCGGGAGGTTGCGTGCATCGGCCGTCATGCCGGGCCCGAGGCCCGCGATCCCGCCCATGGCCGGCGGCAGGTCGAGGATCAGGGAGAACGGATCGGCGTCGTCGAGCGTCACGATGCCGCCCGAAGGCCGCAGCGCCGCAACGGCACGCACGCCGTCCGCGATGCGCGCCGCATCGGCGAGCGCCGTCCTGTGGGCTCCGCCCGTTCGAAAATCCGCGATCAGCACGTTTCTCAGGACGGAATCGTCGAAGCGGAAGGTCTCGAGGATCGACGGCGCGACGCGATGGATCAGGATCGCGGTCCCGAAATGGAAGGCGGGCGGCGACAGCATGGCGAGCGCGAGCAGGGGCGCCCCGGCGACGATCATGGACATCTCGCCGCTCCGCGCCGCGCGTCGGATGCGCTCCGCGGCGACCGTCGTCCCGGCATGCAGGGTGAGGATGCCCCAGACCTGCTGCGACCGGTCGAACAGCGCGAAGCCGCCCGCCGCGCAGAGCAGCAGGAAGAGCGCCGTCCGGGCGTTCCCCGCGCGGATCAGGCATGATCCCGCTGCGAGAAGGAACAGGACGAGATCGGCGATCCCCGCGAGGCCGGCCGACCCGCGGTCGAAGACCTCGATCGCCGTTCCTCGGAACGGCGGATCGGCCCGAAAGGCCCGCAAGGCATCGCCCGCATAGGCCGAAGCGAAGCCGAAGACGCTCTCGGCCGCCGCGAGGACGAGCCCGCAAAGGGCGATCCCGCCGAGCGCCTCGACCCGCAACCGACGGTCCGTCGCGAGAAACAGCAGGAAGAGCAGGGCGGCGAGCCCGAAGGCGGGTTCCGTCAGGAGAAGGACCGTCGCGATCGCCCCCGCCGACACGGCGTCCGCGGTCGGCGAGCGGCGGTCGGCGTCCCGCGGCGGAAGCGCCATGACGAAGAGCACGAACAAGCCGGCCCAGCCGATCCGGTGCTGCCAACCCGTCGCGCCGATCGCCGTGACGACCTCTCCGGGATCGATCGGCGCGGCGAGCAGCGCGAGCGCGAAGATCCCGGCGGGAACGGACAGGAGCGGAGGCAGCCTCGCGGTGAGGATGCGGGCGAAGACCGGGGCGGCGAGCGCGGTGAGCAGAGCCGCCGCGGTCGGGAAGGCGGCGCCCGCATCGCCTCCGATCATGCGCCCCCAGGCCGGCAGAACCGCCATCAGCGGGCCGAGGGACATCGAGAAGTCGCGATGCGGAACCTGCCCCTGAAGCACGCGGTGTCCGGCGTCGAGCAGGACGATCAGATCGTCCGCCCGCAGCGCCAGAACCGTCGGGCCGGGCAGAGCGAGCAAGGCCGCCATGATCGCGCCCGCGGCGAGGATGAGGAGCCCCGCCCGGCCGGCGGGGAGCCTCCGGCCTGCCCGGCCCGCGTCTTCGGGCTTCTCCCCCGGCGCGGTCCCGCGGGCGAGGGGGGCCGCGGTCATGCGTCAGGCGGCCGCCGCGATCAGCGCGACGGAGGCCGCGGCGATCGCGAGGCTCGGTTTGTCCTTCAGTGCGAAGACGACGGGATCGTCGTTCATCTTCCTGCGCTGGGCCAGCATCAGGATCCGGCCGATCCAATAGGCCAACGCCGGGCAGACGAGCCAGAGGATCTCCGGCCGTCGATAGAGCTCATGCACCGCCGGACTCGAAATGTAGAGGGCGAGGATCGTGACGGCGTTGAACCCCGCCGCCGCCGCCAGCGCGGCGACCATGCCGACGTCGCCCGTCCGATAGTCCCGGTTGGCCGGGTCCGGCAGGCCGGCGTCGAGCCGGACGGTCAGTTCGACATGCCGCTTCAGCAGCGCGAGCGAGAGGAAGAACGACATGCAGAAGGCGAGCAGCCAGTTCGACACGCCGACGCCGATCGCCACCGCCCCGCCGAACACCCGGATCGTGTAAAGACCCGCCAAAGTGATGACGTCGACGAGCATCTTGCGCTTCAAAAGGAAGGAATAGGCCGTCGTCAGCGCGAAATAGCCGAGAAGAACCGCCGTGAAGGCCCAGGAATGGGCGGACGCCGAGGCGATCGCGGCGACGAGAAGCAGCAGGATCGCGGGCGGCCCGTATCCGATCGGGATCGTCCCCGAAGCGAAGCCCCGCCGCTTCTTGCGCGGATGCGTCCGGTCCTCCTGAAGGTCGATGAGGTCGTTCAGCAGATAGACGCTCGAAGCGCAGAGCGAGAAAGCCGCGAAGGCGAGAAAGGCCGCCCCGAGAGCCGCCGCGTCGAACCGGTGGGACGTCAAGAGAGGCAGGAAAACCAGAGCGTTCTTGGCATATTGATGGACCCGCAGCTGCTCCGCCCAGACCTTCGCGCCGGGCCTTACGAAGGGCAGCGCTTCGGCGTCCGGGGCGAAGGCGTGAAGCCGGCGCAGGGTCCGGCGCGAGGTCCGGACGGCGATCGCCTTGCCGGCCCGTCGCCAGACCGGGAGATCGGCCGCGTCGTTGCCCGCATAATCGAAGCCCTTTTCCCCGAAGACGGAGACGAGCTTGGCCGCCTTGGCCTCGCCCGAGAGATTGACCGTCCCGTCGGATGCGAACCACCCGTCGAAAAGCCCCAGATGGCGGGCGACCGCGCTCACCGCCCGTTCATGGGCGGCCGATGCGATATGGACGGGACGACCCGCCCGGCGTGCCGCCCTGACGAGATCCAGAACCGCTTCGTCATAGGGAAGTCGGGCCGGATCGACGGCGATCCTCGCCGAGGCCTCCGCCTTGAAGGCGGCCTTGCCGCGTCGAAGCGCCGCCAGAAGATGCGGGATCGCGAGCGGCCGCGCCGCGGCGGCGGCGAACAGCGTTTCGATCAGCAGATCGGATTTGACCAGCGTTCCGTCGAGATCGACGACCAGCGGTCGGATTTCCTCCCGAGGGTCGCCGCAGTGATCCCCGGTCGCGTCGCGGTGCGGAGCGGAGGTCGACGATCGTTCCGAGGTTCGATCCAAGAGGTCCGCCTTTCATGCCGCAGCGGCCGAAATCGGCTCGCCCGCCCGTCGGGGGACCGGACGCGCGGGAGCGATGCCCGCGTGACCAACGAATTCGAATTCCCGGGGTTCCGATCGGCCATGGCCGGAACGGCGTTCCTTCAGGCCTGCGCGCCGCGCCGTCCGGCATAAGTCGAGGGGGTATGCCCGTCCCCCGCCAGTTCCCGCCGGAATTCGTCGCGGCGCTCATGGATCGTCGGAAGGATGTAGCCCAGCGGCACGCCGAGGCCCAGCAGCGCCGCCTCCGACAATTGCAGACTGGCCTCGATCGTCTCCGGAACCGCCTCGGTCACGCCGAGGGCATAGAGACGACGCGCATGGGCCGCGTCGCGCGCCCGGGCCACGATATGCAGATCGGGCCGGATCGACTTGGCGACGCCGACGATCGTCTCGATCGCCGCATTGGTATGGACGGTGATCACGAGCAGCCGGATCTCGCCGATATTGCAGCGCTCCAGGAATTCCCGGCTGGTCGCGTCGCCGAAGAACACTTCCTTGCCCTTCCGCCGCATCCGGGCGACCTCGTTGGGGTCGCTGTCGACCACGAGATGCGGGATGTCGTGGCGTGCGAGCATGTCGCACATCAACTGCCCGACGCGGCCGTAGCCGACGACGAGCGCGCGGACGCCCTCCTGAGGCGCAGGAGCGATCGAAGCTTCCGGCGGAAGCGCCGCGGCCGCCGCGTTGCGCGTGATGCGGCGGCCGAACCAGTCGAGAAGGGGCAGGATCGCCATCGAGAGCGCCGCGACCATGAGCATGAAGTCGCCCGTCTGGACCGGGATGACGCCGCTCGCCGCCGCCAAGGCGAGGACGACGAAGGCGAATTCGCCGCCCGTCCCCAGAAGGAGCCCGCTGCGGATCGCCGTCTGCCAGGGCGAGCCGAAGGCGCGCGCGAGCGGGATGAAGATGCCCGCCTTGATCGCGATCAGTCCGACCACCGAACCGAGCAGGAGAAGCGGCGACTTCACCACTTCCCGGATGTCGATCTCGAGGCCGACCGAAAAGAAGAAGAGGCCGAGAAGCAGGCTCTTGAAGGGCTCGATCACCGCTTCGATCGCGCGGCGATACTCCGTTTCGGCCAACAGCAGTCCCGCGACGAAGGCGCCCAAGGCCATGGAAAGGCCGAAGGCCGCCGTGGCTACGCCCGTTCCCACGGCGACGAGAAGCGTGGCTGCGATGAAGAACTCGGAGCTTCCGTCCTTGGCCACCATGCCGAAGAGCGGGCGCAGCACGAGCCGTCCGGCCACCACGATCAATCCGATCGCGAAGGCGCCCTGCAGAAGCGCGAGGCCGAGCCCGGACGCCAGCGACATCTCGCTGCCCGCCGAAAGGATGCCGACGACGAAGAGGATCGGGACGACCGCGAGATCCTGAAACAGCAGAACCGCGAAACTCAGGCGGCCCGTCGTCGAAGCGAGCCGCTTCTGCTTGGCGAGCAGTTCGACCACCACCGCCGTCGAAGACAGAGCGAGGCAGGAGCCCAGAACGACGGCCGCGGCGGGCGTGTTGTCGAACAGGCTCGCGATCCCGGCGATCGCCACCATGGTGATCGCCATCTGCAATCCGCCGAGGCCGAAGACCAGCCGCCACATCGTGGTCAGGCGTTCGAGCGACAATTCGAGCGCGATGAGGAAGAGCAGGAAGACGATTCCCAACTCCGCCAGAGGCCTGATGCCCTCCGTCTCCGACAAGGTGATCAGCGAGAGTTGAGGAACGGCCGGGATCAGGCGCCCGAGGCCGTTCGGTCCGAGCAGCGCGCCCGCGAACATGAAGGTGAAGATCGGCGTGATGTGCAGGCGGCGCGCGAAAGGAGCGACCACGGCGGCCGTTCCCAGCAGCAGAAGCGCATCCTTGTAGACGCTCACTTCGATCGCGCCGGCCATCTCGCCTCTCATGTCGTTCCGATTCGTCGACCAAGGTCGCCGCTTCGGACGTCCCGTGCAACCGCGCAGATGCGCTTCGTGGCGATACGATCCTTCCGCGCGAACCATATCGCGTCGGGATCCGGCCGAGCGGCCGTGCCGCCTTTCGCGGAAGGACGCGCGCAACGTCTCCAAGAAACCGGGCATGGTCGCGGCGAAACGCTCGCCGCTGCTCGACGCCCGCACCGCCGCGGCGGCGACGGGCGTCGCGACGGCGTTCAGCCCGCCTTGCGGCGGCCTTCCAGCTCGGCCCTTCTCCGCGGCATCTTCACGACGACCTTGATCGCGTCGTCGATGCGGTTGCGCGCGTAATGGAGAGCCTTGGGCAGTTCTTCCATCATGAAGGTGTGCGTGTGGATCTTCGTGGCGTCGAAGCGCTTCTCCGCCATGAAGGCATGGGCGCGGTGCGTCGCGCTCTTTCCTTCGCCGCGGATGCCGTAGATGTAGATGTTGTTGCGCACGAGATGCGCGACGTCGATCATCGCCGGGTCGTGGGGGAAGGCCGCGAGGCAGATCTTGCCGCCGCGATTGAGCATCCGCCCGGCCTCGTTGATCGCTTCCTGCGCGCCCGAGCATTCGAGCACGTAGTCGACGCCCTTGCCGCCCGTGATCTTCCGCACCGCTTCGACGGGATCTTCGTTGCGCACGTTGATCACGTAATCCGCGCCGAGTTCCTTGCCCGTCTGGAGCCGGTTGTCCCGCGTTCCCGTCAGAATGACCGGCCAGGCTCCGAGCGCTTTGGCGACCGCCACGCCGAGCAGGCCGATCGGCCCCGGCCCCATCACCACGATGCCTTCGCCCGCGATCAGGCCGCCGAGTTCCGTGAGCCCGTACATGGACGTGCCCGCGGTGACGACGAGCGTCGCCTCCTCGTCGGACATCTCGTCCGAGATCTTGATCAGCGTGTTGATGTTGTTGACCGCGAATTCGGCGAAGCCGCCGTCCGACGTGAAGCCGTTGGCGCGGTGCCCCTTGTCCACGTCGCCGTAGTTCAGGCCGTAATTGTGGCAGGACGTGTACATGCCCATGCGGCAGCGCTTGCACTGGCCGCAGCCGGCATGGATCTCGACCGTCACGCGGTCGCCGATCGCGAATTCGTCCACGCCCGGCCCGAGCGCGACGACCGTGCCCATATATTCATGGCCCGGCGTGAAGTTCTTGTTGAAGGGCTTGCCGCCCTGAATCATCGCGGGCGGGCCGCTCGAAATCACGTCGAGGTCGGTCGCGCAGATCGCGATGGCGTCGATGCGGACCAGAACCTCCGCCTTCTTCGGCACGGGCACGGTCTTGTCGACGAGCTTCAGTTCGTCCGGATCGCCCAGAACCCAAGCCTTCATCATGTCGGGCACGGGGTGGCTCGGAGCGGTCTTCACGCCGGGGTGCGAATACATGGGGTCTTTCCTCTGTGGCTCTTCGCGGCCGTGGATCCTCTCCCCGCGTCGCGGGGAGAGGGGAAGGATCGCTCAGGCGGCGACCTGGAGCCGGACCGAATCCGGGATCGAGAGCGGTTGATTGGCGCTCTGCTTGAATTCGACGGTCGTGAACAGAAGATCCGTGTCGCCGATGTTCTCGACGCTGTGCAGCAGATATTCGCCCGCGGCGTAGTTCATGTGGCGCGTGTCGCCCGGGAAATGCTTCACGTCCTTGATCGAGCCGTCCTCGAAATAGCCGCGCGCCGTGCCGTGCGTGTGGCACGTCCAGAAATAGTCGAGCACATGGCGGTGGAACGAGCAGCGGTAGCCCGGCTTCAACAGCAGGTGCCATACGCGCACCCGGTCCGTCTCGGAAACGAGCACGCTGCCGACGACGCCGCTGAACTCGTTCGAGTCGATGTCCTGGCGGATATCTTCGGGCCAATGGGCCCGGCGGGGATCGTTCTGAGGCATGGTCCTGTTCTCCCTTTCGTCTTCCGTTTTCGGGGGAAACGCGTTCCGTCCCTTACGGGACGAGAATGGTCGAGCCCGTCGTCTTTCCGGCTTCCAGATCGCGATGCGCCTGCGCGGCCTCGGCCAGCGGGTACCGCCGACCGATATGGGCCTTCACCGCGCCGGATGCGAGCATGTCCATCACGCGCTTGGCGGAATGGGCGTAATCCTCCGGTGAGGAGCAATAGGTCGCGAGCGTCGGCCGGGTGAAATAGAGCGAACCCTTGCTCTGCAGAAGGCTCGCCTCGACCGCGGGCGGCTTGCCCGAGGCCGCGCCGAAGGACACGAAATAGCCGCGCGGCGCGAGGCACTCGATCGTGGTGTCGAACGTGGTCTTGCCGACGGAGTCGAAGGCGACGGGCACGCCCTTGCCGCCCGTGATCTCCTTGACGCGGGCCGCCACGTCCTCCTTCGAACGGTCGATCACGGCGAAATAGCCCGCGCCCTGCGCCAGCGCGCATTTGTCCGCGCCGCTCGCCACGCCGATCAGCTTCACGCCCATCGCCTTCGCCCATTGGCCGGCGATCAGGCCCACGCCGCCGGCGGCGGCGTACATCAGCGCGAAATCGCCCGGCTTCAGCGAGACGCAGCGCTCCATGAGATATTCGACCGTCTGGCCCTTGAGCAGAACGGCGGCGGCGGTCTCGTCGGAGACGCCGTCGGGGATCTTCACGAGGCGCGCGGCACCGACGTTGCGGCGGTCCGCATAAGCGCCCATCTCGCCGCCCTGATAGACGACCCGGTCGCCGACCTTGACGTTCGTCACGCCCGCGCCGACCGCCTCGACGACGCCCGCCGCCTCGTTGCCGGCCGTGGCCGGCGTCGGGATCGGATAGGCCCCGCCGCGCTGATAGACGTCGAGGAAGTTGAGGCCCAGGGCGGTCTGGCGGAGCTGTGCCTGACCGGGACCGGGCGCGCCGATCTCGATCTCTTCGAGCACGAGCACCTCGGGGGCGCCTTGGGAGTGGAAACGAACGGCACGAGCCTTCATGCGCTGATGCTCCTGTCAGGGGACGATGGTCGGGTTTTCGAGGGAATCGAGCACGCGTCGGCGTGACGCCTCCACATGGTCTCGGGCGACGGCGAGCGCCTGCCGCTTGTCGCGTTTCTGAATCGCGTCGATCAGCAGCACGTGTTCCGCGCCGAAACGCTCGCGACCCTGCGGGCCGCTCTGCGCGACGCTCGTATAGGTGAACCGGTCGAACTGCTCGATGACCTCGCGGGTCGTCCGCGCCAAGCGCGTATTGCCGGAGCCGTCGGCCAGCGCCCCGTGGAAGCTGCGATTGTACTCGATCCAGTCCGCGAGCTCGACATGAGCCCCCGGAGCGACGCGATAGACGTCGAGGGAGCGGAGCGTCTCGTCCGGCGCGACGTCCACCAACCGGCCGACGCATTCGCGTTCGAGAATGAGCCGCATCTCGTAGAGTTCCCGCGCGTCGGCGAGGGAGATGGGCTTCACGCGGTAGCCCTTGCGGGGAAGGATCTCGATCAGATTCTGCTCTTCGAGCTTCAGAAGCGCATCCCGGATCGGCGACTTCGAGACCGAGAAATGCTCGCAGAGCTGCCGCTCCTGAATCTGCGATCCGGGACGCAGGACGCAGGACAGGATATCCGCGCGCAGGCGGCGGTAGATCGTGGTCCTGGTCAGTTCCCGGGCTTCGTCCGACATCGGTGTCCGATCGGAAGTGTTCGATTCTCGGTCATTCCGGAACGGCATATCAGTTCCGGGACATTCAAGTTTCTTGATATCTCAGATGCCGATCCGTCGGTCAATCAGGGCGGTCAAACCTGATGTGCACGGGAAAATTGCGGCATTTCGTCAGGCCTGTTGACATGTCATGCGACGTTTGTGGAATATCAGAAATAAAACGACAACCCCGCAACCGAGGAAACACGATGCTCAAGAAACTGCGTTTGGCCGCCCTTGCGGCCGTTGCCGTCGGCGCCGTCTCGCTGCCCGCTCAGGCCGAGGACATCAAGCTCCGCATCGCGTCCGGCCATCCGGTCGTGAACACCTATGTCAACCTCATGAACACCTTCTTCGTGCCGGAGGTGACCAAGCGCGTCGCCGAGCGCACCAAGCACAAGGTCGAGTTCATCGAGGGCTACGGCGGCGCGATGGTGAAGGTGGCCGACACGCTCGAGGGCGTGCAGTCGGGCATCATCGACATCGGCGGCTATTGCTTCTGCTTCGAACCGTCGAACCTGCCGCTGCATGCCTTCCAGGTCATGCTGCCGTTCGGAACGATGAGCTCGGAAGTGTCGGTGAAGATGGCGCGCGCCGTCTACGACAAGGTCCCGTTCATGTCCAAGGTCTTCGAGGACAAGTACAATCAGAAGCTCATCGCCCTGATCTCGGACAACGGCTACAACCTGACGACCACGTTCGACTGGAACACGGTCGCCGACCTGAAGGGCAAGAAGCTCGCGGGCGCGGGCCTCAACCTGAAGCGGCTGGAATATGCGGGCGCGGTCCCGGTCCAGTCCTCGCTGCCGGAGGCCTACACCTCCATGCAGACGGGCGTCTACAACGGCTGGATCATGTTCCCGTCGGGCGTCGTGAACTTCAAGCTCAACGAAGTTTCGAAGTACTACACGGAGATCGGCTTCGGCGCGATCACCTGGCACGGCCTGACGATCAACAAGAACCGCTTCGCCCGGCTTCCGAAGGAAGTGCAGGACATCATCGTCGAAGTGGCGAAGGAGTTCGAGGCCAAGACGGGCACCGTCAACGACGCCAACTATCCCAAGCAGCTCGACACGCTGCGGTCGGTCGGCGCGATCGTGAAGAAGCTTCCCGACAGCGTGACGCTCGAATGGGCGCAGTCGATGAAGGACTGGCCGCAGGAGAAGGCGGCGGAACTCGACAAGGCGGGCATGCCCGGCACGCAGGTGCTCAAGCTCGCGCTCGAAGAAGCCGAGAAGCTCGGCCACAAGTGGCCGGTCCGCTACGCGATCAAGTGATCGCCTCCTCGTGAATACAGGCCGGGCGGTTCCATCCGCCCGGCCTTCAACGTCAAGGGCGGAGCCCGCGCAATGTTCGAAAAAATCATGGACGTATCCACCAAGGGACTTCTGGTGGTCGCGTCGCTGTTGGGCTTCTTCCTCAGCTTCGTCGTCGTGGCCGACGTGATCGGCCGCGTCGTGTTCAACAGCCCGTTGAAGGGCACGCCGGAGATCGTCTCCAGCTCCATCGTGATCATCTGCTACCTGATGTGCGCCTACGCCATCCGCACCGGCGGCATGATCGAGGTGGACGCATTCAGCCAGCACTATCCGCCGAAACTGAAGGTCGCGATGACGCTCTTTTCCTGCGGCCTCGCGGTGATCCTGTTCGGGATCATCCTCTGGGGCAGCTGGGACGGCTTGCTCCACGCGATCGAGAGCGGCGAATACGAGGGCGAAGGCGCGCTCCGCGTGCCCATGTGGCCCGTCAGGCTCTCCGTCGTGCTCGGCAGCTTCCTCGCGATGCTGTCCTATGTCGAACTGGCCATCCGCCAGATCAAGGCCGCGCGTCGAGGAGAAATCCTCGCGACCGGCGTCTCCCACTGATCCGAACGGCGGTCTCCACCATGTTCGACGCATCGCAAATGATGATCGTCATCGGCGTCCTGCTGGCGCTGGTGCTTTCCGGCGTTCACATCGCCATCTCGCTCGGCATCACCTCGGCGCTCGGCATCTATCTGATGCAGCCCGACATCGAGGTCGTGAAGAGCTTCGTCTCCAACACCGCCTATGAATCGCTGCGCGACTACATCTTCGCCGTGATTCCGCTCTTCATGCTGATGGGCGAGTTCCTTGCGAAATGCGGCGCGGCGAAGGATCTCTTCGCGCTGGTCAATCGCGGTACGAAATGGCTGCCCGGCCGTCTCGGCGTCGCGACCGTCTTCGCGAACGCGATCTTCGGCTTCGTGACGGGCGTCTCGATCGCGGCCGCCGCAGCCTTCTCGCGCATCGCCTGGCCGGAGATGAAGCGCTTCGGCTACAGCCGTCAGTTCTCGCTCGCCTGCATCGCGGGTTCCGCCTGCCTCGGCATGCTGATTCCGCCCTCGGTCCTGATGATCGTCTGGGGCGTGCTCACCGAGCAGGCCATCGGCCAGATCTTCATCGCGGGCGTGATCCCCGGCTTCCTCGTGGTCGGCGCCTATACGATCTACATCGTCATCGCCGCCAAGCGGGATCCCGCCATGGTCGGCGAGGACAAGGCCACGCAGGACCGCCTGACGCTGAGCTCCGTCGAAGACGAAGCGCATATGAAGGAGGTCTTCCGTTCCACCATGATGGTGGCGGGCCTCATCGTCGGCGTGCTCGGCGGCATCTGGCTCGGCTTCTTCACGCCGACGGAAGGCGCGGGCGTCGGCGCCGCGGCGGGCCTCGCGCTCGCTCTGGCCAAGGGCATGAAGCCCAAGGACGTCTTCGACGTGGTGCTCACCGTCGGCCGGACGGCGGCGCCGCTGCTCCTTCTCCTCGTGATGGCGAACCTCTATTCCCGCGTCCTCTCGATGACGGGCATCACGGGCGCGGCGCAGCAGTTCTTCCTGAATTCCGGTCTCGGCGCTTACGAGATCCTCGCGATCATGGTGCTGATCTGGTTCATTCTGGGCTGCATCATCGACTCGGTGTCGATCATCCTGCTGACCGTCCCGGTCTTCGCTCCCATCGCCAACGCGCTCGGCTTCGATCCGCTCGCCTTCGCGATCATCGGCATCCTGGCGATCGAGACGGGCCTGCTGACGCCGCCCTTCGGCATCCTCGTCTTCACGGTGAAGGCGGCGCTGCCGCAGGAGAACGTCTCGGTCGGCGAGATCTTCCGGGGCGCGATCCCGTTCTGGATCTGCCTCCTCGCGGTGGTGGTGATCGTCACGATCTGGCCGCAGACCGCGACATGGCTGCCGAGCCTCGGGCGGAGTTGACCCGAGCCTCCCGAGCGGGCCTTCTTCGGCCCGCCTTTCTCTGCAGGGGCGGCCTTCGGGCCGCCCCATGACTTCATCGGAGTTCACCGACATCATGGCCAAGACGCGCTTCAAGGGGGTTCTCGTCCCCGCGATCACTCCCTTCGACGACCGGCTCGAAGTCGATGTTCCGCTGTTCGTGAAGACCTGCAAATGGCTGCTCGCGCAGGGCGCGAACGGTCTCGCGGTCTTCGGGACGACGAGCGAAGCCAATTCGATGTCGATCCCGGAGCGCAAGCGCGCGCTCGAGGCGCTCGTCGCGGCGGGCATCGATCCCGCGGTGCTTCTGCCCGGCACCGGCCAGTGTTCGCTGCCCGACGCCGTCGATCTCACGAAGCACGCGGTGTCGCTCGGCTGCGGCGGCGTCCTGATGCTGCCGCCCTTCTACTACAAGCCCGTTTCCGTCGACGGTCTCGAAGCCTTCTATTCGGAAGTGATCGAACGCGTCGGCTCCGCCGATCTGGGCCTCTGGCTCTATCACATCCCGCAGATGACGGGCGTCGCGATCCCCTACGACCTCATCGAGCGTCTGATCCGCCGCTATCCGGACACCGTCCTCGGCATCAAGGATTCCTCGGGCGATTGGCCGAACACGGAAGGCATGCTGACCCGCTTCCCGGGCTTCGGCATCTTCCCGAGCTCCGAGGGCGTTCTCGTGAAGGCCATGCGCCTCGGCGCCGCCGGCTGCATCACGGCCTCGGGCAACATCAATGCGGCGGGCATCCGCAGCCTCGTCGACCATTGGCAGGCTCCGGACGCCGACGAGCGGCAGAAGCCCGTGGCGGCCGTGCGCGATCTCTTCTCCAAGTTCCCGCTGATCCCCGCGGCCAAGGCCGTGCTGGCGACGAAGCTCGGGCAGCCGGGTCTCGCCAAGGTTCGTCCGCCGCTTTCGCAACTCACCGCCGAACAGACCGCCGACCTTCTGGCGAAGCTGGAAGGCGCGGGTCACGCCTTCAAACCGGCCGCCTTCTGACCGGAACATCACGGGAGAAAACGATGTCCGCTTACTGGGTCTCGCGCGTCCATGTCACCGAACCCGAGACATACGGGAAGTATGTCGACCTCGCGGGTCCCGCGATCGAGAAGCACGGGGGCGTGTTCCTCGCCCGCGGCGGCCGTCAGGTGATCCTCGAGGGCGGGGAATTCGAGCGCAGCATCGTCGCCCGTTTCCCGAGCGTGGAAGCGGCGGTCGCCTGCTACAATTCGCCCGAATATTCGGAAGCCCGGAAATACACGGTCGGAACGGCCGTCCGTCACATGGTGGCGGTCGAAGGCCTCGACTGAGCGGCTTTCGTTCCCGCGCAACTCCCAAGTCATGGCCGGGCTCGTCCCGGCCATTTCCGTTTCAGGGAGCCCGGGACAGACGCGGATGCCCTGCACGAGGCCGGGCGTGACGCCCGAGGGGACGGTCGTTCCGGCAGAACGGCGCTTTCTCGTCATTGCGAGGAGCGAAGCGACGCGGCAATCCGCTGCCGGAGCATGGAGTGCAATCCTACGCATCAGCCGGATTGCTTCGCTCTCGCCCGCAATGACCGACCGTCATCTCAGCCCGAAAAAGGAGAGGACGGCGATGATCACGACGACCAAGCCCACGAGATAGATGACGTTGTTCATGCGCTCCTCCTTCGCTTCATGCGAAGGCAACGGAGACTGAACGCTCATCGTTCCGCCGATGCGGTCGGGACGTCCCCCGGGCGGAGCCTCAGAAGGGGTTCCAAGTCGATTGCGGCGTGAACTTCAGATAGCCGATATTGGCCCCGAGCCGCGCGCCGACGCCGGAGCTGATCGGCACGACCACCACGTCGTTCGAGACGAGCGCCGTCATGCTGATGCCGCCCACGAGATAGGCCGAGCCGTCCACCCCGCCGAAACGCTGATAGATCGCTTCCGTGTTCGGGAGATTGTAGACGAGCATCATGGTGCGGGAGCCGTCGCCGCCGAAGTCGACCCCGACCGACGGTCCCTGCCAGAACACCTTCCGGTCGCCCGCATTGCGCGTGTAGAGCGTGCCCTCGCCGTAGCGCAGGCCCGCCACGAAGGCGCCGGACGCCTCCTGTCCGAGAATGTAGCCGTTCGGCTGGCCCCAGCGCTTCGTCGCCGACTCGATCGCTTCGGCGAGGCCGCGCGAGATGTTGCCGAAGAATTTGTGGCCGGAATCGACGAGTTCCTGCGTGGAGAAGGTCGTCGGCCGCTGAGGGGCGGTGGGGGCGTTCCGGGACGGAAGAGCCGACTGGGCCGACGCCGCCACGGGGATCCCCGCCGCGATCAATGAAAGGGCGAGAGCTGCGATTTGCGATCTCTTCACGGCGAAACCTCCCATTCCGCAGACGGCGGGCAATCCTTTGGTGATGCTTCGCGAGTAAGGTTCGAAAGGTCGCGAATCACCGGAGCCTACGATCGGGGTTGATGCGGCGCGGCGCAAGCCTTCCGTTCGGGAACCGCTTGCGAATCGGCGTCGCGGGCTCGAACGAGGGCGGGTGCGCCGCGACGCGGACAACCGGAGACATCGCATGCCGACCGTCACTCTCGACGCCCTCGACCTCGCCGCGCTGCTCTGCAGCAAGGTGTGCCATGACGTGATCAGCCCCGTGGGCGCGATCGTGAACGGGCTCGAAGTGCTCGAGGAGGAGAAGGACGAATCCATGCGCGGCTTCGCGCAGGATCTCATCAAAAAGAGCGCGAAGCAGGCCTCCGCCCGCCTTCAATTCGCGCGGCTCGCCTTCGGCGCAGCGGGTTCCGCAGGCGCGGCGATCGACACGGGCGACGCCGAACAGGTGGCGCGCGGCTTCATCCAGGACGACCGGACGTCGCTGAGTTGGGACATGCCCCGCGTTCTTCTCCCGAAGAACCGCGTGAAGCTGCTGCTCAATCTTCTCGTTCTGGCGGGCACGACGATCCCGCGCGGCGGCTCGATCGCCGTGAAGGGAACGGTGGACGGCGAGCGGGCCGAATTCCGGATCACGACCCGCGGCATCAATCCGCGCATACCGCCCCATGTCGAAGCGCTGCTTGCGGGCGAACCCGAAAGCGGAACCGTCGATTCCCATGCCGTTCAGCCCTTCTATACGGGCCTGATCGCCCGGGCGGCCGGCATGAAGGTCTCGCTCGTGCTGGAAGGCGAGGGCGTCGCGATCGAGGCCCTCCCGACGGCTTGACGCCCCGATCTCCCGAAACGAAAAAAGCCCCGCTTCGGCGGGGCTTTTTCTTGTCGCTCGATCGGTCGGATCAGGCGGAGATCCGCTGTTCCTCGGGCATGTCGCGCAGCACGTAACCGCGGCCCCAGACCGTCTCGATGTAGTTCTTGCCTTCCGACGCGTTCGCCAGCTTCTTGCGCAGCTTGCAGATGAACACGTCGATGATCTTGAGCTCGGGCTCGTCCATGCCGCCGTAGAGATGATTCAGGAACATCTCCTTGGTCAGCGTCGTGCCTTTGCGCAGGCTCAGGAGTTCCAGCATCTGGTACTCCTTGCCGGTGAGATGGACGCGCTGGCCGCCGACTTCGACCGTCTTCTGGTCGAGATTGACCGTCAGGTCGCCCGTGATGATGACCGACTGGGCATGGCCCTTCGAACGGCGAACGATGGCGTGGATGCGCGCCACCAGTTCGTCCTTGTGGAAGGGCTTGGTCAGGTAATCGTCGGCGCCGAAGCCGAGGCCCCGGACCTTGTCCTCGATGCCGGCCAGACCCGAAAGGATCAGGATCGGCGTCTTGACCCGCGCGACCCGAAGGCTGCGCAGAACCTCGTAGCCCGACATGTCGGGGAGGTTCAGGTCGAGGAGAATGATGTCGTAATCGTAGAGCTTTCCGAGGTCGACGCCCTCTTCGCCCAAATCCGTCGTATAGACGTTGAAGCTCTCCGACTTGAGCATCAGTTCGATGCTCTGTGCGGTCGCGCTGTCGTCTTCGATCAAAAGAACGCGCATGTCCGTCCTCAACCTTCGTCGCGAATCGACGACCCGCGGCAGCCTCGCCGGAGTCGATGATCGAAAAGACCGCAAGGGTTTTTCTCGACCGACTCACAACCTACACGGCAATGGTTAACAAAAGCTGATTCTGCGCCGCAAGCATTAATTCTTGTGTTTTCGCAAGTGCCGATTGAGGCGGAAATTGCTCGCGATGGTAGGTAAACGAATGTTTTCCACGACGATATGAACGCAATGGTGGCAATCGACCGTTTACCGACGCCGTCCCGTCAAGTTCAGACGCACGATGCTTGAATCTCCGCTTGCCGAAGAAAAGATTCGACGCGGTAAGGAACGGTCAAGAAGCTTGCTGCAGATTCCCGCCGAGGGTCCCGTCGTCCGGCGTCGGGCACCGATGACTCTGATGCGGGGTAGAGCAGGACAATGAAGTCGCGTGAGAGCTTGATCCGCCTGAAGCGCTTTCAGGTCGAAGAGAAGCGTCGCCGTCTGACGCAGATCGAATCGATGATCGCGGAATTCGACCGCATGTCGGGCGAACTCGACCGGGAGATCCGGGCCGAAGAGGAAAGGGCGGGCATTTCCGACCCGACCCATTTCGCCTATCCGACCTATGCGCGCGCCGCCGCGCAGCGCCGCGACAATCTCCGTCGCTCCTCGGACGAACTCCGCGGCCAGCTCGACGATGCGCGCGCGGTCTTCGAAGAGGCCTTCGAAGAGCTCCGGAAATTCGAACTGCTCGACGATCGCGATCAGGCCTCGCGCGAACAGGCTACGCGGGATCGCGGCGGCGAGCAGCAGCTCGCCCGCGCCTGAACCGGTTCGAGATCCCGAGCGGCCTCAACCGCCCTCGATCAGAGGGATGTGCGGTGCGGCGGTCCTCGGGTAAAGGCCCGTAAGCCTCGGATCGTCCAGGATCTCGATCTCCAGCCGCTCCGGCACGAAGCCCATCTGCTTGTAGAAGCCGAAGGCACGCGGATCGTCCAATTGGCACGTGTGAACGGTGAAGCGGGGGATGCCCGCGCCGAACACGCGCGCCGCGCCGGTCCGCACCATCCATCCGCCGAGCCCCGCGCCCGTCGCCTCCGGCACGAGACCGAGAAAGGCGAGCTCCGCCGAGACCGGCGATCCTTCGAAGGAGAGTTCCAGAAGTCCGACGTCGCGCCCGTCGATCGCGAGCGCGAAGGCTTCCGTCGCTTCGTCGTCGAGGATCGCGCGCAGCCGTTCCACCGGCATCGTCAGGCGGGAGAACCACAGCCACGGCTCGCCGACCGCTCGATAGAGAGTGCGATAGCGTTCGACGTCGCCGCCGCGCAGGCGGGCGAGGGTCGCGCCCGACGGTGCCGGGCCGGGCTTCCCGGGAGACGCCGTCATGACGAGATGCGTGACGAGCGTGGCGAGCCGGCCGGGGGGAAGGGACAGAAAGCCGTTCTGCAATGGAGAGCTCCCGGGATTGCGGAGAAACGCCATCGTGACCATCTCCGAAACGTTGTCGATCCCCGAAGGGAGTGTCTCACATGAAGATCTCCGCCGCGGTCCTCGCCGCTTCGCTTCTGTCCGCGCTTCCCGCCGCCGCACAATCGAACCACGGCGCTCACCCCGCGCAGCCCGTCGGGCGGGCCGCGGAGACGTCCGCCGTGAAGGCCTTCCGCGCCATCAACGACAAGATGCACAAGGACATGGCCGTCGACTTTTCCGGCGACGTCGACGTCGATTTCGTGCGCGCCATGATCCCGCATCACGAAGGCGCGGTGGCGATGGCCCGCGTCCTGCTCGAACAAGGGGGCAAGGACCCGGAGACGCGACGGCTCGCCCAAGAGGTCATCCGCACGCAGGAGAGCGAAATCGCCATGATGAAGGCGTGGCTCGCCAAGCGAGGAAAATGACGGAATTCCAATGTAGAAAACCTTCTTTCCGCTTGATTGCGGCTCTCCGTCGCTCGGCCTCCGAAAGTCCTTGCTCCAGGCCTGCGGCGCGTGCACAGAAGGGCGGTATCGGGGGAAAGGTGCCGGCGTTCATGAAGCGCGTTCTGGATTATCTGTGGCCCATGATCGGGCTCGCCGCCGTCGTCTTCTCCGGTTGGCTTCTCTACAACGAGTTGAAGGGCATTTCGGCGGGCGACGTCATGGCCAGCCTGGCCGCGATTCCGGCCCATCGTTGGGCGCTGGCCGTGCTGTCGACCCTCGCCGCCTATGCCGCGCTGGCCTGGTACGACCGCATCGCTCTCCAGCATCTCGGACACAAGCTCGGTTGGGGGTTCATTTCGGTCGTGTCCTTCACGACCTATGCGCTGTCCCACAATATCGGCGCCTCCGTGTTTTCCGGAGCGGTGGTTCGCTATCGTGCCTACAGCACCAAAGGGCTCACGGCGGGCGAGATCGGCGTGCTGGTGGCGTTGTGCTCCTTCACCTTCGCGCTCGGGACCATCGTGCTGGGCGGCATCGTTCTGGTGGGCGAGCCGCAATTCGTGCAACGTCTGGTCGACGTTCCCGTCTGGCTGGCTCGTCTCGCAGGCTTCGGCATGCTCGCCTTCGTGGCGCTCTACGTCGCAGGCTCGCTGCTGGGTTTGAAGCCTTTGCGGATCGGCAAGTTCCAGCTCTTCTATCCGCGACCGGAAATCGTGATGCGTCAGCTGATCGCGGCGCCCGTCGAACTTCTGGCGGCGGCGGGCATCATCTATTTCGCCCTGCCGGCGGAAGCGGGGATCAGCTTTTTCGAAACGCTGGGAGCCTTCCTTGCGTCCTTCTCCGCGGCGCTTCTCTCGCATGCGCCCGGCGGTCTCGGGGTGCTGGAATTCGTGTTCCTGAAGGCCGTCCCCGGAGTCCAGCCCGCCGACGTCATCGCGGCGCTCCTGGTCTTCCGGCTGCTTTATCTGCTGATTCCGCTCGCCTTCGCCTGCGTCGCGGTGCTGGCCTTCGAGCGGAGCAAGCTCTCCGAAGCGGTCAAGCAGGAACGGACGAACTGAGGCCGTCCGCTCCGTTCACTGGCGATATTGCTGGATCCGGGTCGTCCGAAGCCCGGCGAGACCGTGCTCGTCGATCGAGCCCTGCCAGGACAGGAACTCCTCCACGGTCAGCGTGTAGCGGCTGCATGCCTCTTCGAGGCTGAGCAGTCCGCCGCGCACGGCCGCGACGACCTCGGCTTTTCGGCGGATCACCCAACGCCGCGTATTGGGCGAGGGCAGATCCGCGACGGTCAGGGGAGAACCGTCGGGCCCGATCACGTATTTGACCCTGGGTCGGTAGGGCTCGGTCATGGAACGCTCACACTCTGTCGGATGACCAACATCGAAAAGACCATAAGGATGTGCGGCTTAAGAATTCTTGAAACGCGACTTCCGGCGTTTTCCCGTTTCGGGACGGCGCAAATGCCGTCCCTTTCGTGAAAGGCCGAACGGTAACAACCCGGCCATATTGCGTCCCAAAGTTGAAGGATCTCTGAATCGGGGACGGGGGTGGAAGACGCGGCACGGCGACGTTATGATCCTCCCCGCTTTCCCCACGGTTCCCGCATGCACGTCGACCTCGACATTCCCGGCCGTCCCGAAGACACGCGCGTCGTCGTCGCGATGTCGGGCGGCGTGGATTCCTCCGTCGTCGCGGCGCTCCTCGCACGAGCGGGCTACGATGTGGTCGGCCTGACGCTGCAACTCTACGATCATGGCGCGGCCGTTCACCGGGCCGGCAGCTGCTGCGCGGGGCAGGACATTCATGACGCGCGCCGGGTCGCGGACGCGCTCGGCATTCCCCATTACGTGCTCGATTACGAAAGTCGCTTCCGCGAAGAGGTGATCGACCGTTTCGTCGACGGCTATCTCGCGGGCGAGACGCCGGTGCCCTGCATCGAATGCAACCGGCAGATCAAGTTCCGCGACCTCCTTGCAACCGCTCGGGAATTGGGCGGCAAGGCGCTCGCGACCGGGCATTACGTCATGGGACGGGCCGTGCAGGGGGGGCGCCGCGGGCTCTTCCGCGCCGCGGATCCCGATCGGGACCAGAGCTATTTCCTTTACGCGACCACGCAGGACCAGCTCGATTTCCTGCGCTTCCCGCTCGGCGACGTGCCCAAGAGCGAAACCCGCGCGATCGCACGCGACCTCGGCCTCGTCGTCGCCGACAAGAAGGACAGCCAGGACATCTGCTTCGTCCCGCAGGGCCGCTATACCGACGTCATCGAGAAACTCCGCCCCGATGCCGCGGCGCCCGGGGAAGTGGTTCATCTCGACGGACGCGTGCTGGGCCGACACGAGGGCGTGATCAACTTCACCGTCGGCCAGCGTCGCGGCCTCGGCCTTGCGACGGGGGAGCCGCTCTACGTGGTCCGCCTCGACGCAGCGGCCGCGAGAGTCTATGTCGGCCCCCGCGAAGCGCTCGCCACGCGCACGCTGAGGCTCCGCGACGTGAACTGGATCGGCGACGGTCCCGTCGACGCCGTCGGACCCGAAGGTCTCGATCTCGCCGTCCGCGTCCGCTCCACGCGCGCGCCGCAGCCCGCGATCCTGCGCCGGGTCGACGGCGTCTTCGAGGTGGAACTGCCCGAAGGCGAGTACGGCGTCTCTCCGGGGCAGGCCTGCGTCTTCTACGATGCCGCCGCGGATCGTGCGCGCGTTCTCGGCGGCGGCACGATCGCGCGCGCCGCGGATGCTGCCGTCCTTTCCGCCGCCTGACAGCCGCAAGGAGATCTTCCGGATGGGCGCCGAGCTCGACAAGGCCTCGATCGAGAAAGCCTATGCCCGTTGGGCGCCCGTCTATGATTTCGTCTTCGACTCGGTGATGTCGACCGGCCGGAAGGAGGCCGTCGCGGCCGCCGAGCGTTGCGGCCCGCGCATTCTCGACGTCGGCGCGGGCACGGGGCTGGAATTCCCCTATTTCTCGCCCGCGACCGAATTGACCGCCGTCGACCTCTCCGAGGCCATGCTGCGCAAGGCCAAGGAGCGCGTCGAGCGAGAGAGGATCGCCGCCGTACGCGGCATCCTCGTGATGGACGCGACCCGCCTCGCCTTCGAAGACGGCGTCTTCGACGCGGTGGTCGCACCCTATGTCTTGACGGTCGTTCCGGAGCCCGAGCGGACGCTGGACGAGTTGATGCGCGTCGTACGACCCGGCGGCGAAGTGGTGCTCGTCAATCACATCGGTGCCGAGACGGGCCCCTTGGCCGCGGTGGAGGGCTGGCTCGCAAAGCGCACCAAGGACCTCGGCTGGCGACCGGAATTCCCGTGGTCCCGGGTCGGCGATTGGCTCGACGCACGGCCGAGCGCTCGGCTTCTCGAAAGGCGGACATTGGCTCCGTTGGGGCTCTTCACCCTGATCCGCATCGCCAAGCGCATCGGTGCGGACTGAGGCGATCGCGAGGCCGTGACGGCGGGCTCGATTTCGGCATCCGCGTCCTTGACACCTTCGACGACGGAAGCCTATATCCGCCTCGCTCGCGACGGCCTCGGCCGCCGCGCGGTGGCGGAGTAGCTCAGCCGGCTAGAGCAGAGGAATCATAATCCTTGTGTCGGGGGTTCGAGTCCCTCCTCCGCTACCAAACTCGATCCTTGGAGACGCCGCCGGCGCTCTCTCTCGCGCCCCGCCTTCATCGCCGATCATCCTTCCGGACGATCGGCCCTTCCCGGCGCAGAAGCTTCAAACTCCACGTCAGCGACTTCACCCGTGTTTCGGGCCCGGCAGTGCCGAGACGTTCGACGGGTTCGGTCGCCGTCAGCGTCGTCAATCGGCCAGCAGGCGTCGGTAGCCGCGCCTCAGGTGATAACGGACATAAGCGAGCATGGACACCGGCTGCGAATAATCCGCGTGGTTGCGCGCGGCCGCGGCCTTCGGGTCGATCGCGACGGTGCAGGGCCCCTTATGGGCCTTCTCCGCGACCATCGACGTGCCGGACAATTCGCGGCGGATCCGGAAGCCCGCCCGCCGGAGGGCGAGGATCAGATTGTCACGCGAAAAGCCGAGGACATGCGCGAAGTGGAAATGCTCGAAGCATTTGAACTCGTAGCCCTGCATGTTCGGGACTTCGAGATAAAGGACGCCGTCGTCCTTCAGCCATGCATAGGCCTGTTCGAGCGCGGCGATCGGGTCCGGAACATGCTCGAGGACATGCAGCATCGTGATCGCGTCGAACTGTTTCGGCGCATAGACCGCGTTGCGGAAATCCGCGCTCTGGATCGTGATGTCGAGCGCCTTTGCCGAGCGCGCGAAGGACGAATAGGTCGCGCCGGGTTCGAACCCGTGCGCCTCATGACCGTGCGTCGCGAATTCATGCACCAGTTCGCCCGAGCCGCAGCCGAAATCGAGCAAAACCAGCCGATCCCCGGCGGCTTCTCTCCGAACGACTTCGTAACGGGACCGCGCCTCGTTCCTCTTTTTCTCGATGTGCTTGGCCGAAGGCTTCGAGAAGGCGAGTTGATAGTCTTTCCGATATTCGTTCTGGTAATAATGATTCAGTTCGGCCTTCGTCGGCATGGGATTCGAGTAGAAGACGCCGCAATCGTCGCACATCACGGTCGACAACGGCTTCAGCCGGCGATCGATCCGGGCGATCGGTTTATTCTCTTTAGAATTGCAGATCGGGCACGGAACAACTTCACCTTTGTAACGATAACGAACGAAAGGAATGATGTTGAGATGCACGTGCGGCTCCGAAGTCCGGGCCCGTCCCGCCCGTCCGTTTCTTGTCGATACGCTTGGTATATAAGAGGCGGATCAGCGGCAAATCGAAACTTCGCAGGTTCATCCGTTCTGCACATCTCCCGGCGCCGGCCCGGCCGGGCTTGACCTCGGCGCGCGGGGAGCGACATTCCCGTTCATGACGACCTCCGAATCCGTCCGGGAGAATCCATGATCATCGAGAAGGAAGCCGACGTGACGTCCGCCGTGCTCGAGGCGGTCGACGGCTGCGGAGATGCCCGCCTGCGCGAGATCGCCGGGGCCTTCGTCCGCCATATGCACGCCTTCATCCGGGAAGTCCGCCCGACCGAAGCCGAATTCGAACTCGGCGTGGAGTTCCTGAACAGGATCGGACGGGCGACGGACGACGCCCGCAACGAGGGCATCCTGTTCTCGGACGCGATCGGCGTCTCCACGCTCGTCTGTCTCATCAACAACGGTGCGGGCGGCGCGACGGAAACCGACGCGGCGCTGCTCGGCCCCTTCTGGCGGATGCATTCACCGCCGACGGCGAACGGCGGTTCCATCGTCCGCTGCCCGACGCCCGGTGCCGCCCTCTTCGCCGAATTCGCGGTTGCGGATGCCGCAGGGCGGCCCGTCGAAGGCGCGGAAGTCGACGTCTGGCAGGCTTCACCCGCAGGCTTCTACGAGAACCAGGATTCCGAACAGGCCGACATGAACCTTCGCGGCAAGTTCACTACGGACGCGCAAGGCAGGATCGCATTCCGCTCGGTGAAGCCCGCAGGCTATCCCGTGCCGACCGACGGCCCGGTCGGCGACATGCTGCGCGTCCAGAACAGACATCCCTATCGTCCCGCGCATCTCCATGTCCTGATCCACAAGCCCGGCTTCAGGACCCTCGTCACGCAGGTCTTCGTGGACGGCGACGAGCATCTCGAGACCGACGTCGTGTTCGGCGTCACGCGTTCGCTCGTGGGCGATTTCCGTCGTCACGAGACCGGTGCGCCTCCCGCCGCCGACGTCGCGGCTCCCTGGTTCACGCTCGCCCACCGCTTCGTGATCGAACCCGGCGAGGCGAAGCTGCCGCGCCCGCCGATCAAGTGACCTCCATGATCCGTCGTCTTCCCCATCGGTGGGGACCGATCCTGTTCGGCCTCATCCTGTCCGGCATCATGACCGCCGTCGTGAGCTTCGTCGCGACGCTCAACGCGGTCGGGTTCGTGCCCGATCTCGCCCTCCGTTGGGCGATCGCCTGGCCGATCTCCTGGGCGGTCGCGTTCCCCGTCATCCTGATGATGGGTCCCATGGTGCGGCGCGTGGTCTCGAACTGCATCGAGCCTCCCGGCGATCAACGGAATTGAGCGCAGTGCTGCGACTCCTTGTCTCGCCGCTCCGCGTTTTTTTCGTCCCGCCTGATCTTGAAATCGGTAGAAAAAACGAGAGGTTAGCCGCGGATCGCGGTGCGTCGGATCTCCGCGAACGAGAAACGGGCGAAAAGTCCGACATTCGGAGGGAACGGAAATGACCAAGACGACGCGTCGCAGCTTCATCGCGGCGGGCGCCGCCGCGACGGCGCTGCCCCTGTTCAACATCAAGGCCTCGGCTCAGCAGACGCTGACGGTTCAGATCGGGTCGAGCCACCCGGTCCAGAACATGTGGGTGTCGCAGATGAAGAACTTCTTCCAGCCGGAAGTGGACAAGTTCCTTCGCGACAACGGCAACAGCGTGAAGATCAACTGGCGCGAAGCCTATGGCGGCACGCTCTACAAGTTCCAGGACACGATGGAGGCGGTGCGCGACAACATCGTCGACATCGGCTATGTCGGCGCGCTGTGGGAGGGCTCGACCATGCCCCTCCAGAACATCACCTATTTCACGCCCTTCTCGGGCGGCGACCACACGCTGATCGCCAACGTCTTCCAGGATCTCAACACGTCCAACGCGGCTCTGAAGGCGTCCTATGCGCGTCTGAAGCTCATGCCGCTCACCTCGCTGGTGACGGACACCTATCACCTGTGGACGAACTTCCCGATCAAGTCGGTCGACGATCTGCGCAACAAGAAGATCTCGGCGCCCGGCACCTCGGCCAACTGGCTGCAGGGGACCGGCGCGACCCCGGTCGACGGCGCTCTGACGACCTACTACACCGACATCCAGACGGGCGTTTCGGAAGGCTGCATCTCCTTCTTCGTCGGCATTCTCCCGACCCGCGTCTATGAAGTGGCGAAATACGTGACCAAGGTCGACCTCGGCGCGATGTCGGTCGGCACCGTCTCCTGCAACCTCGACCGCTTCAACGCCTTCCCGAAGGTCGTTCAGGACGCGATGGTGCGGGTCGGCAAGGCCACGACGAAGGCGCATACCGACGACGTCAACGCCCGCATCGACGCGGCGGAGAAGGAGATGGCCGCCAAGGGCGCGATCATCACCACCCTTCCCGAAGCCGAGCGTCAGCGCTGGATCAAGGGACTTCCGAACCTCGGCAAGACCTGGGCGGACAGCTCGGGCGAAGGGTCTCGCGACCTGCTGAAGGGCTATTTCGCCGCGCTGCGCGCCGGCGGCGGCAAGCCTCCCCGTGATTGGTCGGCCGAAGCCTGATCATCCCCGTCGGCACGGGAGGGGCTGCGATCAGCCCCTCCCGTCACCCCGAAAGTCATGTGATGTCTGAAAACTCGGACCTCGCCGCCATCGAGAGCGGTGCACCGTCGGAAGCGCTCGGCGCGTTCGGCGGTTTCGTCAATGTGGTCGGGGCGATCGGAACCGTCTGGACCTTCCTTCTGATGTTCCTGATCGTGGCCGACGTGATCGGCCGCAGCTTTCTCTCCGCTCCGATCACCGGGGTCGCCGAGATCGCCGCGCATTCGATCGTGGCCATCGTCTTCCTGCAGCTGGCCGCAGGCATCCAGTCCAAGCGCATGACCCGCGCGGACTTCCTGATCGAACGGATCACCAAGGCGTCGCCGAAGGCGGGCGCGGCACTGGAGGCGGGCTTCCTTCTGTTCGGTGCGGTCTCCCTTGCGCTGATCGCCTATGCGGGATGGCTGCCGACCGTGCGGGCCTATACGGGACGCGAATATTTCGGCGTTCAGGGCCTCTTCACGATCGTGACCTGGCCCGTTCGGGCCATCATCGTGTTCGGCGCGTCGCTCGGCGCCGTCGTTTTCGTCATTCAGGCCGTCGACGAGCTGAAGAAGCTCGCGTCCGGTCGGTCGGTCTGATCGGGAGGCTGCAATGGAACCCGTTACGATCGGCTTCATCCTCATCGCCGTCATGGTCCTGCTGATCGTGCTCGGCATGCATATCGGCATCGTGCTGATCACGCTCGCGGGCGTCGGCGTCTATCTGATCCGCGACAATATCGACCTCGCCTTCCGCCTCACGGCCATCGCCACCTATTCCGGCATTCAGGACTATCTCTTCGCGACCATCCCGCTCTTCGTGCTGATGGGCCTGCTCGTCTCGATCTCCGACGTCGGCAAGGACACGTTCGACGTCGCGCAGGCGCTGCTCCGGCGTATCCGCGGCGGTCTCGGCATGGCGACGGTCGCCGCCAACGCCGTCTTCGCCGCCGTCACGGGCGTGTCGATCGCCTCCGCCGCGGTCTTCACCAAGGTCGCGGTGCCCGAGATGCGGCGCTACGGCTATACGATGCGCTTCGCTACGGGCACGGTGGCCGGGAGTTCCATTCTCGGCATGCTGATCCCGCCCTCGCTGTTGATGATCATCTACGGCGTGCTGGCCGAAGTCTCGATCGGCAAGATGTTCATCGCCGGCGTGATTCCCGGCATCATGATCTCGCTCGGCTTCGCCGCGTTGATCTATTGCGCCGCCCGCTTCTATCCCTCCTTCGTGATGGTGGATCCGGCCGAGAGCGCCCGCAGAACGGCGGAAGATCCCGTGATGAGCGGGGCGGAAATGGCCGCGAAGTCGGTCCCGATCGCCGCGCTGGTCGTCCTGATTCTGGGCGGTCTCTACACGGGCATCTTCACGCCGACCGAAGCGGGCGGCGTCGGAGCCTTCGGCGCGCTCGCGATCGCGGTCGTCCGTCGGCGGCTCGATCTCGGCAAGCTGTGGCGCGTACTGACCGAAACGGGTCACGTTTCCGTCTCGATCCTGTTCCTGCTCGTCGCCGCCGGGCTCTATTCCCGCATGCTTTCGCTCGCGGGCGTCCCCAACGCGATCGGCGACTTCGTCGAGCATCTCGGCATGGGGGCCTACGGCTTCCTGCTGATCTACGTGATCATCATCCTCCTGCTCGGAATGATCCTCGACTCGTCGTCGATCCTTCTGATCATGGTGCCGATCGCGGCCCCGATCGCGCAGGAATTCGGCTTCGACCTGATCCATTTCGGCATCGTGACCATCATCGCCGTCGAAGCGGGTCTGCTGACGCCGCCCTTCGGGATTTCGGTCTTCACCGTCAAGGCGACATTGGCGGATCGAACGACGCGGATCGAGGAGATCTTCGCCGGCGCCATCCCCTTCGTCTTCGTGATGTTGGCGGCGCTTCTGCTGATCGCGATCTTCCCGCCTCTGGCGACCGCGCTCGTGAAGTGACGGGCCGGAAATCGTGACCCCGATGACCACGGAGTTCGTGCATCGGGGTCTTCCCTTCCGCATCCCGGCCCTGAACCCCTCGAGGAGCCCGTCCCATGTTGTTCGTGATCCATGCCGTCGACCGTCCCGGCGCTCTCGAGACGCGGCTCGCGCATTACGAGGCGCATAAGGCGTTTCTCGCCGACACGTCGGCTTACGGCGTTCGGATCGTGATGTCGGGACCGCTCGTCGCGGACGACGGCGCCACCGCGATCGGCTCGCATTTCGTGGTCGAGGCGGCGGATCGGGCGACGGTCGTCGCCTTCAACCGTGCCGACCCGTTCCATGCGGCGGGGATCTGGGCCGAAATCTCGATCCGCGGCTTCCTCAGGCGTCAGGGCTGACCCCGCCGCGGATCACGCGCCGGAAACGGCGCGCTTCTCCTCCGTCGGCTCGCCGCCCGTCATGAAGTCGAGCACCGCGGTCTCGACCATGACCCGCATGGGCTCGGCATTGGCCAGCGCGTAGCTGCGCTCCGCCTCCGAGGCGAATTCCCGCTTGATGTAGGAGCCCAACCGCCTGACATGGGCGACGAAGGCCGCCCCGATCGGCCGACGTTCGGCGTCGAAGGCGCGGAGCGCTCCGATCACGTCCTCTCCCCCGCCGACATGGCGGGCGATCGCTTCCGCATCCTGAGCCGCCTTGACGACGCCCGCGCCGACATGCGGGCGCACGACGAAGGCGGCGTCGCCGATGATGCAGGCGCGGCCGACGGCCATGGTCGGGGCTTCGAAATCGTAGATCGGCTGGAAGAAGGGCTGATCGATGATCCGGATCGCTTCCCGGAACTGCGGCGGAAGCGTCCGCTCGGCGATGTCCCGCATCTCGGCGATCACGCTCCGGGAGATCAGGGGAGGGGGGATCGAGACCGAATGCTCGTGCCCCGTGTCGTCGGTGAGGAAACGACGCAGCTGCTCCGCGGTCGTCGGGCGGTACCAGACGATGTTCCAGCTGCGATGGCCGGGACGAAGATCGTTTCCGGGGCCCGCCGCGGGATAGCCGATGATCTGCTCGCCGGGCGGCAGGTGAAAGGCGAAGGTGTCGAAGACGTCGCGCCGGAACTCCGGCGTGAAGCGGGCTTCGTCCGCGAGGCCGCGCCAGCCGACATAACCCGCAAAAACGGGCTTCGCCTCCGGCGTCAGGACGCCCCGGACCTGCGAACGGAAACCGTCCGCGCCCACGAGGAGGTCGCCCGTCGCGCTCGTGCCGTCGGCGAAGCGCGCGGTGATCGAATGCGCATCCTGCTCGAAGGAGACGAACTCCTTGCCGAGCTCGTAGATGTCCTTGGGAAGAACCTCGTTGAGGATCTCGAACAGCCGGTTCCAGGAGGTCGAGATCTGTCGGCGCGGGTGCTCCGCGAAGACCTCGCCCTGCGCGTCGATCGCGATGCGCTTCTCGATCGGAACGCCGAGATCGGACTCGGCCGCGCGGCCGAGATCGGCGAGCGCCTGCCTGAGTTCCGGATGGGTGACGATGCCGGCGCCGCGCCCGACCAGCGGGACGGAGGAGCGCTCGAAGATCCGAACGTCCCAGCCCAGACGGCGCAGATACAGGGCGGAAAAGACCCCGCCCATCGATCCGCCGACGACGATCGCCTTCCTGCCCGCCATCTCGTTCCCCCTCAAGCAATTTATCAGACGATAATTAACGGATCGGCGACGGAAGACAAGAGACGTCGCGCGCCTTCGTCCGGCGGACATGGGCGAACGGCGTCGATTCGGAAAAGACCCCGTCCGAAAGCCGATCGGGAGGCGCTCCGGGCTTCCGTCGCTCGTTCCTCAAGAAACGTCAACACCGTTTCCTTCCGTCAAGGCGACGATCGGTATCGGGCCGCCGTCCCCGGATCCGAACCTTCGCCGCCCTTGCATGCCGCATTCCCGATCGACCTTCGCCGGACATGGCCGCGACTGCGGTCGGCGCGACGACGACGAAAAGGGATCGGCCGGATGACCATTCTTTCGACCACAGCCAATGCGCCCCGCGCCGGGATGCTGCTCAGCTTCGCGCAGGAATTCTCGACGGGTCTTCTTCCCGATGCACCGGGCGAGGCCGTCTGGAACACCACCTTCCCCGGCAATATCCGCTGGCTCGGGACGAACGGCGAGAAGCAGATCTATCTCGACCGCGACTTCCGCGGCGCGGACGGCACCGATGCCGGCGTGAATCCGTTCGCGCTCGCGGACGGTTCGCTGAAGATCACCGCGAACCGGACCCCCGCGGCGGAACTCGCCAACGTCTACGACCGGCCCTACACGTCCGGCATGATCAATTCGGCCAAGAACGCCGAATTCAAATACGGCTACATCGAATTCCGCGCCGATTTCCCGGCGGGCAAGGGGCTCTGGCCCGCGCTCTGGCTGCGCAGTTCCGACTCCTCGGTCCAGAGCGAGATCGACGTCGTCGAGTTCCTCGGCCATCTGCCGAATTCGCTCTTCCAGACCGTCCACACCTCGGACGGGGTGGTGCATAAAGTGGTTCGCCAGACCGTGACGGACCTCTCCGTCGGGATGCATACCTACGGCGTCGATTGGCAACCCGACCGGATCACCTTCCATCTCGACGGCAAGGCCATGGGCTCCATGGCGACGCCCGCAAGCACCAAGATCCCGATGTATCTCATCGCCAATATGGCGGTCGGCGGGACTTGGCCGGGGGATCCGGATTCGACCACCCGCTTTCCCGCGGAGATGAAGCTCGATTATGTGCGCGTCTGGCAGGACGCCGCGGTGCTCGCGGCCAAGACCGTCACGGGCGGCGCGGCGGGTGAATTGCTCAGCGGCAATGACGGCAACGACGTCGTCTACGGCAACGGCGGCAACGACACGATCTTCGGTGCCAACGGCAATGACAGGCTGTTCGGCGGCGCCGGTTCCGACCGCATCCTCGGCGGCGGCGGCAACGACACGATCGACGGCGGCGGCGGAACCGACTTTCTCGCGGGCGGCATCGGCGACGACACCTATGTGATCAACGCGTCCGGCGCGACGATCCATGAGACGACGACGGGAGGCATCGATACGGTCACGACCGTGTTTTCCTCTTTCACGCTCACGGCGCCCCTCGAAAATCTCGTCTTCAAGGGCACGGGGAGTTTTCGCGGAGTCGGCAACGCTTCCGCCAATGCGATCACCGGCGGTGCCGGAGCCGACACGCTGATCGCGAGCGGCGGCGGCGATCGGGTCGACGGCGGCGCGGGCAACGACAACATCGATGCGGGATCCGGAAACGACGTTCTGATCGGCGGGTTCGGCAACGACGTGCTGCGCGGCGGCGACGGCGCGGACCGGTTCCTTCTGCGGGCCGGCGAGACCGGGGCCGACACGATCAAGGATTTCGCCCTCGGGCAGGATCGGATCGACGTCTCCGCGCTCGGCATCACCTCGCTTGCGCAGGCGCTCGCCGGTTCCACCGCGACCAAGCTCGTCTTCGGCGGCCAGAGCGTGGTGCTCGAGAACCTGTCCACGAAGAGCCTCACGGCTTCCAACTTCGTCTTCGCCGGCGGCTCCGCCGCTCTCCGGACGACCGCGCTCGCGACGACGTCCGAAACCTCGGCCCCGATCGTCGAAGGCCCGACGGCCGATCGACTCGTCGGCGGCGCCGGCAACGACGTCCATCGTGTCGATCACGTCGGCGACGTCATCGTCGAGGGTGCGGCCGGCGGATACGACAGGGTCGAGACCACGTTGTCGGAATTCACTTTGAGCGCCCAGCTCGAAGCCCTGACCTATACGGGTACGGAAACGTTCCGGGGCGTCGGCAACGGCGGCGACAACAGGATGATCTCGCAAGGCGGCGACGCCGTTCTCATCGGAGGCGCGGGTCGGGATACGCTGACGGGCAGCGCCGGCGACGACCGTCTGACGGGCGGCACGGGCGACGACGTGCTCATCGGAGGCGGCGGGTTCGACATGCTTTCGGGCGGAGACGGTTCCGACGCCTTCGTCTTCAGGGCCCAAGCTCCCGGCCGCATGCTCGTCACCGATTTCGAGGCGGGCGTCGACACGCTCGACCTTCGCGGGCTCGGCGCGACCTCCTTCGGGGACCTGCTCGCCCATGCGGTACAGGACGGTTCGTCGGTCGTGATCACGCAGGGCGATCATTCGGTCGCGCTCCGGCACGTCGCTCTCTCTGCCCTGCAGGCTTCGGACTTCACGTTCTGAGGATCGTGCCGCTTGCCGCGGCGGCGGCATGCGACGATGATCCCCCGCGATCGAAGCGGGGGGACGAACGACATGCGGGCGGCTTGGTACGAGCGGACGGGACCGGCGCGGGACGTCATCAGGACGGGGACGCTTCCCGATCCGGAGCCGGGGCCCGGGGAGGTCCGCGTCCGGCTCGCGGTCTCCGGCGTCAACCCTTCGGACTGGAAGGCGCGTTCCGGCGTCCGGCCGATGGCGGGACCGATCGTCGTGCCGCACAGCGACGGTGCGGGCGTCGTCGACCGGGT
This sequence comes from Hyphomicrobiales bacterium, assembly GCA_027483795.1. GTDB lineage: Bacteria > Pseudomonadota > Alphaproteobacteria > Rhizobiales > Beijerinckiaceae > JAIXZO01. The sequence continues at coordinate 35,425 of JAIXTT010000013.1, forward strand.
CGGGCCGGGCGTCTCCGCCCGTCGTGAAGGCGAGCGGGTCTGGGTGCTCAACGGCCAATGGGGACGACCCCTCGGCACCGCCGCGGAATATGTCGTGCTGCCCGAAGACCTCGTCGCTCCTCTCCCCGACGTCTGCAGCTTCGAAGAAGGCGCCTGTTTCGGAATCCCCGCCTTGACGGCCTGGCGTGCGGTCACCGTCGACGGTTCGGTCGAAGGCCGGACCGTTCTCGTGACGGGCGGGGCGGGCTCCGTCGGGCATTATGCGGTCCAGTTCGCAAAGCTCCTCGGCGCGGCCAAGGTCTTCGCCACCGTCAGCTCGGCGACGAAGGCCGAACATGCCCGCAACGCGGGCGCCGACGTGGTGATCGACTACCGCAGCGAGGACGTCGCGGCGCGCATCGCGGCGGAAACCGGAGGCCGGGGCGTCGACCGAATCGTCGAAGTCGACATCGCGACCAACGGCCGACTTTTGCCGCGCCTCATCGCCAAGGACGGGCTCTGCGCGGTCTATGGTTCCGCGAAGCCGGAATTCTCGCTCGAATTCGTGCCCTTGATCGTCTCGGGCGCGGCGATCCGCTTCTTCATCGTCTACGAATTGGAGGCGAAGGCCCGGCGCGACGCGATCGCGCGGATGAACGACTTCTTCGCGCGGGGTCTCGTCCGTCACACGATCGCGGCCCGTTTCCCGCTCGAGGACTGCGCCGCGGCGCATGAGGCGGTCGAAGGCGGGCGGCTCATGGGCAACGTCGTCCTGACGATCTGATCCGGAAGCGGGCGCGCATGCCCTCCTTTTCCGTTCATGCTATGCGGAACGGGAAGCGCTCCGTCGAGGGCGGAGGAAAGACGGGTTCGGGAGACGTCCTTGCCGTTGCCGCTCGAAGGAATGCTGGTCGTCGCGCTTGAACAGGCGGTCGCCGCGCCGATGTGCACCTGCCGCCTCGCCGATGCGGGCGCGCGCGTCATCAAGATCGAGAAGCCGGAGGGCGATTTCGCCCGCGGCTACGACGACGCCGTCATGGGGCAGAGCTCCTATTTCGTCTGGCTCAACCGTGGCAAGGAATCGGTCGTCCTCGATCTGAAGCGCGACGAGGACAAGGCGCTGCTCGAAGCTCTGCTCGCCAAGGCGGACGTGCTCGTCCAGAACCTCAAGCCGGGCGCGATCGCCGCGCTGGGCTTCTCCCATGACAGGCTGCGCCGGGATTTCCCCCGCCTCGTGATCGCGTCGATCTCGGGCTACGGCGAGAGCGGCCCCTATGCGAAGCGCAAGGCCTATGACCTCCTGATCCAGGCCGAAGCGGGTCTCGCCTCGGTGACGGGCGGCCCGGAAGCGCCCGCGCGGGTCGGGGTCTCCGTCGTCGACATCGCCACGGGCATGAACGCCTATGAGGCCGTTCTCGAAGCCCTGCTGCTGCGCGCGCGGACGGGAGAGGGCGCCGATCTCCGCATCTCGATGTTCGACGCCATTGCCGACTGGTCGACCGTACCGCTGCTGCAGCATGAAGGCGGTCAGACGCCGAAACGCCTCGGCCTCGCGCATCCCTCCATCGCGCCCTACGGCGTGTTCCGGACGGCGGACGGGGCGGACATCCTCATCTCGACCCAGAGCGACCGCGAATGGCGCATCCTCGCAGGCGATGTCATGGGCGACCCCGCGCTCGCCGCCGATCCGCGCTTCGCGACGAACGTGCAGCGGGTCCGCCTGCGCGCGGAGACCGACGCCGCGGTACAGGCCGCCTTCGCCGGCATGACGGCCGAAGCTTTGACGTCATCGCTGATGAAGCATGAGATCGCCTTCGGCCGCGTCAGCGACATGGCGGCGCTCGGCGCGCATCCGCATCTGAGGCGCATCACGGTGGACACGCCGGAAGGGCCCGTCAAAATGCCCGCGCCGCCGGTCAGGCGCATGGGAGACGAGCGGAGCTACGGTTCCGTTCCCGCCCGGGGCGCGCAGACCGAAGCCGTGCGCGCGGAGTTCCTCGCGGGCGTCGCCGCGGGCGAATAGGAGGCCGACATGAACGGGATCGACGTCGAAGCCCTGTCGGCATGGACGGGCCGCGGCATGCGGGCGGAGGATGTCCTCACGCCCCGGCTCGTCGAAGAGTATCGCACCACGTTCGAGCCGCATCTCGCACCCGTGCCGGAGGGGACGGCCCCGCTCGGAATCCATTGGTGCCTCGCGCCCGGGGCTGCGCCCATGGCCGCGCTCGGGCCCGACGGACACGCCGCCAAGGGCGAGTTCCTGCCGCCGGTGCCGCTGCCGCAGCGCATGTGGGCGGGCGGGGAATTGGAGATCCTCGGGGCCCTTCGGTCGGGAGAGAGGGCGTCGCGGACGAGCACGGTGGGCGAGATCGCCTTCAAGCAGGGAAAAACCGGCCCCCTTTGCTTCGTCGCCGTGCATCACGAGGTCGCGGGCGAGGCGGGCGTCGTCATCCGCGAGCGGCACGACATCGTCTATCGCGAAGCCGGAACCTCGGCCGCCAAGCCCGGCCCCGGCGCGCCCTTGGCGAGCGAATTCGACATGACGGTCGAGGCCTCGCCCGTTCTGCTGTTCCGCTATTCCGCCATGACCTTCAACGGCCATCGCATCCATTACGACCTGCCCTATGCGACCGAGGTCGAGGGCTATGGCGGACTCGTGGTGCACGGACCGATCCAGGCGACGCTCCTGCTGCAGGCGGCGGCGCGTTCGTCGGGAGGCGCGCCGCGGCGCTTCCGCTATCGCGCGCTGTCGCCCCTGATCGCGGGCACGCCCTTCCGCGTGCGGGGACGACGGGACGGCGACGGAACCGTCTGCCGCGTGGAAGACGAAAAAGGCGTCGTCACCATGGAGGCGACGAGCGCCGCCGGTTGAAAGCCGGGCCGAAAGCCCCGAAACAGAACGAGAGGAGCGGGCGCAAGACCCGCCCCGCCGCCGAGGAGGACGACCCCATGCCCCGCATCATCGACATTTCCATCCCGATCGAGAACGACGTGCCCGCCGATCCGGCCTTCATGCGTCCGAAGATCGACTACAAGACGCATGAGCGGACCGCCGACGAGGTCACCGCCTTCTTCCCCGGCCTCCGGCGCGAGGATCTGCCCGACGGCCAAGGCTGGGCGATGGAGGTCGCGACGGTCTCCACGCACAACGGCACGCATGTCGATGCGCCTTGGCACTATCACGCGACCATGGACGGCGGCGCGCCGGCGGCGACGATCGACGAATTGCCGCTCGACTGGTTCTTCCGCCCGGCCGTGAAGCTCGATTTCCGGCATCTGCCCGACGGACATCTGGTGACGCCCGCGGAGATCGATGCGGAACTCGCTCGGATCGGCCATCGGCTGCAGCCGTTCGACATCGTGCTCGCCAATACGGCCGCGGGCGCGCGTTACGGCTCGGCCGACTACATCCATTCCGGCTGCGGCTTCGGCCGCGAGGCGACGCTGCATCTGACGGGCATGGGCGTGCGCGTCGTCGGCACCGACGGCTGGAGCTGGGACGCGCCCTTCAGCCACACCGCCAAGCGGTGGGAGGCGACGCGCGACCCCTCGATCATCTGGGAAGGCCACAAGGCCGGGCGCGACCGTGGCTATTGCCAGATCGAGAAGCTGCACAATCTCGAAGCGCTGCCGGCGACGGGCTTCACGGTGGCCTGCTTCCCCGTGAAGATCAAACGCGCCTCGGGCGGCTGGACGCGGGCGGTCGCCATCCTTCCGGACTGAGGCCGATCAGCGGTTCGAGACGCAATAGGACCCGCTCGTCCGGTAGCCGGACGGGCAGGAGCCCGTCTTCGGCACGGCATGCGGCGCGTCGGCGGAATTGCCGACGCAATAATCCCCCGAAGTGCGGTAGCCGGACGGGCAGGAACCCGTCTTGGCGACGGCGGGCGCAGCGTTCGAGGAATTGGGCACGCAATAGGACCCGCTCGTCCGATAACCGGACGGGCAGGACCCCGTCTTCGGCACGGCCTGAGCCGCCGCCGTCGAGATCCAGAAGGCGGATGCCAGAAGAACGACGCCCGCCCGAAGGCATGATGCACGCTTGAACATGGCCGTCACTGTCGTGCAGGGCGGGGCCGAAGGCAAGCCGCCCTCCGAAGGTTATCGGTCGATCAATAGACGCCGGTTTCGTGGTTGACAGCGGGGAGCGCGAAACCTCAAATTATCAATCGATAAGCAAGAGCGCCCGTCCAAACGGGCCGCCGCAGGAAACGTCGAGGGGAGAGACCTGATGATGAAGAAGATGTTCGCCGCCGTGGCGGCGATCGCGCTGGGGGCCGTCTGGTCCGCCGCCGCGCAGGCCGAGCCCGTGAAGATCCGCATCGGCTGGTCGACCATGCCCGGGCACATGATCCCGGTGCTGTATTCCAAGCCCGAGATCCTGAAGCATTACGGCAAGAGCTACACCGTCGAGCCGATCCTGTTCCGCGGCAGCTCGCCCCAGATCGCGGCCATGGCCGCGAACGAGATCGACATGGCGGCGTTCTCCGCGCTCGCCCTGAATCTGGCCGTGCTCAACGCCCGTCAGGACGTGAAGGTGCTCGCCGACATCATTCAGGACGGCGTCGGGCAGAACCATTCCGAGACGTTCCTCGTCCGCAAGGACTCCGGCATCAAGACGATCGCCGACATGAAGGGCAAGCGCATCGGTTCGAACGCCATCGGCTCGGCGTCCGACACCGCGATCCGCGCGATGTTCAAGAAGAACGGCATGGTCGACAAGCGCGACTTCACCGTGATCGAAGTCGCCTTCCCGAACATTCCGATCATGCTCGACGAGGGCAAGATCGACATGGGCACCGTGCTTCAGCCGGTCTCCGACCAGCTGATGGCGACGGGCAAATACGAGATCCTGTTCCGGGCCAAGGACGCGGTCGGCCCCTCGCAGCTCGTCTTCCTCGCGGGCCGCGCGGACTTCCTGCAGAAGAACCGGACGCAGATGATGGACTTCTTCGAAGACCATGTGCGCGCCATGCGCTGGTTCAACGATCCCGCGAACCGGACGGAAGCGGTCAAGATCGTCGCCGACTTCATGAAGCAGCCGCCCGAGAGGCTCGGACATCTCTTCACGCAGAAGGACTACTATCGCGATCCGTTCCTCTTCCCGAACGTGAAGACGCTGCAGGACAGCCTGAACGTCATCAAGGACGTCGAACTCGCTCCGCAGGTGATCACGTTGGAGCCCCGCTACGTCGATCTCAGCTTCGTGCAGGAAGCCAAGCGCCGTATCGAGGCGAACAAGTGAGCGAATTCGGCATCAAGGTCGAGGGCGTCTCGCATTCCTATGCGGGACGCTCCGGCGCCTCGACGGTCGCGCTCAAGGAGACGAATCTCGAGATCGCGCGGAACGAGTTCCACGCGCTTCTCGGGCCCTCCGGCTGCGGAAAATCGACGCTTCTCTATCTGATCGGCGGCTTCATCCCGGTTCAGAAGGGCGCGATCCGGACGCCCGCGGGCGTCGTTTCCGCGCCCGGTCCGGATCGCGGCATCGTCTTCCAGAACTTCGCGCTGTTTCCGTGGAAGACGGTTCTCGAAAACGTCGTCTACGGGCTCAGAAAGCAGGGCCGCTCCAAGCCCGAGGCGGAGGAGCGCGCGCGGCACTACATCAAGATGGTCCAGCTCGCGGGCTTCGAGAACCATTTCCCGTCCCAACTCTCGGGCGGCATGCAGCAGCGCGCGGCCATCGCGCGGACGCTCGCGGTCGATCCCGACATCCTGCTGATGGACGAGCCCTTCGGCGCGCTCGACGCGCAGACGCGGCGCGTCATGCAGGAAGAGCTCCGCTCGATCTGGCGCAACAGCCCGAAGACCGTGGTCTTCGTGACGCATGACGTGCATGAGGCGGTCTTCCTCGCCGACCGCATCTCGATCATGTCCGCCCGGCCGGGGCGGATCGAGCATCTCGTCGAGACCGAGCTGGGCATGGAGCGCGACGACGGGGTCATCGCCTCGAAGCGCTACGTCGAGCTGTGCGAGCGCATCTGGGCGCTGGTGCGCGAGCAGGCGATCTCCGCGAGCCGCGGGGAACACTGATGCAGCTCGTGATCCGCTATCTCCCGGTGGCGATCTTCTTTCTCGTCTGGGAAATCGTGACGGTGACGGGCCTCGTGTCGCGGCAGCTTCTGCCGGGGCTGGAGGTCATCTTCTCGGCCTTCGTCGGCCTCGTCGCGAGCGGCGAGTTCCTGTTCAGCGCCTACAAGTCGTTGACCCGTGCGGCGGCGGGCCTCGGGGCCGCGATCGTGCTCGGCATCCTGATCGGCCTGTTCATGGCGACGAACCGGATCTTCCTCTGGCTGATCAACCCGATCGTGCGGATCTTCTATCCGATGCCGAAATCGGCCCTGATCCCGCTGGTGATGATCTGGTTCGGCCTCGGCGATTCCTCGAAGGTGTTCCTGATCTTTCTCGGCTGTCTGCTGCCCGTGATCATCAGCACCTACAACGGCGCGCGCGGCGTGGGTCAGGTGCTGCTCTGGTCCGCGTCGAGCCTCGGCGCGAGCCGCTTCGAGATCCTGCGCGAGGTCATCCTGCCCGCCGCGCTGCCGGACATTCTCGCAGGCTGCCGCACGGCGCTCGCCTTCTCCTTCATCCTCATGGTCAGTTCCGAATTCGTGATCGCGAAGGACGGCCTCGGCTTCCTGATCGGAACGCTCGGCGACGGCGGCAATTACCCCGCGATGTTCGCGGTCATTCTCGCGGTCGCGGGCATCGGCTTCGCCGCCGATCGGCTCTATGCCGCCTTCGCGGCGAGCCGTCTGCATTGGAAGGAGCAATCATGAGCGCGCTCGAGGCCGGCCATGTGCGCCCCGCCGCGAGAAGCGGGCCCCGCTTCGGAACGGGACTTCTCGTGCAGACGGGCGTGCTCCTCGCGCTGTTCGCGCTGTGGGAGGCGTCCACGCGCCTCGGGCTCGCGCATCCCTTCCTGCTGCCGCCGCTCAGCGACGTGCTCGTGCGTCTCTATCAGGACGCGATCGGCGGAGCCGTCTTCGTCGATCTCGGCCTCACGCTCTATCGCGCGCTGACGGGCTTCCTGATCGCCGCCGCGCTCGGCATTCCGCTGGGCATCCTGATGGCGCGCACGAAATTCTTCGGCTGGTTCTTCGAGCCGTTGATCTCGATCGGCTTCCCCATGCCGAAAGTGGCCTTCGTGCCGATCTTCATCCTGTGGTTCGACATCTACGACACGTCCAAGATCATCATGGTCGTGTTCTCCTGCTTCTTCCCCATCGTGATGGCGACGCATGCGGGGACGAAGAACGTCGACAAATGGCCGCTGTGGTCGGCGCGCGCGCTCGGAACCAAGGAAAGCCGCCTGCTGTGGGAGGTCATTCTCCCGCTGGCTTCTCCCCAGATCCTCACCGGCCTTCAGATCGCGCTGCCCGTCGGCATGATCACCACCGTGGTCACTGAAATGCTGATGGGAGGCCGCGGCGTCGGCGGCGCGATGATCCAGGCGGGCCGTTTCGCGGACTCGGTCGGCGTCTTCGCGGGCATCATCGAGATCGCGCTGCTCGGCATGCTCGTGATCCGCGGGCTCGAACTCATCCGGGCGCGGCTCTTGATCTGGCATCCCGAAGCCCGGCATTGAGCCTCCCGGAGGCTTCGTCATGCTGTTGAGGATTCGGTCCGTCGATCTCGTGCCCTATGCCGCCGACGCGTGGTCCTTCGCGGATCTGCGGGTCGCGGGCTTCTCCTCGCGCGGGCTGAGGCTCGAGACCGGCGTCCCCATCGTCGATGCGGGCGTTCCGACCGTTCGGCTGCACGGGATCCGCTACGAACTCGCGGGCCTCACCGACGAGGACGGCGACAGCCCGCCCAAGGATCCCGCGCGCGTTCATTTCAAGGCGCTGTGTTCGCCCTGGGACCGGACGACGCTCGCCTTCATCGACGCCTATTTCGCCCGTATCCGCGCGATGCTCGACAAGGCGGACGAAACGTTCCTCCGCAAGGTCGCGGCGTTCCGCGGTCTTTATGGTGCGGCCGACTGGTGGAGTTCCGCCCCCGCTCCTCTGCCGCGCGCGCATCTGTTCGCACCGCCGCCCGGCCCCGAGCGCATGCCGGAGACGACGGATTTCCTGAAGGTCGACATCGCCTTCCGTGCGGGCGGAAAGACCTTCGCTCTTCTCTCCGAAGCCTCCTTCGCGACCCCGAAAAGCGCGCGTACGGCCCGCGAAAGGCTCGAGGCCAACGGGATCGCGCCGCTGCGGATATCCATCCTCGATCCGACGAGCATCGACGCGGCGATCGACGCCGTCCTCAGCGGCGACGAAGCGCGGTTCTGGGAAGCCGATCCGCTGCCGCGCGGCATCGTTCCGCCCACCGGACTCGACCTCTGAACGCCGTCCGGCCGCATCAAGAAAAATACTGACCCGAATAACAACTTATAATCTGGGTGGATCATTTCGTGACTTGCGCCCCGCCTCGGCCCGCCACTAGGCTTTCTCCATAAACAACAAGCCGTGGCGCTCGAAAAAGCCGCGGCATGGAGGAAATCGATGGCTGACGAAGACAAGGCCAAGGCCTCGTCGGGCGCTCGCACGCCCGGTGCGGTCCGGGCTCAGCCCGGACGGTACCTGTATGAATTGGCGCGGATCGATCCGATCATGGGCGGTCCGGCCTATTCGACGGCGGAAGGCGTCTGCGTCGAAGGCGACAAGATGATGATCGCCTTGATGAGGATGCCGAAGGGTACGGGCGCGGTGGCCCATTCCCATCCGAACGAGCAGTGGATCTACATCCTCGAAGGAACGTTCCACGCCACGGTCGGAGGGGTGAAGCATCAGGTTCCCGCAGGCTCCGTCCTCTACATTCCCTCGAATACGCTGCATGAGGGGAAGGCGGGGGACGACGCGGACGTGCTCTTCTTCACCTGCAAGGACACCTCCCACAGCCTCCACGGAATCAAGGCCGCCTGAACGGGCGGCTTTTTTCGTTCGACGTCGCAACCCGAGGACATCCCATGCGTAAATCGCTTCTTGCGGCCGCGGCCGCAGCTTTGCTCGCGGCGGCGCCCTTCGCCGCTCAGGCCCAGTCCGAACCCTTCCCCAACCGCCAGGTGAAGCTGGTGGTGCCCTATGCGCCCGGCGGCGCGACGGACATCGTCGCGCGCGTGCTCGCCGACCGCATGCGCGTCACGCTCGGCCAGCCCGTCGTGGTCGAGAACAAGACGGGCGCCTTCGGCATCCTCGCGATGGAGGAGATCCTGAAGGGCCGTCCCGACGGCCACACGCTGATGGTCGGCAACGTCTCGACCAACGCGATCACGCCGATCATCTACAAGGACAAGATGAAGTTCGACTACGAGACGCAGATCACCGCGGTGGCGCGTCTCGCCGTCATTCCCGCCTTCGTCGGCGCGACGACCGCGGGCGACTTCAAGCCCCAGTCGCTCAAGGAACTGATCGACTACGCCAAGAAGAACCCCGGCAAGGTCCGCTACACCAGCGCGGGCATCGGCAGCTATCCGCATTACGACGCGGCCATCTTCGCCAAGCGCGCGGGCTTCGACTCGGTGCATGTCCCCGCCCGGACGGGCGCGGCCGGCATGGTGGGCGATCTCACCAACGGCGACGTGCATTGGGCCTTCATCAACGTCGCCAGCGTCGCGGGTCTCGTCCGCGCGGGCACGATCAAGCCGCTCGCGGTCATCACGGACAAGCGCATGCCGGAATTCCCGGACGTGCCGACCATGACGGAACTCGGCTTCGCCGGCATCGGCACCTTCAACTGGCAGGGCCTCTTCGCCTCGGCGGGCACCCCCGCCGACGTCCAGGCGAAGATCGCCGCGGCGGTCAACGACGCGCTCGCCTCCGACGACGTGAAGGCCGCGCTGGCCCGCGCCATGGGCACCGCCTCGCCGACCGCCTCGCCCGCCGAGGCGCAGGCTTGGCTGAAGAGCGAAATCGGCATCTGGCGCAAGTTCGTCGCCGAGGCCGACATCAAGCTCGAGTAACGAACCGAGCCTTTCGACGCCGCGCTCCGCGCGCGACGCAGCATCGACGCCCGCCCCGTCAGGGCGGGCGTCTTTCCCTGAAGACTACGGCCGGACAAGGCCGATGAAGGACGGAGCCGCGACGTGGGCGCACCGCAGAAGAACACGAACATCAGCCGCGACGAATACGGGATCGTCTGGGAAAAGGACGTCTCGATCCGGATGCGCGACGGCGCGATCCTCAAGGCCGACATCTTCCGGCCGGACGCCCCCGGCCATTTCCCCGTCATCATGAATCTCGGGCCGTACCAGAAGGACAAGGTCTGGGTTCCGCCGGAGGACCTCGAGGAAAAGCCCAACCCGATGATGAATTGGGAGACGGTGAACCCGCAATGGTGGGTTCCCAAGGGCTACATCGCGATCCGCGTCGACGCCCGCGGCACCGGCCGTTCGCCCGGCGCCTTCGACGCCTTCTCCTATGCCGAATCCCTCGACTTCGCCGACTCGATCGAATGGGCGGCCGAACAGCCTTGGTCGAACGGCAAGGTGGGCCTGCTGGGCATCTCCTATTTCGCGATCAACCAGTGGTTCGTCGCGAACCACCAACCGAAGGGCCTTGCGGCGATCGTGCCGTGGGAGGGCTTCGCGGACATCTATCGCGACGCGCTGTTCCACGGCGGCATCCTCAACCAGTTCATGACGAACTGGTACGTGACGCATCTCTGCCATCACCTTCTGGGCCGCGCACGGGAGGGCAATCCCGACACGTTCGAGAGCCATCAGCTCTGGAAGTGGATCCGGAACAATCTGGACAACGGCACGCAGCGCGGCGAACAGGCCCAGTGGGACAAGATCACCGTTCCGCTGTTCTCGGCGGGCAACTGGTCCGGCATGGGCCTGCACATGCGCGGCAATACCGAAGGCTTCACGCGCGCCGCGTCCAAGCACAAGAAGCTGCGCATGCATGCGGGCAACCACGTTCATCCGTTCTACACGGAGGACGGCCGGCATGATCAGCTGCGCTTCCTCGACTACTGGCTGAAAGGCCTCGACAACGGCGTGATGGAAGAGCCGCCCGTGCGGTTGTGGGTCCGTCACGGCGGGGGCGGCAACGGCGAATGGCGTCACGAGAACGAGTGGCCCATCGCCCGCACGCAATGGACCAAGTTCCATTTCGATCTCTCGCCGCCGCCGGAAGGCGCGGCGAAGAATTCCGCGCGCCTCGTGCGCGAGAGCAATCCGGCCAAGTCCGATGCGCGCACCTATTTCGCGAGCGGTTCCGGCAAGGCGGGTTCGGCTTCGGCCTCCTCCACCTTCCTCGCCGCCGGTGCGATGATGGCGGGCATGGGGATTTCGCTGGAAACGCCGCCTCTGGCCGAGGACATGGAGGTCACGGGTCCCGTCGCGGCACGCATCTGGGTCGAAAGCTCGACCGAGGACATGGACCTGTTCCTGACGATCCGGAACATCGACCCCGACGGCAACGACGTCTGGGAAGTCGGCCAGCAGGGCCAGCAGGTGCCCGTCGCCAAGGGTTGGCTCCGCGTGTCGCATCGCGAACTCGATCCGGAGCTGAGCCTGCCCTATCGGCCCTATCACAAGCACAAGCGGCGTCTGCCTCTGAAGGCCGGCGAGGTCGTTCCCGTCGACGTGGAAATCTGGCCGACCAGCATGCGCTTCAAGAAGGGCCACCGGATCCGGCTCGACGTGCAGCCCCGCGACGGCGTCGGCAGCGTGCACTACACGCACTACCACGCCGACTACAATTCGGGGACGAACACGATCCATGCGGGCGGCGAGCGGGAGTCCTACCTGCTGCTGCCGATCATTCCGCCGAAGGGGTGAGGACGGCATGCCGACCCCGCGTCGAAGCCTCTCGCGCATCATCCGCGACAAGGACGTGCTCTCCGGGCTCGTCTTCGTCGCGGTGGCGCTGCTCGCTTTGTGGCTCGGCCGCAATTTCCGGATCGGAACCGCGGTTCGGATGGGGACCGGTTATGTGCCGCTGCTCGTCTCATGGTCGCTGCTGGGCCTCGGGGTGTTGACCATCCTGAAGGGGCTCCTGCTTCCCGAGAACGACGAGGGCGCGACCTGGCCCGACGGGGCGCTGCGGCCCCTGATCGCGATCACGGCCGCCGTCTGCGCCTTCGGCTTCGGCATCGAAAGGCTGGGCCTCGTACTGACGATCTTCCTCGTGGTCGGGATCGGCAGTCTGGCGCTGAAGGGGCAGAGCCTGCTCGGCGTCGGCATCGCCGGTGCCGTTCTCGCGACGGCGAGCGTGGTGATCTTCTCATGGGGGCTGTCGCTCACCATGCCGATCTGGCCGGTGTTCTGATGGACGTGCTCTCCAATCTCGCGCTCGGTTTCGGGGTCGCCCTGACCCCCATGAACCTGCTCTTCGCGCTCATCGGCTGCCTCGTAGGGACGCTGATCGGGGTTCTGCCGGGCATCGGTCCCGTGGCGACGGTGGCGATGCTGCTGCCGCTGACCTTCCAGCTCGAGCCCGTCTCCGGGCTGATCATGCTCGCCGGCATCTTCTACGGGGCGCAATACGGCGGCTCGACGACCGCGATCCTCGTCAATCTGCCCGGCGAGAGCTCCTCGGTCGTCACCTGTCTCGACGGCCACCAGATGGCGCGGAAGGGGCGGGCGGGCTCGGCGCTCGCCATCGCCGCGCTCGGCTCCTTCTTCGCGGGTACGGTGGCGACGGCGCTCATCGCGCTCGCCGCCCCGCCGCTCGCCAAGCTCGGGCAGAGTTTCGGCGCGCCGGAATACTTCGCGCTGATGCTCTTCGGTCTCATCGCGGCCGTCGCGCTCGCCAGCGGCTCGATCGCCAAGGCGATCGCCATGATCTTTCTCGGGCTCTTGTTCGGCCTCGTCGGCACCGACGCCAATACGGGCTCACAGCGTTACACTTTCGGCATTCCGGCGCTGTCGGACGGCATCGGCTTCGTGCCGCTCGCGATCGGGCTCTTCGGCATTTCCGAGATCATCGCCAATCTGGCGCGCGGCGAGGAATCCCGCTCGGTGCTCGACCGGAAGATCGACAAGCTCTGGCCCAACGAGGAGGAATTCCGGCGGTCCCGGCCCGCGGTGCTCCGCGGCACGGCGATCGGCTCCGTCCTCGGCGTATTGCCGGGCGGCGGCGCGATCCTCAGCTCCTTCGCGAGCTATATGGTGGAGAAGAAGCTCTCCAAGACGCCCGAGGAATTCGGCCGCGGCGCGGTCGAGGGCGTCGCGGGACCCGAAGCGGCCAACAATGCCGGCGCGCAGACCTCCTTCATCCCGACGCTGACGCTCGGCATTCCCGGCAATGCGGTGATGGCGCTGATGATCGGCGCGATGACCATCCACGGCATTCAGCCGGGGCCGCTGGTGATGAAGGAGAAGCCCGATCTGTTCTGGGGCCTCGTCGTCAGCATGTGGATCGGCAATCTGATGCTGCTCGTCATCAACCTGCCGCTGATCGGCATGTGGGTGAAGCTGCTGCGCGTTCCCTACCGCTATCTCTATCTCGCGGTGCTCGTCTTCTGCGGCATCGGCGTCTATGCCGTCGGCAATTCCGGCTTCGACGTGCTGCTCGCGGCGCTGTTCGGCGTGGTGGGCTTCATCTTCATCCGGCTGCGCTGCGAAGCCGCGCCGCTGTTGCTCGGCTTCATCCTCGGCCCGATGATGGAGGAGAACCTCCGCCGCGCCATGCTGATCGGCGGCGGCGATCCGATGATCTTCGTGAACCGGCCGATCAGCTTCGGCCTGCTCATCGCCACGGGGCTGCTGATCGCCGTCCTGTTGCTCCCCGCGGCCCGCAAGGGACGCGACCAAGCCTTCCAAGAAGAAGCCTGAACGAGGAAGACACGCCATGACCGAAGCCAAGCTTCCCTCCGGCGCGGTGCTGCGCCCCGACGAGATCCGCCCCGCCGATCGCGGCGGCGGTGCGCGGACGATCCCGCTGGTCACCCCGGGTCTCGGGGCGAAGAGCCTCATCAACGGCATCACCATCTTCGCGCCGGGAGCGGCGATCCCGTTCCACACGCACAACTGCGAAGAGAGCGTGATGGTGCTCGAAGGCGACGCGATCGCCGTGCTCGACGGCGTCGAGCATCGGCTGAAGGCGGGCGACACGACCTGGATCCCGTCCGACGTCCCGCACCGCTTCGTCAACGCTTCCGCGGACAAGGAGATGCGCATCTTCTGGACCTATGCGGACGTGGCGGCGACCCGCACGCTCGTCGAGACCGGCGAGACGCGCTTCGTCTCCGCCGAACACGCCAAGCGCCTTTGAGCCGGAGGACGACGCCATGACAGCCGCCGCCCGGAGCGAATCCCTCGGCCCCGTCCGTGCCGAATTCATCAGGACGCTGATCCGCAACGCCTTCGTGAAGGTCGGCATGCCCGACGGCGACGCCGAAAAGGTCGCCCGGCTGATGGCCGAGGCGGATCTCTCCGGCGCCGACGCGCACGGCGTCTTCCGGCTTCCGCAATACGTCAACCGCATCCGCAAGGGCGGCATGAACCCGCGTGCGCAGATCATGGTGGAGCGGACCGCGCCCGCCGCGGCGCTGGTGCACGGCGACAACGGCATGGGCCATCTCGTGATGTCCAAGGCCGCCGAGACCGCGATCGAACTCGCGAAGGAAACGGGCGTCGCCTGGGTCGGCGCGCGGCGTTCGAACCATGCCGGGCCCGCCGCGCTCTATGCGGCGATGCCCGTCGCGCACGGCATGGTCGGCATCTATTCGGCCGTCGCGAGTTCCAACCATATGGCCGTATGGGGCGGCGTCGAGGCGCTGCTCGGCACCAATCCCATCGCCTTCGGCATTCCCGCGGGCGAAGAGCCGCCGATCGTGCTCGACATCGCCACGACGGTCGTCTCCTACGGCACGATCAAGAACCATCAGCTGCAGGGCAAGGATCTCCAGCCCGGCTGGATGGTGAGCAAGAAGGACGGCTCGCCGCTGACGGACTCCTCGCGCTCCGGCGAGGGCATTCTCCTCCCGATCGGCGGCTACAAGGGGAGCGGCCTCGCGCTCGTGCTCGGTCTGCTCGCCGGCACCATGAACGGCGCGGCCTTCGGCCGGGAGGTCGTCGACTTCAACGCCGACGAGACCAGCGAAACCAATACGGGGCATTTCGTCGTCGCGGTCGATCCGAGCCGTTTCGGCCCGCTCGACTCGTTCAAGGCGGAGGTCGACCGCCACATCCGCGAGATGCGGGCCTCCGAGCCCATGCCCGGGGTCGAGCGCGTCCGCCTGCCGGGCGAGGAACGCGCGCGGCGCATCGCGGAACGCGGCGCGAAGGGCGTGCCCTTGTCCGCGGAACTGATCAAGAAGCTCGACGCGCTCGCCGACGATCTCGGCGTGCCGCGTCTCGAACGGTGAAGGACGGAAGACGCCCGATGATTCTGGAAATCGCTCAGATCGACGTGAAGCCCGGCTCCGAAGCCGCCTTCGAAGCGGCCGTGACGCAGGCGGTGCCGCTGTTCAAGACGGCGGAGGGCTGCATCTCGATGGAACTGCAGCGCTCGCACGAAAAGCCGCAGCGTTATCGGCTGATGGTGCAGTGGCGGACGCTCGAAGACCACACCGTCAAGTTCCGCGGCTCGGACGCCTTCACGCAATGGCGCGCCCTCGTCGGCCCCCATTTCGCCTCGCCGCCCGAAGTGGAACACACGAGCGTCGCCGTGAAGGGGTTCTGAAGACATCGGACGGAGGCGTCGCGACGCCTCCGTCGTCATGCCCGCGCATGCGGGCATCCACGTCTTTCCTGCTTATGAGCGTCGACGAAAGACGTGGATCCCGCTCCGCCTCACTTCAGCTTCATGATCCGCTTGGCTTCGCCGGAGAGGATCGTTTCCCGGTTCGCGTCGCTCGTCTGCAGCTGCTTCACCTTCTCCACGCAATCGAGATTGCCCATGTCGAAGGGGTAGTCGCTGCCGAGCAGGACGTGGTCCGCGCCGAACGTGTCGACCACGTAGCGCAGCGCCGGCTCGAAATGCAGGATCGTGTCGAAATAGAACCGGCGGATCGAGTCCTCCGGCTTCGACTTGAGCCGCACCTTGCCTTCCGGCCGCACGTCGAAGCCGTGGTTCATCCGGCCCGTCTGGAAGGGCAGGAATCCGCCGCCGTGCGAGAGGCAGATCTTCAGGTTCGGATGCCGCTCCAGCACGCCGCCGAAGACGAGCGAGGACGCCGCCACCGTCGTCTCCAGCGGATTGCCGATCAGGTTCTTGAAATAGAAGTTCTTGAAGCGGTCGCCGCCCATGACCTTCTGCGGATGGATCAGAATGAAGGCCCCGAGTTCTTCGGCGACCGCCCAGAGAACGTCGAAGGACGGGTCGTCGAGATTCTTGCCCTCGATATGCGAGCCGATCTGCGCGCCCTTGAGGCCGAGCGTCGTCATCGCCCGGCGCAGTTCCGCGGCGGCCGCGGCGGGATCCTGCATGGGCAGGGTCGCGATCGCGGAGAACTTGTCGGGATACTGCTTCACGAGAGCCGCGAGTTCGTCGTTCTGGACGACGGCGAGCGCGGTCGTGACCTTCGCATCGAGGTCATAGAGGAAGGTCTGCGGGCAGACGCTCAGCACCTGCATGTCGACGCCGCCTTCCTGCATGTGGCGGAAGCGGACGTCGAGGTCCCAGCCGCCGCGCGGGAAGGGGCGCTGCACGATGTGGCCGACCTGGAGGACGCCGCCCTCCGCGTCCACCTCGCTGAGCGTCGGCCCGACCTCCGGAGCCACCTGCCGCATCCGCTCCATCATCTTCTCGGTGAGGATATGGGCGTGCACGTCGATCGTACGCATGGCGTTCAGTCCTTCTTGCTTTTCGGATTTACGAGCGGCCCGGAAACGCGGGGCCGGAGAAGCGACGGCGCAGGACGCCGTAGAGGGGAGCGGCGAGCGAAAGGATCACCGCAACTAGGAGGATCGCGGACAGCGGCCGCTCGACGAAGATCGACGGGCTGCCTTCCGACAGCATGAGCGCCTGACGCAGCGAGGTTTCCATCAACGGAGCGAGCACCAGCGCCAGCACCAGCGGAGCGCGGGGCAGGTCGACCTTCAGCATCACATAGCCCAGCACGCCGAAGCCGATCGCGAGGCCGACATTGAAGAGGCTGAGGCTCGTCGCATAGGCGCCGACCAGCGAAAAGACGAGGATGCCCGGCGCGAGATAGGCGTAGGGAATGCGCAGCAGCGCCGCGAAAAGGGGCGCGAGCGGCAGGTTCATGATCAGCAGGATCACGTTGCCGATGAACATGCTGGCGATCAGGCCCCAGACCAGGTCGGCCTGTTGCGTCATCAGCATGGGACCCGGCCGGATGCCCTGAAGGACGAGCGCCGCGAGCAGAACCGCCGTCGAGGCCGATCCGGGAATCCCGAGCGCGAGCATCGGCACCAATGCGCCGTGCGCGGCGGAATTGTTGGCCGATTCCGCCGCCGCGACGCCGTCGAGCGCGCCCTCCCCGAAACGTTCGGGATGCCTGCTGAACTTCTTCTCGGCGACATAGGCCATCAGCGAGGCGACGGTCGGTCCCGCGCCGGGCATTACGCCCACGAAAAAGCCGATCAGGCCCCCGCGCACGATCGCCATGCGCGACTCCGCCCATTCGGTCGTGGTCAACCAGAGATCGCGCAGCCGCGTCTTCATCGGCTCGGCGTGTTTCGTATTCTCCAACGAGGCGAGGACCTCCGCGATCCCGAACAGGCCGATCGCGACCGGCAGGAAGTCGATGCCGTCGAGCAGTTCCTGCGAGCCGAAGGTCAGTCGCGGCCGCCCCTCGATGGGGTCCATGCCGATGAGCGCGATCAGCAGGCCGAGCACGGCCGCGAGCAGCGCCTTGAGCACCGAGCCGGACCCCATGCCCGCCGTGGCGGTGATCCCCAGCAAGGCGAGCAGGAAATATTCGGGCGCGGAGAATTTGAGCGCGAAGGCCGCGAGCGGCGGCGTGACGAAGACCAGCGCCGTCACCGCGCCGACGCCGGCGACGAAGGATCCGATCGCGGAAATGCTGAGCGCCGCGCCCGCGCGGCCCTTCTTGGCGAGTTTGTTGCCGTCGAGCGCGGTCATCACGCTCGCCGCCTCGCCGGGCACGTTGACGAGCACCGAGGTGAGCGTGCCGCCGTACATGCCTCCGTACATGATGCCCGCAAGCATCATGATCGCGGTCGCGGGCTGCATGCCGAAGGTGACGGGCAGCAGCAGCGCCATGCCCGCGGAAGGGCCGATGCCGGGCAGCGCCCCGATGATCTGCCCGAGGCAGACGCCGACGAAGATGAACAGGAGATTCGTCGGCGTCAGCGCCAGTTCGAACCCGCCCCAAAGGGCCGTGAGAATCTCGGCCATGCGAACCTCCCGCCGTCAGATCCCGAAGGATCCTTTCGGGAAGGCGATGTCGAGCCATTCCACGAAGACCAGATGAACGACCGCGACCGTCACGGCCGCGGCGGCGAGGCTCGGCAGCAGGGGACGCCGCTGCACCACGAAGAGCAGGATCGCCATCAGCGGCAGGATCGAGCCGACGAGACCGACCAAGGGCATCAGGAGCGGCACGGTCGCGAGCGCCGCCACCGCGACGGCGATCCGGCCGAGCGCGCCCGGCTCGGCGT
Organism: Hyphomicrobiales bacterium; assembly: GCA_027483795.1. Taxonomy (GTDB): domain Bacteria; phylum Pseudomonadota; class Alphaproteobacteria; order Rhizobiales; family Beijerinckiaceae; genus JAIXZO01. The sequence continues at coordinate 53,936 of JAIXTT010000013.1, forward strand.
CAGGTTCGGTGTCCTCGCTCCGCCCGCGCAAGGAGGCGACGAGCAGGGCGAGGGAGAGACCGGTCGACGCCGCCGCAACCCAGAAGATCGCGAAACCGGAGCCCGGGGCGAAATCGCCCCAATAAGGGAGCTTTCGTCCCGCCACGAAGGTCGTGGCGGAGACGGCCAGCATCGCGAGGGCGACGGCGACGTCGGAACGTTTCATCGCGGCAGGATCACTGCGGGGCCTTGGCGAGACCGATCTCCGACAGCACCGCGTGATGCAGCTTGTGGAGTTCGGCCATGTGAGCCACCGCCCGCGAGGCCGGGACGACCTCGGAGCGCAGATACATCTCGCGCACCATGGCCTTCCAAGCGTCCGTGGCGACGAGCTTCTGAATCGCGTCGTCCCAGAACTTCACGATGCCGGGATCCGCGCCGGGAGGAGCCGCGAGGCCCCAGGCCTGACCCCACACCACGTCGAAGCCCTGCTCCTTCGCGGTGGCAAGATCCTTGAATTCGGGCTCCGTGCGCCGCGTGTTCGACAGGATCGCGACGAGACGCGCCTTGTTGGTCTGCGCGAGGGGAAGCGCTTCGCTGGGCGTCATCACGATCATGTCGACATTGCCGCCGAGGAACGCCGCCTGTGCTGCGCCGCCGCCGTCGAAGGGCACGTAGTTGAACTTCACGCCGCCCGCCTTCTCGACGAGGGCGGTGACCATGTGGTCGGTCGAGCCCGCCTGCGCGCCCGCGACCTTCACGCTCCGTTCGCGCTGCTTCGCCGCATCCACGAGTTCCTTCATCGTCTTGGCCGGATGATCCGGACGGACGGCGAGGATCAGGTCGCCCTGAATGAACATCGAGATCGGGACGATCTTGTCGTAGACGGTCGGCAGACCCTGCGTGATCGGCGTGGTCAGGATCGGCTGCGCGATGCAGAGCACCGTGTTGTCGTCGCCGCGCTTGTTGAGCACGAAATTCGCCGCCGTCATCCAGCTGCCGCCCGTGCGGTTCTGCACCACGAGCGGATTGGTGACGATCTTTTCGTCGGCGAGGATCTTGGCCGCACGCCGCATCAGCACGTCGGGCGTGCCGCCGGGGCTGGTGCCGGTCGTGATCTCGATCGGGCCGGTCGGAACCTTCGCGGCCTGAGCCAAGGCCGAAGCGGGAAGAGCCGAGGCCAGCGCGATCCCGGCGCTCGCCAGCAGCATCGATCGACGGGTCGGGCCCGTCGGATTCTTCGGGAATTCCATCGTTTCCTCCACCTGCGACTTGTTTTTTGTCGTTATGACGTCTTAAGACGTATTACGAAGCTTGGTGGTCCGACGGGATCGTGTCAAGCGCATCCGAGCGGCCATGGAAGAGTGCCCGATGAGCGGTTTCGGCATCGAACTTCCTCCTCTTCACGGAACGCCGAGCACGCCGCTCTGGCTTCAGGTGAAGCATGCGCTGCGCGACCTGATCACCTTCAACATGAAGCCCGGCGACCGCATTCCGTCCGAAGTCGAGATCGGGCAGGCCTATGGTCTGTCGCGGATCACCGTCCGGCAGGCCGTTTCCTCGCTCGCCGACGAGGGTCTGCTGCAGAAACAGCAGGGCAGGGGCACTTTCGTCCTCGCGCAACGGCTTGCCGAACCGCTGACGGATACGGAACATTTCCTCCGCTCCGGCTTCGATGCGGTCGATCCCGATCAGGTGCGCCTCTACAGTGCGGAAACGGTCGAGGGCCCGGATTGGCTCGCCGCGAAGTTGGGCCTGCGCTCGGGCCCGGAACTCGTCCACAAGATCCGGAAGCGGCTTCACTTCGAGGGCGAGGTCGCGGCCTTCCGGACCAGCTTCATCCCCGCACGGCTCGCGCCGCAGCTGCTCGAACTCGACCTCGCTCGGCCGCTGCACGAGCTCGTCGCCGAACAGGGCGGCGGTGAGGCGACCGAGGCCCTCGAATCGATCGAATTCATCGTCGCCGACGATTTCCGCGCCGAAATGCTGGGCGTGAAGGTCGGTCGGCCGCTGATCCTCGTGGAGCGGATCGTGTTCGGCGCGAACGGCGACGGGCTCGAATGCGCGCGTGCCTATTTCCGGGCCGACCGTTTTCGCTTCCAGCACAGGCTGCGCCGCAGCTTGCCGGAATCTGCGATGCGCTCCGCAGAGACCTTGATGACGTAGCAGAATGCATCAATAAATCCGATAGGAGAAAGCAGGAAAGATAATTTCAGAGGGATGAGACCGACGCTTAGCGTCGCAAACAATCACCAAGAAGACTTCGGGAAGGAAACATGGACAGGATCGACGTCGCCGTCATCGGCACGGGCTGGTGCGGTGGAATTCGGGCGGAAACGCTCGCCGTCAACCCGATGCTCAGGCTCCACATCGCGGAAATTCGGCCTGATCGGCTGAAGGAAGTCGCGGAGAAAACGGGCGCGGCCACCGCGACCGCGGATTATCGGGACATTCTCGCCGATCCGGCGGTGCGCGCCTGCTATGTCTGCACGACGCCCGAGAGCACGCATTATCCGATCGCCAAGGCCTGCCTCGAGGCGGGCAAGAGCGTGCTGCTCGAAAAGCCGATCGCCATCTCGCTCGACGAGGCCGACGAACTCGCCGCGCTGGCGCGCCGCAAGGGCCTGAAATTCACGATCGGCTATTCGCAGCGCTTCAACGGCAAATACGCCTATGCGCGCAAGAAGATCCAGGACGGCTCGCTCGGCGAGCCCGTGAGCTGCCTCGTCTCGCGCCACATCACCCGGGGTCTCGGCGACAAGATCACCGGTCGCGGCCGGCTCTCGCCCGCGGCGATGGAGTGCACGCACGATCTCGACTTCCTGCTCTGGTGCCTCGAGCCCGCCAAGCCCGTGCGCGTCTACAGCCAGGGCGTGCGGCGCGTGATGTATCCGAAGAACGGCGCCTTCGATCAGCAATGGATCACGGTGACGCTCGACAACGGCGTCGTCATCGTCGTCGGCGGCGGCTGGATCCTGCCCAAGGGCTATCCGAACTTCTCCTCGACCTGGATCGAGATCATCGGCTCCGAGGGCGCGCTGATCATCGACGATACCCATCGCGACATCTGGCTGAACACGGTGGAGGGCGGCTCGGTGTTCCCGCTGTCGACCATGCCCGGCGAGCAGGTCGAGCACACCTATGCCGGCGGCATGGGTCCGGAGACGATGTATTTCCTCGACTGCGTCGTGAACGACAAGCCGGTGCTCGTGACGCCGGAAAGCGCGCGCAAGACGATGGAACTCTATCTCGCCGCCGACCTCTCGGCCGAAATCGACGAACCCGTCGATCTGCCCTTGTCCAACGCCCATGCGGCCCGCATCGCGGAGATGGTGAAGCAATGACCCGCGTCAAGGATCGCAAGGAACTCGGAATCGCCATCATCGGTGCGGGTCGCGTCGGGCTCTTCCGGGGCGGCACCGCCTCGCTGCACCCGTCGGTGGGCTGGATCGGCATCGCCGAGAAGAACCACAATCGCGGCGCCTTCGTCGCCGAGAAGATCGGCGCGGATTTCGTCACCGCCGACTATCGCGAACTGCTCGCGCGGCCGGAAGTGAACTGCGTGATCGTGGCCACCGACGAGCATCTGCACGTCGATCCGATCCTCGAAGCGCTGAAATACGGCCATCCGCTGCTGATCGAGAAGCCGCTCGCCACCACGCTCGCGGACTCGCAGCGCGTGATGGACGCCATCGAGAAGGCGGGCGTGGACGCCGTCGTCGGCTACACGCAGCGCTTCCGCCGCAAATGGATCAGCGGCAAGGAGAAGGTGGCGCAGGGCGCGCTCGGCGACGTGACGCTCGTCAGCTCGCGCGCCTTCATGAACAGGCTCGTCGCGATCGACAACTACAAGCGGACCGACGATCCTTCGACCATCTCGCCGATGGTGATCTCGGGCACGCACGCGCTCGACGTGACCATGTGGTATCTGGAGAAGAAGAAGCCCGTCGAATGCTATGCGCGTTCGATCGACAAGGTCTTGGGGCCGCTCTATCAGGGCATCGACGCCACGGCCGGCATGATCATGTTCGAGGACGGCACGATCCTCCATCTGAACATCTCCTGGGCCCTTCCGGTGAATTGGCCGGGCGCGGTCTACAGTCTCGAAATCGGCATCGTCGGCACGACGGGCGTGCTCACCATCGACGACACGCATCGCGACATGGTCATGGCCGTGGCTCAGGCCACGAACGAGGGCTATGCGCCCGACCAATCGCGCCTCGTCGACTTCCTCGGCAGCTATCCGCCGGGGGATCTCGCCTTCGGCGAGCTCCACGGCCCCATGGCCGAGGAGACCAACGCCTGGATCAGCCGCGTCTCGACCGGGATCAAGAACCATGCGGCGACCGCGGCGGAAGCCCATAATCGCCTGATGCTGACCAAGGCCCTCGATCTCTCCGCCAAGCGGGGAACGGCGATCAAGCTGCCGCTCGACGCCGAGGAGGAACGACGTCTGCTGGGTTGAGTGTCGACGGATCGAAACGTTCACGCCCAAGACGAGCGAACAAGCTCGCGGGGTTCCAAGGGAGGAAAGACCATGACGATGAATCGCAGAAACTTTCTTGCGGCCGCCGCGGCCTCGATGGCTGCGGCGCCGGCCTTCGCGCAGTCGGGGGCGACGAACTGGCCGAACCAGCCGATCCGCATGATCGTGCCCTTCGCGCCCGGCGGCGCGTCGGACTTCACGGCCCGGCTGATCCAGCCCGGCCTCTCGGAATTCCTGAAGCAGAACGTCGTGGTCGAGAACCGCGGCGGGGCGGCGGGCAATCTCGGCATGGACGCCGCGGCCCGCGCCGCACCGGACGGCTACACCGTCTTCCTCGGCAATGTCGGCACGCTCGCGATCAACCCGTCGATGTTCAAGGACCTGACGGTGAAGCCCGAGCGTGACTTCCAGCCCGTCTCGCTGGTGGTGACGACGCCCGGCCTGTTCATCGCGCATCCGAGCTTCCCGCCGAACAACGTCAAGGAATTCATCGACTACGTGAAGAAGCAGCCGCCCGGCGCGATCAATTTCGCGTCGCCGGGTTCGGGCAGCCTGAACCGGCTCGAAATGGAGAATTTCGCGCGCGAGGCCGGGCTGCAGATGACGCACATCCCCTATAAGGGCGGTGCGGGCCCCGCGGTGACCGACGTTCTCGCCGGCCATGTGCCGACGATGTTCGTGACGATCTCCTCGGCGATCCAGCATGTCCGTTCGGGCCGGCTCAAGGCCTACGGCATCACCACCTTCGAGCGTTCGCCGCAGCTGCCCGACGTGCCGACCATGTCCGAGCAGGGCTTCAACAAGAAGGGCAGCAGCTCCTGGCAGGGCCTCTGCGTCCCCGCCAAGACCCCGCGCCCCATCGTCGAGAAGCTGCATGCGGGCATTCAGCATGCCCTCTCCGACGCCACGGTCCGCAAGCGTCTGGAAGACGGCGGCGTCTATCCGATGAACAGCAAGAGCTCGGAAGAGTTCGCGACCTTCATGAAGGAAGAGACCGAGCGTTGGGGCGAGATCATCCGCCTGACGGGTGCGCAGCCCGACTGAGATCCTGATCGCCCGGGGGAGGATGCCGATGAGATTGACCGCCAACACCGCCTCCGGGCTCCTCTTCGTCGCGGTCGGCGCCTTCGCGTTGTGGTACGGCTGGAGATATCCGGTCGGCACCGCGGCGCGGATCGGCGCCGGCTATTTCCCGAAGCTGGTCAGCGGCCTGCTGATCTTCATCGGCATTCTCGTCTTCCTGCGGGAATGGTGGGGCGAACGTGAAGCCCTCGTGGCGGGCCGCATTCGGCCCGCCGTCGCGATCCTGAGCGGCGTCTTCGGGTTCGGGCTGCTGCTCGAGCGGGCCGGGTTCATTCCCGCCGCGCTGCTGCTGGTCTTCGCCGCGAGGCTCGCGGACGACGATTTCGATCTGAAGGAAGTCCTCATGCTGTCGGCGGTTCTGATCGTCGGTCTCGGCGCGATCTTCTGGTACGGCCTCGGCCTGCCGTTCTCCCTCCTGCCGTTCGGTATCTGACATGGACCAGCTGCTGAACAATATCGGGTTCGGCCTCGACGTGGCCCTGAACCCGGCCAATCTCCTCTACTGCTTCGTGGGCACGCTTCTGGGCACCATGATCGGGGTGCTTCCGGGTCTCGGACCCGTCGCGACCATTTCGGTCCTGCTCCCGCTCACCTTCTCGCTCGAGCCGCAGGCCGCCATGATCATGCTGGCGGGCATCTATTACGGTGCGCAATACGGCGGATCGACCACCGCGATCCTGATCAATCTGCCGGGCGAGTCCTCCTCGGTGATCACGGCGCTCGACGGTTATCAGATGGCGCGTCAGGGCCGAGCGGGCGCGGCGCTCGCCACGGCCGGCATCTCCTCGTTCCTTGCGGGCACGGTGGCGACCGTCATCATCGCCGTCGCGGCGCCGCCTCTCGCGGAAGTCGCGCTGAAATTCGGTCCCGCCGACTATTGCGCCTTGATGCTCTTCGGCCTCGTCACGGCGGTGGTTCTCGCCAACGGGTCCGTGCTCAAGGCGATCGGGATGATCCTGCTCGGCTTGCTGCTCGGCTGCATCGGCATCGACGTCAATTCCAGCGTGCCGCGCTACACTTTCGGCATTCCGGAATTCGGCGACGGCATCGAATTCGCCATCATCGCCATGGGGATCTTCGGTATCGGCGAGACCTTGGCCAATCTCTCGCGCAGCAGCGAGGAGCGCGGCTATATCCGCAGCTACGACCGGCTGATGCCGAGCCTCGCGGATCTGAAGGCCATGCTCCCGCCCGCGCTGCGCGGGACGGCGCTCGGCTCGACGCTGGGCGTTCTGCCGGGCGGCGGACCCGTGCTCGCGGCCTTCTCCGCCTATTCGCTCGAGAAGAAGATCTCGAAGACGCCGGATCGCTTCGGTCGCGGCGCGATCGAGGGCGTTGCGGCGCCCGAGGCCGCCAACAATGCGGCCGCGCAGACCTCGTTCATCCCGCTGCTGACGCTCGGCTTCCCGTCGAGCGCGGTGATGGCCCTGATGATCGGCGCGCTGATGATGCAGGGCATCCATCCCGGGCCGGAACTGCTCACCAAGAACCCCGCGCTGTTCTGGGGCCTCATCGCCAGCATGTGGGTCGGCAATCTGATGCTGATCGTCCTCAACCTGCCGCTGGTCGGCATGTGGGCGAAGCTGCTGACCGTGCCCTATCGCTATCTCTATCCGGCGATCCTTGCCGTCACCTGCATCGGCGTCTACAGCATCAACAAGAACTGGTTCGACGTGATGGTCGCGGGCGTGTTCGGCCTGCTCGGCTTCGTGTTCTACCGGCTCCGCTGCGAGCCCGCGCCGCTTCTGCTCGGCTTCATCCTCGGTCCCATGATCGAGGAGAATCTGCGAAGGACGCTGCTCATCACGAAGGGCGACTATTCGGTCTTCGTGACCCGGCCGATCAGCCTGACCTTCCTGCTGCTGACGGTCGCCCTGTTGGTCGTCACCTTCCTGCCGTCGATCAGGACGGCACGCGAAAAGGCTTTCCAGGAATAGCCCGCCGTCGAAGAGCGGGAACAAGACGGCCGGTCCGCCGGCCGTTCCACGTGCAAAAGGAGAAGAAGAATGGCCGGACCGGTCGAAGCCAAGGGCATGAAGCTCGTTTCGCAGAACACCCTCGACGGACAGGGGGGCGTCGGCGAAGGCATGGCGATGCAGCGGACCAAGGACGGCCGCCGGATCCTCTGGCTCGCCCATGAAGGGCCGCCCACGAACTTCACCACGGTGGACGTCACCGATCCGAAGAACACCAAGGTGATCGGCCGGCAGAATCTGCCGCACAACAAGGTGCGCTCCAACTCGCTCGAAATCGTGGGCGACGTGATGGCGGTGGCCTATCAGACCTACGAATTGGGCGTGAGCCCGGCGGGCGTGGAACTGTTCGACATTTCCGTGCCGGAGAACCCGAAGTCGATCTCCTTCTTCGATTGCTCAGGCCCGCATTCGCGCGGCGTGCATCAGGTCTGGTTCGCGGACGGCGAATACATCCACTTCTCCGGCGGCGGAGAGGGCATCGTGCCGCGCAATCCGCTCGACGATCAGATCTATCGCATCATCGACGTGCGCAACCCGACCAAGCCGACCGAAGTCGGCCGCTGGTGGCCGAACGGCATTCTGGAAGGGGATTCCGCGCCCCCGCCGGAGCGCGCGCCCATGAATGCGGGCCATCGCGCGCACAACACCAACGTCTATCCGCAGCGGCCCGACCGCGCCTATGTCGGCTTCATCGACTCGGGGGCGTACATCCTGGACATTTCCGACAAGTCGAGCCCCAAGGTCGTCTCCGCCTGGAACCCGCATCCTCCGTTCCCGGGCTTCACGCATACGGTCATGCCCTTGTTCAGCCGCGATCTTCTGGTGGTCGCGGACGAATGCGTGCAGGATCTCGGCAAGGACTGGCCGAAGCTGATCTGGATGGTCGATGCGCGGCGCGAGGACAAGCTCGTCCCGATCGGGACCTTCCCGATGCCGTCCTTCGACGTCTACGGCCGCAAGGGCGGGCGGTTCGGAGCGCACAATCTGCATGAGAACCACCCCAGCGAATTGGCGTTCAAGTCCGAGACGCTGATCTTCGGGACGTTCTTCAATGCGGGCGTGCGGGTGTTCGACACGACCAATCCGCTGCAGGTGCAGGAAATCGCGGCCTATGTGCCCGAGGCTCCGGAAGGGTCGCGGACGGGGACGATCCAGATCAACGACGTCTATGTCGACGATCGCGGCCTCGTCTTCGCCGCCGACCGGCATGCGGGCGGCATCTATGTGATCGAGATGGACGTCTGAGGCGACAGACGCCCCGACCGTCGACGGAAAAAGCCCGCCTCACGGCGGGCTTTCTTCGTTCCGGTGAGAGGCCGAGGCCGTCTCAGCCCGCCTGCAGCACCGCGAGGCTCGCGGCCAACGCCTCCTTGGGAATGTCCCGCGTGATGAAGACGAGCCGCGTCCGTTCGTCTCCGTCGGGCCAGGAGGCGAGGCGTACCGGCGGGTGAACGAGGTTCTGCACCGCCTGAATGACGAGCGGCCCCGAGCGTCCCTTCACGTTGATGACGCCCTTGATCCGCAGCATGTCCTCGCCGCGAAGCGACAGGATCGAGCCGAGCCAGGTTTCCACCGCGTCCTCGCCGAAGGGCCGGTCGAACACGACGCTGAAGGCGCGGACATGATCGTCGTGACGGTTCGGGTCGTTCTCGTGATGATGGTCGTGATCGTGGTGATGGTCGTGATCGTGGTGATGATGGTGGCCGTGGCTCTCCGCCTCGAGCTTTTCGAGCTTGGCGGCCCCGAGCCAGCGCACGAGGCTCGCAGGGTCGGTGTCCGGGCCCGCCGCGCCCGCGCCGAAGACGGCGTCGGTGGGGATTTCGCCGTGGACGATGCGCCGGATCTCGACGCCGGGATTGAGGCGGGCGAGGCGTTCTTCCAGCGCGTCGACGGCCGAAGGGGCGGCGAGGTCCGACTTCGTGATCAGAAGCAGGTCGGCCGAACCGGCCTGCCGCACCGCCTCCGGATAGCGTTCGAGCGTGGTCGGACCGTTCACCGCGTCGACGGTGGAGACGACGGCCTGAAGGCGGAAACGCGAGGAGACGGCCGGATCGCCCGCCAGCGTCTGCATGATGGGCGTGGGGTCGGCGAGGCCCGTCGTCTCGATCACGATCCGTGAAAAATTCGGGATCGCGCCCCGGTCGCGCTTGGCTTCGAGATCGAGAAGCGTGTCCACGAGATCGCCGCGGACGGTGCAGCAGATGCAGCCGTTCTGAAGCACGACGGTGTTCTCGAGCGACTGTTCGACGAGCAGGTGATCGATCGGGATCTCGCCGAATTCATTGATGATCAGCGCCGTGTCCGACAGGGACGGGTCACGCATCAACCGGTTGAGCAGCGTGGTCTTTCCGCTGCCGAGAAAGCCTGTGAGCACGGTGACGGGCATGCGGGACAAGGGCGATCCTCCGTGATCGTTCTTCTTGCGAGGGCGCGGCGAACGGCCTTCGGGTCTCTTCTTTGCGCCGGCATTTTTTCCTGAAGAGCAGGAGAAGGCAATCGCGGGTTTCCGCTGCGGACCGGAGCGGCGGGGACGGCCCGTTCGCGGCGCTGCGCGGTTTACGTAAGGTAATTATTTTTGGTGATCTCCGCGCCCGCCGGCGGGTTCGGCGATCGGCGTTCAAGCAACTGGAATATTGAGAAAATTCGTTCTGGTGGCGGTCGGTCGGGGGCCCGTGCAGAGGTTGCGCCGACCCGAAGACGCCACTTATCGGTGATTCTTTTTGTTGACTCAATCCCCAGCTCAAGCTTCCCTTACGTACGACAGTGCTGAACGTTACGTAATGTATCAGAAAGGCATGTCGATCCGAATTGAAAGAGCTTCAAGAGTTCGAGAAAAGGGGAATTGTAATGCGTAAACACTTCGTCGAACGACTGGTGAAGGATGAAGAGGGCGCCGCCCTCGTCGAGTATTCGCTGCTCATCGGCATCATCACCGTCGCGGCCGTCGCCTCGATCCTGCTCGTGGGTCCGTGGGTCGGCCGGCAGTGGACGGCTCTGACCGGGGCGCTCGGCCTCTGAGGCCGTTTTCGGACTTGGAGCCGGATCCCTTGCGGATGCGGTTCCGGTTTCCGGCGCCCGTGCGGGACGGGCGCCGGTTTCCGGCCTTCGGGGCCGGACGCGTTGCGAGGGGGCGAAGATGCGCATGACGACGGTTGCGGCCTTGGGCGTGGCCTTGACGCTCGGTTTCCTCGCGGTGCTGCTGACCCGAGGACTGATCCAGAACCGGAGCGCGAATCCGGCCGCCGGCAAGACGATCGTCATCGCCGCGCAGGCGCTGCCTTTCGGCGCGACGTTGAGCGCGGACAATCTCGTCGAGATCGATTGGCCCGCCCATGCCGTTCCCGAAGGCGCCTTCGCGACGCGGGCGGAACTGCTCGACGCCGGCCGGCGCGTGACGCTCGCGCCGATCCAGAAGAACGAACCCATCCTCGCGACGAAGGTGACGGGCCCCAACCAGCGGGCCTCCCTGTCGACGCTCATCGAGGAGGGCATGCGCGCCGTCACCGTGCGCGTGGACGAGGTGCGCGGCGTGGCGGGTTTCGTGATGCCCGGCGACCGTGTCGACGTCGTCGTGACGCGGGGGGAGAACGGCCAGGGCGGGCAGGTCGCCTATGCCGACATGCTCCTGCAGAACGTGAGGGTGCTCGCCGTCGATCAGGTGTCCGGGGAACGGCAGGAAAAGCCGACCGTGGCCCGCGCGGTGACCCTCGAACTCGCCGTCCAGCAGGCGCAGAAGATCATCCTCGCCCAAGGCGTCGGCCGGCTTTCGTTGGTCCTGCGCCAGCCCGGCGAGACCGACGCGGAGAACGTCCGCCGCGTGACGACGGACGATCTCGGCCTGGGCGAGACGGTCGGCCCCGTCGGCGCGACCGCGCCCGCCGAGCAGGCGAAGCCCGAAAAGGCTCCTTCGGCCGACATTCTGCCCTTCCGTCGCGAAGCGGTCGTCAACGTGGTCCGGGGAACGGCGCGCTCCGAGCAATACGTCGTCCGTCCCGAAGCGGGGAAGGCGACCGAGGAGGGCGCGAAGGTCATCCCGCTCCCCGTCGAACGGCCGTCTCCGGTCCGCGGCGTCGAGCCGCAGGCCTCCTTGTCCGGCCCGGTCCGGACACCCCGCGATTTCTGACGCTTCCGAACGTCGCCTTCGATCATTCGTAAAGGTCTTCGCCATGGTCCGCAGTCCCGCTCTTCCGTCGAATTCCGTCCGAACGGCACAGCTCAAGCTCGGTCTCGCGGCGCTGTTGTGCGCCGGAATGATGCTGCCGACGGGTCCCGTCCGGGCCGACGAGCCCGGCGAGCAGCGGTTGCGCCCGGCGAGCAACGCGCAGCTCCAGCGCATGCGGGTGACGGTCAACAAGTCTCAGACGACGCGGCTCGATTTCTCCTTCCAGGACGTGATGGTCGGCTCCTCCGAGATCGCCGACGTGATCCCGATCAGCGACCAGACGCTCTACGTGCTCGGCAAGAAGATCGGGACGACCAACATCTCGGTCTTCGATCGCGAGCGGAAACTGCTCGCGGTGATCGACGTCGAGGTCGGCATCGACGTCGCGATGCTGGAAGCCCGCATCCACGAAAGCACGGGCAATCGCGACATCCGGGTGCGCGGCTTCGACGACAAGGTCGTGCTGAGCGGGCTTGCGGGCGACGCGCAGACGGTTGACCGGGCCTTCGACGTCGCCTCCGGGCTCGTCGGCGGGGGCGTCGTCAATACGACGCGGGTCACCTCGCCCCAACAGGTCATGCTGAAGGTGCGCTTCGTCGAGGTGCAGCGCGATGCGGGCCGCGAATTCGGCGTCAGGCTCGAATATGCGGGCGACCGCCGCAACATCCGCAGCGGCGCCATCGGTGCGCCGTCGATCGTCAACAGCGGAGCGGACGCGGCGGGAGGCGGCACGGCCGGTCCGTTGGCGGTGCTGTCCTCGGCCGTCACGGGCAATGCGCAATTCGCGCAGATCTTCACGACGCTGGCCGACAAGGGCAACCAGATCGACGCCTTCATCAACGCGTTGGAGAACAAGGGCCTCGTGCGGCGGCTCGGCGAGCCGAACCTGATCGCCATGTCGGGCGACACCGCGAATTTCCTCGCGGGCGGCGAGTTCCCGGTTCCGGTCAATTCGACGACGGCGAACGGATTTCCCAACGTCACCATCGCCTTCAAGGAGTACGGCGTCGGCCTCGCCTTCACCCCGACCGTGCTGCGCAACGGCCTCATCAATCTCCGGATCGAGCCCGAGGTCAGCGAACTCGATCCGACCACCAGCGTCCGCGTCGGAGGCGTCGAGGTCCCCGGTCTCGTCAAACGCCGCGCGAAGACGACGGTCGAGCTGCGCGACGGTCAGAGCTTCGCCATCGCGGGGCTGATCCAGGCGCAGTCGCAGCGCACCGTCGAGCAGCTGCCCTGGCTCGGCTCGATCCCGGTGCTCGGCGCGCTGTTCCGCAGCGCGGCCTTCCAGCAGCGCGAGACCGAACTCGTGGTGATCGTGACGCCGCATCTCGTGCAGCCCGCCAGGCCCGGCCGGCCGCTCGCGACGCCCTTCGACGCCTCACGCCCCGCCAATGATCCGGATCTCTTTCTGGAGGGGAAGGTCGAGACGCCCGATCCGAAGACCCGCGAGCGCATCGCCGATCGCGCCAAGGGGATCGGAACCTACGGCCACATGATCGATGCGCCGCCCGCCGCCGCCAAGACGACGGCCCGTTCGCCCGCTCCGACGGCCCCCGCGACCGTCCCCGCCCCGCCGCCGCGCATCGTGAAGCCCTGAAGGAGGACGCCATGACCTTTTCGTTGAAGATCGTTTCGGCCGTCCTCGTCGCCGTCCCGCTCGCGGCCTGCGCCGAGCATCTCGAGCGGCGGGAATTCACCTCGCCCTCGCTGGGCGACGCCGTCGCCCGCAATCAGGCGATCCAGATCATCGATCCTTGGCCCCCGGCGTCGCGCGACGTCCGCATCGTGCATGACGGCGCAAGGCTGCAGAGGGCCGTCGAACGGTACCGCACGGGGCAGGTGGTCGAGCCGAAAGGCCAATCGACCACCGGCTCGGGCGCGGCGTCGCGCTGAATCCGGACCGGGGGGAGGACAGGTCATGCGTAGCCCGTTCCCGGTCCGGACTTCGGGCGGCGTCGTCGACGCCGCCCTCCGGCGCTTCCGCGACGACGAGGACGGTTTCGTCCTGCCGCTCGCCACGATGATGCTGCTGACCTTCATCGGGGGAGCGCTTCTCGCCGTCGACGGCGCGCGGCTCTCCGGATTGCAGACCGACCTGCAGAAGGCGGCCGACGCCGCCGCGCTCGCGGCCGCGGCCGAACTCGACCGCCGGCCGAGCGCCATCGACCGGGCCACCGCCGCCGCGACGAACCTCGTCGTGAACCGGCAGATCGCGGGCCTCGAGGCGGGGCCCGTGCGGATCGGGTCGCTCCGCTTCCTCGCCGCGCTGCCGCCGAGCGACGACGATCCGATCACCGCCGCCCATGTGACGGCCGACCCGGCGGACGCCCGTTTCGTGGAGGTGACGGTCGCACCCGTCACGCTCGGCACGGTCTTCCCCGCCGCCTTGTTCGGGGCGCAGGAGAACAGGGCGCGCACGGGCGCGGTCGCGGTGGCCGGGCAGGACCAGGCGGTGTGCGACTTCACCCCCGTCTACATCTGCAATCCCTTCGAAGGCTCCGGCATTTCGCTCACGCAGGCGATGAACGATCCTTCGGTCCGGCGGCGGCTCATCCAGCTCAAGGCGCAAGGGTCGGGCGCGAGTTATTTCCCCGGCAATTTCGGCTTCCTCCAACCCCCCGGCGGGAGGGGCGCCAACGAGATCCGGGACATGATCGCGCAGACGCGGCCGCCCGCCTGCTTCCTGCGCAGCGGCGTCGAACTCAGGACCGGCGCGATCGCGAGCGTGCGCAGCGCCGTCAATGTCCGCTTCGACATGTACGAGGCCGATCAGAGCCGCAACAAGAACGACGAACGCTATCGCCCCGCGCTCAACGTCCGAAAAGGCTATGTCGCACCCGGCGGCGGCAAGGGCGGCGGCGGCAAGGCCGATCCGTGCAACGCCGCGCCGACGAACGACCCCACCCGCGCGCGCGGCCTCACGCGGGACCTCTGTTTCGATAGGGGGACCTGCGCCGCGTCCTCGGGCGGTTTCTCGGCCTCGATGCAGGGGCGCATCGGCGACGGCAGGTGGGATTTCGACGGCTATTGGAGCGTCAATCACGGATCGCGGCCGAAGCCCGTCGGGCCGGGCGGCGCGACATGGTCCAACGCCGCGCCGCCGTCGCGCTACGACGTCCATCGCTACGAGATCGACAACGGGCTCGTGGGTTCGAGGTCGCCGGGCGGCGAGACGGGCACCCCCGCCTGCTACGGCGGACCCGCACCGACGGACTCCCCCGACCGGAGGCTCCTCTACGGCGCGGTGCTCGACTGCCTCGCCCTGAACGATCCGGCGAACGGCGGGCCGATCCGCGGCGGGTCTTCCGATCCTCTCCCCGTCGCGGCCTTCGCGCGCTTCTTCATCACGGAGCCCGTGGCGAGCGGCCCCGAGGACACGATCTGGGTGGAGATGGTCGACGTCTTCGAACCGGGCGTGCGCAACGACGTCTCCCGCGATCTCGTGCAGCTTTATCGGTGAGGGGCATGACCATGTTGCATACCCTTCGGCGGGACGAGGACGGGGCCGCGATGGTCGAGGCGGCGGTGGTCATGCCCGTGCTCTTCCTCCTGCTCTTCGGCGCCTTCGAATTCTCGAAGCTTTATCTCGACCGGCACGCGATCCAGACGGCGGTGCGCGATGCGGCGCGGCTGCTGGCCCGGACCGACGACCCCGCCGCGGCGGCCGAACAGGCGCGTCGGCTCGCCGTCTTCGGCACCGCCGACGGGAGCGGGACGCGCCGGGTCTCCTGGTGGAACCCGGGTGTGCTGACGGTGACGACGGGCGCCTGCACGGGCTTCTGCGCCGTCGTGACGAGCATCCCCAATCCGATCGACGCCGTGACGGGCGAGCGGAGCTGGCGGGGCGGCGACGTGATCCGCACGATCGAGGTGCGGGCGGATCTGACCTATCCCGGCCTCGGGACGCTCGGCCTCGTCGGCCTCGGCACGCCGCGCTTCCGCGTTTCGCATGCCGAACGGGCGATCGGGGAGTGACGGCCATGACGCTGCTCCGCCGCACGCTGCGAAGGATCCGTCGGGACGAGAACGGCGGCACGCTTGTCGAGGCGGCGCTGCTGATCCCGCTCGTCTTCCTGTTCCTGTTCGGGGCGGTCGAATTCCTCTTCGCCTTCCATCAATGGAACCGGGCGCTGAAGGCCGTGGAACGGGGCGCGCGCATCGCGATCGTCTCGAGCCCCGTCGATGCGGGCCTCGCGACGGTGACGAATACGGTCGCGGGCCTCTTTCCCGGTGATGCCGTGCCCGCGAATTACTTCCGCTCGGTCTGTTCGGGCGCGTCGGCGCGCTGCACGGCGACCGCCGGCGGGATCGCGCGCGCGGCCGCCTATGATGCCGCCGCGATGCGCCGGATCGTGTTCGGGCGCGGCGCGCGCCAAGCCTGCGGCGACGCTTCCTCGCCCGAGGAAGCGGGCATGTGCGACCTGTTCCCGGCGATCACGCCCGCCAATGTCGTGGTCGAATATGCCCATACCGGTCTCGGCTTCGTGGGACGACCGGGCGGGCCCGTGCCGAGCGTGACCGTGTCGCTGACCGGTCTCGTCTTCCGCTTCTTCTTTCTCGACGCGCTCGCGGGCCTCGGCCCGATCCGGATGCCGCCGATGCGGGTGACCCTGACGGGAGAGGATCTCCTGTCGACCTCTCCGCCGACGCGATGAGGGGAAACGCCATGTCCGACGCCTTCATCGTGAGCAACGGCTGCGGCGGCGAGGCGACCGCGCAGGTCGCCCTCGTCCTCGAACAGCACGGCCGTCGATCCCGCGCCGTCGAAACGGTCGCCGCGCTCGCCGCCGATCCCGTCTTTCTCGGCGCGCGGCGGCGCGCGGTGATCCTGCTGGCGCGCGAGGCTTCGGCGGAGACCGAGGCGGAACTCGTCGCCTTCATCGAAGGTCCGGGGCGCGGGACCGCGACGATCTACGTCGCGGATTCGCTCGCCGCCGCGACCTACAAGCGGCTGCTGCGCGGCGGCGGCGAATGGCTGACGCGGGAAGCGCTGCGCCGCGAACTGCCCGAGGCGCTTCGCCGCATCGAGAGCGGCTTCGCGGAGGAGGATGCGCCGGCGGGCGCTGTCATCACGGCCTTTCTGCCCGCCAAGGGCGGGGTGGGCAATACGATGCTCGCCGCCGAATGCGGTTTCGCCGCAGCGCACCGCTCGGCCAAGGCGGGCGGGAGGGTCGCGGTGATCGACCTCAACGTGCAGAGCGCGGCCCTCGCCGACCGGCTCGATCTCGAGGCGCGGCTCGACTTCTCCGAAATCCTCGGCCGGCCCGAACGGCTCGACGCGCGGCTGGCGGAGATCTTCGCCGCGCACCACGACTCGGGGCTCGACGTCTATGCGAGCGCGTCGCGCGCTCTCGTCTTCGAGGAGGTGAACGGGCGGGCGCTGTTCGCGCTGATCGACCGGCTCTCGCAGCTCTATGCGGCGGTGCATGTCGACCTGCCGGCGCTGCGCTTCTCCTGGACGGAGACGCTTCTCGCCGGGGCGGATGCGGTGGTCGCGACGGGAACGTCGGACGTGCCCGCCCTGCGGCGGCTCACGGAGGACGCGGCCATGCTCGACCGGCTCGGGGTCGACCGCAAAAGGACGGTCTTCGTCGTCAATCGCTGCGACACGACGCTGCTGGGCGGCGTCGCGCGCAGGGCGGAGATCGAACGGGCGCTGCCCGGCCGGGAGATCCTCATGATCCGGCGCGACGAGGCGCTGGCGACCGAGGCCGCCGATCTCGGCCGCCCGATCCTCGAATTCGCGCCGAAGAAGCCGCTGGGGCGCGACGTCCGCGCGCTCGCCGACCGCCTCGCAACCACAGCACCCGCCGCGACGCCGCCCGGCGTCCGGGCGGACGCCGCCTGAGGGAGAACCGCATGTTCCCGCGCAGTTCCGACCGCTGGAAGACCGCCGCCCGGCCCGAACCCGCAGCCGACGCCGCCCGCATCGCCGCGACGGAACAGGCCGTCTTCGCCGAAGCCGCGGCCGCCAAGCCGAAGCTGATCGAGGAGAAGGTGAAGCTGCACGGCCGGATCATCGACGAGTTCAACCTCGCGCTGATCGAGAAGGTGTCGCGCGAGGAACTGGCTCGGCAGGTGCGGCACTTCGTGGTCGAGCATGTGCTCGCCGAACGGCTGGCGCTGAACGAGAAGGAACTCGACGCCTTCGCCGAGGACGTGCTCGACGAGATGGTCGGCCTCGGCCCGATCGAGCCGCTGCTGAAGGATCCGACGGTCAGCGACATCCTGATCAACACGCATCGGGCGGTCTATGTCGAGCGCTACGGCAAGCTCGAACCCACCGCCGTGCGCTTCAAGGACGAGGCGCATCTTCTGCGGATCGTGAACAAGATCGTCGCGGGCGTCGGTCGGCGCATCGACGAATCCTCGCCCACCGTCGACGCCCGCCTGCCCGACGGTTCGCGCGTGAACGTGGCCGTCAGGCCCGTGGCGGTGGACGGCCCGCTCGTTTCGATCCGCAAATTCTCGAAGCGTCCCTTCTCGATGGACAAGCTCGTCGAGATCAATGCGCTCCGCCCCGTGATGGCGAAGGTGCTCGAGGCGGCGGTGGCGGGGCGGATCTCGATGATCGTCTCGGGCGGAACGGGTTCCGGCAAGACGACGATGCTCAATGCGCTGTCGAGCTTCATCTCGCCGGCCGAACGGCTGATCACCATCGAGGACGCGGCCGAACTGCAGCTGCAGCAGCCTCATGTCGGCCGGCTCGAGACGCGGCCGCCCAATGTCGAGGGGCGCGGCGAGATCCGGCAGCGCGAACTGGTGAAGAACGCGCTCCGCATGCGGCCCGACCGCATCATCATCGGCGAGGTCCGCGGCGAGGAGGCCTTCGACATGCTCCAAGCCATGAACACGGGCCATGAAGGCTCGATGACGACCATTCACGCCAACAATCCGCGCGACGCGATCCGGAGGCTCGAACAGATGGTCGGCATGGCGGGTCTGCCGATGACGATCGGCGCGATCCGCTCGCAGATCGCCTCCGCGATCAGGCTCGTCGTCCAGCTCCAGCGCCTGTCCGACGGCAAGCGCCGCGTGACCGGCATCGCCGAAATCACGGGCATGGAGGGCGACGTCGTCCAGCTGCACGACGTCTTCACCTTCGTGCGCGAAGGCGTCGATCCGAGCGGCGCGGTGATCGGTTCGTTCCGGGCCACGGGCATCAGGCCGAAATTCCTCGCCGATCTCAAGGCGGCGGGGATCGACGTTCCGGCCGGGGCCTTCGAGCCCGGCGCGGTCTTGTGAGGGACGCGCCGTGACCGAACCCTGGTTCCTCTATTTCCTCATCTTCGTCGCCGTGTTCCTCGGCGTGCAGGGCGTGATCGTCTTGCTGGGCGGCGATCTCGCCCGGCGACGCCGTCAGGAGCGTCGCTTCGCCGAACTCGCGGGCGGCGCGGGCCGGGACGAAGAGGCGATCGAGATCGTCAAGCGCCGTGCGGGCGAGGCCTGGACCTTGTCCCGCGCGGGCGGCGCGCTTGCCCGTCCGCTCGCCGCGCTCGACCTGCTGATCCTGCAATCGGGGATGCGGATGGCGCGCGGCCGGCTCCTTCTCGTGGCGGCTGCGCTGACTCTCATGGCCTTCTTCCTGATCCCCGCCTCGGCGGGCTTCGTGCCGCGGATCGCGGGCGCCGCGGCGATCGCGGCGGCGCCGGTCGGTGCGGCGCTCGCGCTCCGCCGCGCCCGCCGCATCGCGCGCTTCGGCGAGCAATTGCCGGACGTTCTCGACGTCATCGTGCGGAGCCTGAAGGCCGGCCATCCGCTCACCGTCTCCCTGTCGCTCGTGGGCCGGGAAATGCCCGAGCCCGCCGGGCCCGAATTCGCCGTCGTCTTCGACGAGATCAGCTACGGCCGCGAGCTGCGCGAGGCGATGGAGAACCTGAACAGGCGTGTCGGCCATCAGGATCTGCACTTCCTCGTGACCGCGATCGCCGTGGCGGACCGGACGGGCGGCAATCTCGGCGAGATCCTCGCGAGCCTCTCCCGGCTCATCCGCGACCGTTTCCGGCTGACGAGAAAGGTGCGGGCCCTGTCGTCCGAGGGGCGTTTCTCCGCGGTCGCCCTGAGCCTGACGCCGATCATCCTCTTCGGGGCGATCAGCGCGCTCTCCCCCCGCTTCTACGGCGAGGTCTGGGGCCATCCGGTGCTGAACGCCGCGCTGGCGACGGGAGCGGTGCTGATGCTGATCGGCAACGTCGTGATGTACCGCATGGTCAATTTCAAGGTGTGAGCGCGTCATGACAGGCTTCGTCGACTGGCTCCCGAGCCTCTTCGCCTTTCTCGCGGTGTCGATCCTCTCCTTTCTCGTCTGGATGCGGCTCGCCGAACGGGCGCGGCTGAAGCGACGCTTCGCGGCGGCGGGCGTCCCCGCGCGGCAGGACGGGCCGGGCGTCGACGGCACGATGCGCGGGGCCGCCGTGATCGACGTCGAGCGCTTCGGCCTCGGCGAGGAGCGCCGCCGCGCATTGCGGATGCGGCTGATGCGGGCGGGCATCTTCGGCGAAAGCGCGCCGACCGTCTTCATCCTCGCCAAGATCCTGCTGTGCCTCGCCGTGCCGCTGCTGGTGCATGTCTTCCTCACCGAACGGGCGGCGGCCCTGCATCCGATCGGCAAGACGGCGGTTCTCGCGGTCGCCTTTCTTCTGGCCTACGGCGCCGCCGACGGCTGGCTCGAACGCCGCAAGCGTCGTCTCGAAGAGCGCTTCCGCCTGATCTTTCCCGACTTTCTGGATCTGATGGTCGTCTGCGCCGATGCCGGTCTCAGCCTCGAATCCTCGCTCGAGCGCATCACGCTGGAGATGCGCCGGCGCGATCCGGCCCTGCACCGCAATCTGCTGCTCATGAGCGCGGAAATGCGGGCGGGTCGCGGCACGATCGAAGCGCTCAAGGGTTTCGCCGACCGGCTCGGGATCGCCGAGGCCCGGGCGCTCGTGGTGCTGCTGCGGCAATCCTTGGAATTGGGAACGGACATCGCGCAGGCGCTGCGCATCTACGGCGACGAGATGCGCGAGAAGCGCGCCTCGCGGGCCGAGGAGAAGGCCCATGCGCTTCCGGCCAAGCTCGTGGTGCCGCTCGCCCTCTTCATCTTTCCGGTCATCCTCATCGTCGTCATGACGCCCCCGGTGATCCGGATCGCGACGGCCTTCAAATGACTGGAGTTTCGATCATGCGCAGTTTCAACAAGACGGCGTTCGCCGCCCTTTTTCTGGGCCTCGCGCTCGCAGGCTGCCGGACCACGGCCGGAACGGACGGCGGAACCGCCGTCCCGACGGGCGGGACGGTCGAGGAGCAACTCGCCGCCGCGCAGGATCCGGGCGCGGTCGCCCGGCGGCATTTCGCGGCGCAGGACTACGGGCTCGCCGAACGTTTCTTCCGAGAGGCGGTGGAGCGCTCGCCCGGCGATGCGGATCTCTGGATCGGATTGGCCGCGAGCTACGACCAGCTCGGCCGTTTCGAACTCGCCGACCGGGCCTATATGAGCGCGACGAAGCTCCGGGGCGAGGACCTCCGGCTCCTCAACAATCGCGGCTATTCCTACCTGCTGCGGGGCGATGTCGCGCGGGCGGCCGGCATGTTCGAACGGGCGCTCGCGATGGATCCAGGGAATGAGGTCATCGCCAACAATCTCAAACTTTTGCGGGAGTGATCGAGAGAGGCGCGTAAAAGTTGAAAGTTCCGCTTGCGCTCGGTGCCGCACGGAGGCTTGATCCGGCGGCGCGGCGTCACGGTTCGCGCGCGGGAGACGATCGGTCATGAGGCTTTCCGTCGCGGCGATCGCATCGGTGCTGCTGCTGTCGACGAGCGGCGTCTTCGCGCAGACGGGGGCGCCCGAGGTCACGGCGCCCTTCACCACCTGCGAGACGAACTGGACCTTCTTCGGACAGAACCGCCAAGGCCCGACCTGCCGGACGATCCGGCTCGATGCGGAGCGCTGCCGCACCTTCCGTGATCTGCGCTATGTGGGCTGGCCCGCGGAAGGCGACGCGATCAGGAAGCTGCAGGACTCCGGCGAGCGGAACCTCACCGAAGACGACCGGAAGTGGCTTGGCGCCTATCGCGGACGCCGGGCGGCTTGCGAGGCCTTGCTGAAGCGGCTCGGCGACTGACGCCGCTCAACGATTGAGGACGACGCGACCCGCCTCCGAGGCGTCGTAACCTCCGAAATCCGCCGCCTTCCTCACGAAATCGGGCGAGCGCATGATCGCCAGAACGGCCTGCGGACCGGGTTCGAAAAAGGTCCGGCGGCGCATCGCCAGATCGAAACGTTCCCAGACGAGGGGCCGGAAGCCGAGGCCGTGCGCCTGTGCGACGGCACGGGTCGCAAGCCCGCAATCGATCTCCCCGGCGCGGATTCCGAGCGCGAGGTCCTGCCCGGTCGGATAGGGCAGGGGTGCGGCGACGAGATGCGGGAGATCCACCCCCGCCCGGCGGGCGAGCGCCTCGAAGAGGAGCTGCGCGCCCGCCCCCTTCTGGCGCAGGCCGAACCGCGCCTTCTTCCCGAAGGCGGCTTCGAGGCCGTCGAGGCCGAGCGGGTCGCCCGGAGCGGTCATCAGACCCTGCTCGCGCCGGGCGAAGCCGATCACCACGGCGTCGTGGAGAGAAGCGAAGCGGGATACGGCCTCGGCATTGGCCGTCTCGTCGTCGCCGTCGCCATGGACATGGATCGCCGCGACGGCGACTTCGTCGCGGGCGAGACGGGCGAGGCCCGCCTCCGACCCCTCCGGCAGCATCGCGAGGCCCGCGCCCGAACGGCGCAGAGCCCATTCCAGCAACGGATCATGGCTGCCGCCGACGACGGGCGGCGGGACGACCGGCAAGAATCCCTCCGGACGCGCGAGGCCCGCCTCGATCCAGCGATCGAGAGCGGCCCTCGGGAACAGCCATTTCCCCGTGACCTTGGAGCAGGGCACCGCGCCCTCCGAGACCAATTCGTAGAGCTTCCGCTCCTTGATCCGCAGATAGGCGGCGGCTTCCTCGGTGGTGAGATAATCCTGCTGCATTTTGATGCTTATCTATGCATGAATTCCGGATTTGAAATTTGTAGAGGAAAACCCATAACAACCGCAAGTCCATGCAGGAGATGCGCGCCTTCGATGACCGTTCCGGACGCCTTTCGTGAAGCCGCGGGACTCGTGGTCGACCTCGATCCTCGCTTCGTCGGGATCGTGGCGCTGTCGCTGCGGGTGACGCTGACCGCCGTGCTGGCGGCGGCCGCGATCGGCCTGCCGCTCGGCGCCTTGCTGGGCATTTCGCGCTTCCCCGGCCGCTCGGCCGTGATCGTTTTCGTGAACGCGTTGATGGGACTGCCGCCGGTGGTGGCGGGGCTGATGATCTTTCTGCTGCTCTCCCGCTCCGGGCCCTTGGGTTCGTGGGGCATGCTCTTCACGCCTTCCGCGATGATCGCCGCGCAGACGCTCCTCGTGCTGCCGATCGTGATCGCGCTGACGCGGCAGACGGTCGAGGATCTCTGGGGCGAGTATCGCGAGCATCTCGCCTCGATCGGCCTCACGGGGCTCAGGGCCGTCCCGACGCTGTTGTGGGACGCGCGCTTCGCCTTGGCGACGGCGCTGCTCGCGGGCTTCGGCCGCGCCAGCGCGGAGGTCGGGGCGGTGCTGATCGTGGGCGGCAACATCGCGGGCTACACCCGCACGATGACGACCGCGATCGCGCTCGAGACCTCCAAGGGCGATCTGGCGCTCGCGCTCGGGCTCGGTCTGGTCCTCGTCTGCCTCACGCTGTTCGTGAACGCCGCGGCCTACGGCGCGAGCCGTCTCGGCGCACGCTACGCGGGATGACCGACATGCGCGCCGATCCCTCCATCCTGCCGCTCGTCGTCGAGGGCCTCGGTTTCGAGGCGGACGGGCGGGCGCTTCTGGCCGATGTCGGCTTCACGCTGCGTCGCGGCAGGCCGACCGTGGTGCTGGGGCCGAACGGGGCCGGCAAGTCCCTCCTGCTGCGACTCTGCCACGGGCTGATCGCGCCGGGCACGGGCGCGGTACGATGGGCCGCCGACGAGGGCGTCGCCGCCGGGCGGAAGCGCCATGCCATGGTGTTCCAGAAGCCCGTGATCCTGCGGCGCTCCGTCCGCGCGAATCTCGACCATGCGCTCTCGGCCGCCGGGACGGATTCGGCCGGACGGGCGGAACGGACGGCGGCCGCGCTCGTGCGGTTCGGGCTGACGGCGCTGGCCGATGCGCCGGCGCGGCGGCTTTCGGGCGGCGAGCAGCAGCGGTTGGCCATTGCGCGCGCCTGGGCTCTCGGGCCTGAAGTCCTCTTCATGGACGAGCCCTGCGCCAATCTCGACCCGGGCTCGACGGCCCGGATCGAAAGCCTCGTCTCCGATCTCGCCTCCGAAGGCGTGACGGTCGTCATGACCACGCATGATCTCGGACAGGCGCGCCGCCTCGCCGAGCGCGTGCTGTTTCTGGACAAGGGCCGCCTCGTCGAGGACGCGCCCGCCGACCGCTTCTTCGACGCGCCGGAAACGCCGCAGGCCGCGGCCTTCCTGCGCGGCGATCTTCTTTGGTGACGCTTCTCGAAACGAATCCGGAAAGGACCACAATGTCTTCCACGCGCAGGCTTTTCATCGCGGCCGCTCTCGGCCTCGGCCTCGGCTTCGCCTCCTCCGCCCATGCTCAGGGCGCGGCGGAGCGCTTCATCACCGTCTCGTCGACGACGTCGACCCAGGACTCCGGTCTGTTCGGACATCTCCTTCCGCTGTTCAAGGCGAAGACCGGGATCGACGTCCGGGTCGTGTCGCAGGGCACGGGGCAGGCGCTCGACACCGGACGGCGCGGGGATGCGGACGTGGTCTTCGTGCATGCGCGGGCGCAGGAGCTGAAATTCGTCGAGGACGGTTTCGGCGTCGAGCGCAAGGCCGTGATGTACAACGACTTCGTGCTGATCGGGCCGAAGTCCGACCCGGCCGGGATCAAGGGCTCCGCCGACATCGCGGCGGCGCTCAAGGCGATCGCGGCCAAGCAGGCCCCGTTCGTCTCCCGTGGCGACCGCTCCGGCACGCACAGCGCCGAACTGGCGCTCTGGAAGGGCGCCGATCTCGACCTCGAGAAGATCCGCGGATCCTGGTATCGCGAGATCGGGCAGGGCATGGGCGCGGCGCTGAACACCGCGGGCGGCATGAACGGCTATGTGCTGTCCGATCGCGGCACATGGCTGAGCTTCAAGAACCGCGGCGAACTCGACATCGTGGTGGAAGGCGACCGGCGGCTCTTCAACCAATACGGCGTGATGCTCGTGAACCCGCAGAAGCATCCGCATGTGAAGGCCAAGGACGGGCAGGCCTTCATCGATTGGCTGGTCGGCCCCGAGGGGCAGAAGGCGATCGCCGACTACAAGATCGAGGGCAAGCAGCTGTTCTTCCCGAACGCGGCGCAGCCCGGCGCCTGAGCCGCGCCTTCAGCCCCGCGCGGCCTTCGCCGCCGCCGAGGCGGCGCGGGCCATGCGGGCGGCGTCGGCCTGCGGCAGGGCGACGTAGCGCGCGCCCATGGCCTCGGCGATCTCGCGGGCTTTCGGCTGAGGCCGGGGCGAGGTGTCGATGAGGACCGCGTCGCACCCCGCGAGCCTGAAGGCCTGCGCGGCTGCGAGCGCATCGGCGGAGGCCTCCGCGCGGCCGCCCGCACCGCTGCGGGCGATGTTCGCCTGACCGTCGGTGAGCAGCACGACGACGGGCGTGTCGCCCTTCTTCTTCACGGCTTCGGCGATGCGCCGCGCCTCGTCGAGCCCCGACGCGAGCGGCGTGCCGCCGCCGCCCGGCAGCGCGCCCAGCGCGCGCTTGGCACGGGCGAGCGAGCGGGTCGGCGGGAGAATCGTCTCCGCGCCCGGGCCGCGGAAGGCGATGAGGGCGACCTCGTCGCGGCGGACATAGCATTCGGCCAGCATCAGCTCGACCGCGCCCTTGGCCTCGCCGAGGCGATGCAACGCGGCCGAACCGGAGGCGTCGACGACGAAGACGGTCGCGATGCGCCGGCGGATGCGCCGGCGGACATGGCGGAAATCGTCCGGCCGCAGCCGGATCGCCGGGCCGCCGGGAACGGCCTTGCGGAAGGGCTGCTGCGGGATCGCGGCGCGCAGCGTGGCGAGGAGGGCGAGACGCTCGCCGCGTGCTGCGCGGCCCGACGTGATGCCCGCCGGGCGGCCCCGTCGGCCGGTGGCGGGCAGGTTTCCGCGACCCCGCGCCCCGGATTTCGCGGCCGCCGCGGAGCGATCGACGATCGCGGCGAAGACCTCGGGCGGCAGCGCGGCGCGGACGGCCTCGATTACGGTTTCGGCGAGCGAGCCCGCATCGGTGCGGTCCTCGTCGGTCTCCGTTTCGGGCTCCGAGGAGGAGTCCTCCGGCTCGGTCGGAGGCGGTTCGTCGGGGGAGGCCTCGGCCTGTTCCGGCGGAGGATCGGACGGCGGCGGTTCGGTCTCCGGAGCGGGGGCGGGCAGCGTCGTCGCGCGCGGCAGAAGAACGAGGCGGGCAGCCGTCGCGAGGTCGCGATCTTCCATCGCCCTGCGCCCGTCGAGGGCGGCGGCGGCGCGCGCGACCCGCAACGCGGCGGAGACGGCGCGAATTGAGGCGATGCCGAAGCTTTCGGCGATTTCCACAAGTGCGGGAATCGCTTGGTCGGACATCTTGACGGATCGATTCAGGCTTCGCGCGCGGCGGACGGCGGTCGGGTCGCAGGCCTCGTGAGCCTCGGCGAGGTCGGCGAGGGTCACCGCGTCGAGATCGACGACGAGGGCGAGGCGATCGGCGAGGGACGGCAGGAGCGGCTCGTCGGGACCGATGCCTTCGTCGAGCGCGACCACGCCGAAACGGGCGGGCGCTTCGGAGGACCGGCCCGTGTCCAGCGCGGCTTCCAGCAGGGCCGCCGCGCCGCGATCGATCCGTTCGGCCATGGCGGCGACGACGACGCCTCCGTCCGCCTCCGCCAACAGGCCCGTCTGCAGGACCGGGCGACCGGACGCGAGCGTGGCGCCGAGATCGAGCCCGCCGATCAGCCGCGTCTCGTCGACGCCGACCGGGAGCCGCCGGATCGGCGCATCGGGGAGCAGTTCGGCCAGAAGTTCGAGCAAGGCGTCGCGGGCCGGCCCCGCGCGACCGCGCAGGCGCAGGCCCGTTCCTTCCGGATCGACGGCGAAGAGCGCGAGCGCGAGCGTCGCCTCCGACCACGGATTCGGAGCGGCCGGGCGGCCGTTCACGGCAGGATTTCGGCGACGGCGCGTTCGATGCGGACGCCGGAGCCCGTGTCGTCGAGCGGGTTGCGGCGCAGTCGGTGGCGGAGCACGCCGGGCGCGACCTTGCGCAGATGGCCGAGCCCGACCGCATCGGCCCCGTCCAGAGCGGCGAAGGCGCGCGCGGCGCGGACGAGGACGAGTTCGCCCCGCAGACCGTCCGTGCCCAGGGCGAGGCAGAGCCGGGCGGCCGCCTCCAGCACGGCGTCGGAGACGTCGAGCGCCGCCAGACGGGCCTTGGCCGCGACGATGCGGCGGCGCAGCTTCGCGGTGTCCTTGCTCCAGGCGGCGGCGAAGGCTTCGCGGTCGCGCTCGAAGGCGTCGCGGCGGCGGATCACCTCCACGCGGTCCTTGATCTCGCGCGGCGTCGACACTTCCACGCAGAGTCCGAAACGGTCCAGAAGCTGCGGGCGAAGCTCGCCTTCTTCCGGATTGCCGCTGCCGACCAGCACGAATTTCGCGGGGTGGCGGATGCTCAGTCCCTCGCGCTCCACGACGTTGCGGCCGGAGGCGGCGACGTCGAGCAGAAGGTCGACCAGATGGTCTTCGAGCAGGTTGATCTCGTCGACATAGAGGAAGCCGCCGTTCGCCTTGGCGAGCAGGCCGGGCTCGAAGCGCTTCTCGCCCCGGGCGAGCGCGCTTTCGAGATCGAGCGCGCCGACGAGGCGGTCTTCGGTCGCGCCGAGGGGAAGATCGACCACGGGGATGCGTGCGGTCGCCGCCTTGCCGGGCGTGCCGGAAAGCGAGCAATGCGGGCAGGTCGAGACGGAAGAGGAGCCCGGTTCGCAGGCATAGGGGCAGCCCGCGATCACCTTGCGTTCGGGGAGGAGGGCGGCGAGGCCGCGGACGGCCGTCGATTTGCCGGTCCCGCGATCGCCGAAGACGAGTACGCCGCCGACGGAAGGGTCGACCGCCGCGATCATCAGCGCGGTCTTCACCTCGTCCTGGCCGACGATGGCGGCGAAGGGATAGGCGTCGTGGTTCTCGATCACGCGCGGCTTCGCGGGCCGCGGGGAGGAGGCCGGTCGCGAAACCGCGGCCGGGGCGGGATCGCGCGCGTCGTCCGCGCGCGATCCGAAGGCGTCGTCGACGTCAGAGTTTCTTTCCATCCGGTCCGAACTGCTTGAGATAGGCGACGATGTTGTCGATCTCGGCCTCGTTGGTGAGGCCCGCGAACACCATCTTGGTGCCCGGAATCTTCGCCCTGGGGTTCTTGATGTATTCGCGGAACGTGGCCTCGTCCCAAGTAAGGCCCGAGTTCTTGTTCGCGTCCGAATAGTTGTAGCCCTCGACGGTGCCCGCCTTGCGGCCGATGAGGCCGTTCATCTGCGGGCCGACGCCGTTCTTGGCCGTCTCGCCGACCTGATGGCAGGCGCGGCACTTCAGGAACACCTTCTCGCCGGCGGCGGCGTCCTGCGCCGAAGCGGCGCCCGCGGTCAGGAAAAGAGCGGGCACGGCCGCAAGAAGCAGGGAAAGGCGGAATTTCATCTTGGATCCTCCCGGATGGACGGCGCGCGCCGTCTGGGTCGCTTGCACCGAGGCGACGGCGATCCGTGAGATCGTCTGAAACGCACGCGGCGCATGTGAAATAGCGCCCGTGCGGTCAGCGTCCATAGCCTCGGAGCAGTTACGCCCGGAGGAGCGAGTCGGATCCGTGACGAAGGTCAAGCCGAAGCCCTCCCTTCGCGGGACATCCGCGCCGCCGCGGCCGCTTCGATCTCCTGCGGGCGGAGAAGGCGTGCGGGCGGGCGGAATTCGACGTTTTCGGGGACGCCCGCGCGTTCTTCGACCGTGACGGTCCGAAGCTTGCGCAGACGCTCGATGAGACCCGCGACCAGATAGTCGGGCGCCGAGGCGCCGGCGGTCAGGCCGAGCGAGTCGACCCCGTCGAGCCAAGCGGCATCGAAGAGTTCGGGGCGGTCGAGCAGGACGCTGCGGACGCCCGCCGCCTCGCCGATCTCGCGCAACCGGTTCGAGTTGGAGCTGTTGGCGGCCCCCATGACGACGATCAGATCGACGTCGCCCGCGAGATCGCGGACCGCGCGTTGGCGATTCTGGGTCGCGTAGCAGATGTCGTTGGTGCCGGGACCGACGACGGCGGGAAAGCGCGCCTTCAAGGCCTCGATCACGTCTTGCGTGTCGTCGAGGCTCAGCGTCGTCTGGGTGACGTAGGCGACCTTTTCGGGATCGGCGACGTCGAGCGCGGCGACCTCCTCGACGGTGGCGACCACATGCAGCGGCCCGTCGATCTGGCCGACGGTGCCCTTCACCTCGGGATGATCGGCATGGCCGATCAGCACCACGTCATATCCCTTTTCCGCATAGCGGCGGCCCTCGTTGTGGACCTTCAGCACCAGCGGACAGGCGGCGTTGACGACGTCGAGGCCGCGGCGCGCGGCCTCGGCCTCCACCGAGCGCGGCACGCCGTGCGCGGAGAGGACGGTCAGCGCGCCGTCGGGGATCTCGTCGGTGTCGGCGACGAAGATCGCGCCCTTGGCCCTGAGATCGTCCACGACCTGCCGATTGTGGACGATTTCATGCCGGACATAGACGGGCGCACCGTGGATTTCGAGCGCCCGCTCCACGATCTCCACGGCACGGATCACGCCCGCGCAGAAGCTGCGCGGGTTGGCGAGGATGATCCGAAGCGGTGCGGCGCTCATGGCGGCGGGTTCCTCTTCCGGTTCAGGCTGCGCTGCGCAGGCCCAGATCGGCCCAGATCGAGGTCAGCGCCGCGACCAGGTGATCGATGTCCGCTTCGGTATGGACGGGCGAGGGCGTCACGCGCAGGCGCTCGGTACCGCGCGGAACGGTCGGATAGTTGATCGGCTGGACATAGATGCCGAAGCGGTCGAGCAGTTCGTCGCCGATGCGCTTGCAGAGCACCGCGTCGCCGACCATCACCGGCACGATGTGGCTGGGATTGTCCAGATGCGGGATGCCCGCCGCGTCGAGCCGCTCGCGCACCTGACGGACGCGCGCCTGATGGGCCTCGCGCTCGACGGAACTCGTCTTCAGATGCCGGATGCTCGCCGCCGCGCCCGCCGCCAGCGAGGGCGGAAGCGACGTGGTGAAGATGAAGCCCGAAGCGAAGCTGCGCACGAAGTCGCACAGCGCGGCGGAGGCGGTGATGTAGCCGCCCATCACGCCGAAGGCCTTGCCCAGCGTGCCCTCGATGACGTCGATGCGGTCGCGGACGCCGTCCCTTTCGGACACGCCGCCGCCGCGCGCACCGTAAAGGCCCACGGCATGGACCTCGTCGAGATAGGTGAGCGCACCGTATTTCTCGGCGACGTCGACGATGTCCGAAAGCGGGGCGATGTCGCCGTCCATCGAATAGACGCTCTCGAACATCACGATCTTCGGCCGACGCGGATCGAGATCGGCCAGCTTGCGGCTCAGATCGGCGACGTCGTTGTGCTTGAAGATCCGCTTCTCCGCGCGGCTGTGGCGGAGCCCCTCGATCATCGAGGCATGGTTGCCTTCGTCCGAGATCACGACGCAGCCCGGCATGGAGGCCGCGAGCGTCGAGATGGAGGCCCAGTTCGAGACGTAGCCCGAGGTGAAGAGCAGCGCCGCCTCCTTGCCGTGGAGGTCGGCGAGCTCGCGTTCGAGCAGCACGTGATAGTGATTGGTCCCGGAGATGTTGCGGGTCCCGCCCGCCCCCGCGCCCGATTTCTCGATCGCCTCATGCATGGCGTTGAGCACGGTCGGATGCTGGCCCATGCCGAGATAGTCGTTCGAGCACCACACGGTGACTTCCCGCGCGCCGTTCGGACCGTGATGCACGGCCTTGGGGAACTCGCCCGCGCGGCGTTCGATGTCCGTGAAGACGCGATAACGTCCTTCGCTCTTCAGCTTGCCGAGCTCGTCCTTGAAGAAGCTCTCGTAATTCATGATGCGGCTCCTTGTCGTCCGGCGGTCGAGAGGCGCATGCCGCAGGCCGCAGTTTTGTTTTCGCCGTCGCGGTCCGCAGGATGGGACGGATCGCGATGCGGGTCGTGGGTGTCGTCGGAAGGCGGCGCGCCATGCGCCGAGAGGCCCCAGCCCCAGAGGGTTTCGGCGCGCCAGGGAAAGACCAGGAACCAGTGCTCGACGAGGCCGAGGGCCGCGAGCGCGGCGAGCAGCGTCGTCGCGGCGGCCTGTGCGTCGGTCGCGGCGGGATCGGCCGCGCGCAGGGCGAGCAGCACGCAGAGCACGGTCGCCGCGGTGATCGAGACCGGGAAGAGGAGGTTCATCGTCCGGCGCCGGAAGAAGCTGCCGAGATGGGCGAGATGAGGCGGAAGCATGTCGTGCGGCGCATTGGGCACGCCGAGAAAGAGATTGAGCTTGGCGCTGACGCGCATGCCCCAGAGGATCGCGAAGGCGGCGACACCGGTCGGGTTCGCGCCGCCCGCCGTCACGGCGGCGACCGCGATGCCGGACAGCAGCAGCGCGAATTCGTGATGCGCCACCGCCCCGAAGCCGCGGCCGAAGCGATTCCAGCCGCTCGAGCCCACCGGACAGGGCGCGCTGCTCGAACCGCTCAGAAAGCCGGACAGGAAGGCGATCTCGTTCCAGCCCCAGACGACCAGCGTCGCGAGGAAGGCGACATAGGCGCCCGAAAGCGAAGGGTCGCGGGAGGAGACGTGGAGCGCGACGAGGGCTCCGGCGAGCATCGCCGTCGCGCCCAGCATCAGGAGGCCGCGCGAGCGGGCACGGAAGCGGTCGAGCCACAGGATCGCTCCGGTGGCGGACCACCAGAGCAGGATCGCAGCGAGGATCGGCCAGCCGTGCCGGATCATGCGGTGTTCCTTACCAGACGGGCTGCAGCCGCACGTCGGCGGGCAGTTCGTTGGAGACCACGGGAAGCGTGTAGAGCCGGAGGAAGGTCAGCGCCGCCTTGGCGGTGAGAACCTTCGTCTCGATCCAGCCGCCGACGCCGCCCTTGCGCTTGGCCTCGGCGATCTCGTCCGACAGGATCCGCAGCCGCTCGAGACCCGCCCGGAATTCGGGATTGTCGATGTCGAGCGTGAAGGGGAACACCTGCTTCGAGATGTCCGACGTGATGCGGAAGACGCGGTAGTCGTAATCCGTGATGTCGACCCCGAGCGCCTTGTGGAAGGAGGGGCGCATATGGTCGCGGATATACATGGTCGCGAAGACCGCGAGCAGGAAGAAGCGGATCCAGAGCTTGTTGTGGCCGGACAGCAGTTTCGGGTCCGACCGCATGATCATGGCGAAGGCTTCGCCGTGGCGGAACTCGTCGTTGCACCACTTTTCGAACCATTTGAAGATCGGATGGAACCGCTGGTCCGGGTGCTTTTCGAGGTGCCGGAAGATCGTGATGTAGCGGGCATAGCCGATCTTCTCGGACAGATAGGTCGCGTAGAAGATGAATTTCGGCTTGAAATACGTGTACTTCTTCGTCCGCGTCAGGAACGTCATGTCGACGCCGAAGCCGAGATCCTTGAGAGCTTCATTGATGAAGCCCGCATGGCGCGCCTCGTCGCGCGTCATATAGGTGAAGAGCTTGCGGACCTCGGGATGGGTGATGCGTTTCTTGATTTCGGAATAGAGCACGCAGCCCGAGAACTCGGCCGTCAGCGACGACACGAGGAAGTCGTGGAACTCTTCGCGCAACTCGGGATCGAGCGCGGCGAAGTCGATCTTGAATTCGTCCGTCTTCTGGAAGTGGCCCCGGTTCGGATCCGAGCCCATTTCGTCCATCAGGCGGTCCCATTCCTCCCGCACGAGCGACACGTCGATGCCGTTCATCGCCTCGTGGTCGGTGGTGTAGAAGCGCGGCGTGAGGATGGTGTCCTCGGTCGCCATTTTCGTGGATTGGTTCGGGCCCCCGCCCCCCTCGATCCTGATCATCACGATTTTCCTTCAAATCCCACTTCGTAAAGTTCGGTGACGTCGCGATAGCCCGTGAACCGGGCCCAGAGCGCATCGAAGACGCTGCCCCTGGTCACGGTCGCGGTCGAGCGGAAGACGGTGGTTCCGCCGAACGGAACGTCCGTCGGCGCATCATGCACGGTCACGCTGTCGCCCGGCTCGATCTCGACGCCGTCGAGATGAACATGGGCGTGCAGGCTTCTTGCGGTGTGCTCGATCTCGATGGTGCAGGGCACCTCGAAACTCGAGCGGAGCAGACGCGGAGCGATCACGGCCTTGCCTCCTTGGTGGTGAGCAGCCGTGCGAACACGGCCGTGTTGGTCGGTCCGAACGCGTCGAGTTCGACGACGCGTTCGGTCGAAGGATCGAGAAGCGTCAGGCGCCCGTCGGAGCGGCGCATGAGGGTGAAGGGCGCTTCCGGGCCGATGCCGCGGAGCTTCCGGTCGCGTGCGAAGCCGCGCATCACGCCGCGCAGGAAACCGCCTTCGCCGGCGGCGAGCACGGCGACGACGCTTCCCGAGGGTTCGGTGACGACGACCGCGCCGTCGCTCCGGTCGGCGAAGACCATGGCGCGGCTCTCGATCGCCGGCGTCGACGGCAGACGCGTCACGCCGACGTCCGTCAGGCGGGCGGTGGCGGCCGCCGCCAGCGCGGCGAGCATCAATCCGAAGCCGGCCATCAGCGCGGCTCGGGGGAAGGGGCGTTCGGCGTGGAGTTCGCTCATCACGCCCTCCTCAGGCCGCCGCCGAAGCGGGTTCGGCCGTCGCGCGGTCCGGCCGCGCCGGAGCGGGTTCGGCGACCGCGACGGACGCCGTCGCGCGATGCTCGGCTTCGAGCGCCTTCGCGAGGGCGGCGACGAGACCGTCCGCATCGCCGATGCCGCGGAGCATGGGCGAGGGGCGGGTGAAGCGCCAGGGACGCGTGCTCGGCCAGAGCACCAGCCAAGCGATCCGATGCTGCGGATCGATGTCGAGCACGATGTCCGAGGTGCCGTCGGGATGACGCGCGAGCGAGGCGTTCGTGACGTATTTCAGCGGCACGTTGACGGTGATCGGCATGGCGATCCCCGTCCGCATCGCGAGGCGCTTGTCGGACAGGACGTAGCGCGTGGTCTTCGCATAGCCCGAGGCCATGGCGGAGAGGATGACGAGTCCCGCCGCGGCGAGCGGCAGGATCCAGAGCGCGTGCCCCAAGGCGTCCATGACGGTCGAGCCGTCATGGAGCGAGGAGGCGAAGCGCCAGAGCGCGAGCGCCCCGAAGTAGATCGCGACCGCGCGGACGCGGAACAGGCGGCGGGCGAGGGCGGCCCGATCGGGCCGTCCCTGCCAGAGCACGGTCTCTCCCTTGGGCAGACGCGCCAGGAGATCGTCGACGCGGACTTCGGGGCCGTAGCTCATACGATCGGCTCCTGACGCGAGGGCGTCGCGTAGAGATAGCCGCCGCCGTAATAGGCCGCGACCTTGTCCTCCTCGAGGAAGGTGATGCGGTCCATGCTCTTGAGCTGCGGCACGCCGCCGAACTGGGAGCCGAGGATCGCCCGGACCTTGACCCGCTTCTTGCCCTCGATGCGCGCCATGGTGACGGGCAGGAGGACCGAACGGCCGTCGTTCAGCTTCACTTCGTAGTAGCGGAAGTAGAACTCCGCCCGGTCGACCCAGAGATCCGAGATCACGCCGGCCTGCACGTCGTCCGCGCCGAGCACGGGGAAACCGCGCGGGTCGGGATCGTTCGGCTCGATGTGGAACTCGGTCGCGATGCGGAGCGGGACGATCTTGTCCTCGCCCTCGACCGTCAGGTCAGGATGATCGGCGCGTTCGGCCCAGGAGCCCGGACCGACGCCGTCGGCCATCGGATCGCCCGTCGGGACGTAGGGAGCGCCGGTCCAGGGAGCGGTGCGGGCCAGCGCCAGCGGACGCGTGTCGGCGCGGCCGTCCGGGGTCGGCACGGTCACTTCGCCGCCGTGGAAGAGCTTGTAGGTCTTCGGCGCGGGCATGCCCGGGAAGCCGACGATCGACAGGCCGGGCCGGTTCTCCTCCTGGAGGAGGGGGTAGCCCTCGCGCTTGCTCTCGCGATGCAGGTAGAGGATCAGGGCGGCGAAGAACGCCCAGAACATGTAGAGGACGACCTGAGCGAGGTCGACATATTGCGTGAATTCGAGGCCCATGGCGTGCCTTCCTTCTTCAGAGCGTCAGCCCGGGAGTTCGGCGAGGCCGAACCGGGAGGACGGAGACGAAGCCCGACGCGCATGTCCTGCGAGCGGGCCGATGACGACGAGGGTGAGAAAGAGCAGGAAGAGTTCGGCGTGGTAGACCACGCCGTAGCCCGCGGACGCGCCGCGGAAGACGGGGCCGAAGCCGTCGGCTCCGGCGAACACGGTGGTGAGGTCGCGCAGCGCGCCCCCGGCGAAGATCGCGACCCCGGCGGCGGTGGCCTGCACGGCGCCCCAGGCGCCCAGCGCGAGACCCGCATTTTCCTTCGTATCGAGGCCCATGGCCGCGGTCAGCGTGCCGACCGCGAAGAAGCCGTGGCCGAAGCCGATCAGGAAGGTGCCGAGCCGGAAAAGTCCCGGCG
This sequence comes from Hyphomicrobiales bacterium, assembly GCA_027483795.1. GTDB lineage: Bacteria > Pseudomonadota > Alphaproteobacteria > Rhizobiales > Beijerinckiaceae > JAIXZO01. Next base: position 89,310 of record JAIXTT010000013.1, read on the forward strand.
CGTCGAGCGGCGCCGCGAAGAAGACGCAGGCGAAGGCGGGAAGCCCGATCAGCGCGCCGTAGCCCGCGAGGCGGACCGGATCCGCGCCGCCGCCGAGCACGCGCGCCGCCAGCACGAAGGCGGCGAGCCCGCCCGAGGCCGAAAGCGCGGTCAGGAAGGTCGTCTCGCCGACGCTGAGGCCGAGGATCTCGCCGCCATAGGGCTCGAGGACGATGTCCTGCATGTTGAAGCCGAGCGTGCCGAGCGCGACGGCGAGCAGGAAACGCGCGGCTCCCGGCCTCGCGAGGAAGGCCGCGAAGGCGCGACGGAAGGGAGGGCTCTCCGCAGCGGCCATGGCCTGCGCGCGGGCCCGGTCGCGCGGCTCCTGCTTCCACAGCGCGACGATGTTGAGCACGATCGTGAGAAGCGCCGCGCTCTGGACGACGCGGACGAGTTGCGAGGGCGTGAAATCGGCCAGCGCGAAGGCGAAGGCGAAGGCGCTGAGAACCGACGCGCCGAGCAGGACCACATACATCAGCGCGACGACGCGCGGGCGCTGCTCCGGTCCCGCGAGATCGGTGGCGAGCGCCAGCCCCGCGGTCTGCGTGACCTGCATGCCCGCGCCGACGAGAAGGAAGGAGGCGGAGGCCGCGACGACGCCGACGCCCGCCGGCGCTTGCGAGTCGGGCGAGAGCAGCAGCAACGCGAAGGGCATGATCGCGAGACCCGAGAACTGGATCATCGCGCCGAACCAGACATAGGGCACGCGCCGCCAGCCGATGGCCGAGCGGTGCCGGTCGGAGCGGAAGCCGACGAGCGCGCGGAAGGGCGCGAAGACGATCGGCAGCGCGACCATGGCCGAGTCGAGCGCGGCGTGGATTTCGAGTTCGACGATCATCACGCGGTTCAGCGTGCCGACGAGCAGGACCGTCGCCATGGCGACGGAGACTTGGAAGAGCGAGAGGCGCAACAGGCGTCCGAGCGGCAGTTCCGCCGTCGCGACGTCGGCGAAGGGCATGAAGCGCGTTCCCGAGCGCCTCAGCCGATCGACCATGAACCTGTTGAAGCCTGCGATCATCGCGCGAGCTCCCAGGCCTGCGAGATGTAAAAGCCCCGCGCGATCCGCGCCGTGCGTCCGAAGCCGTAAAGGGACAGTCCGGCTTCGCGGGACACGGCGGTTCGGAAGGCGTCGTCCGGCACCGGTTCGATGGCGGGCGCGCGATCCCCGCGCGGGAAGAGGCGGCCGACCGCATGCATCGCCGCGAGCGCGGGCGTGCGGGGTGCGACGGTGAAGACGAGAGATCCCGAAGTGCGCCCGGCGAGCGAGGCGAGGATCCGCACCACGTCGGCGGTCGGGTAATGGATGAGCGAGTCCATGGCCACGACGTGATCGAATTCGCCGTGTGCGGGATCGAGCATGTCGCCCGCGCGGAAGTCGATCCGGCCCGGACCGACGTCGCCCATGCGTTCGCGGGCGATGTCGACGAGGGTCGGCGAGACGTCGACGGCCACCACTTCGGCCCCGCGCTTGGCGGCTTCCACGGCGAGCGCGCCGGTGCCGCAGCCTGCGTCGAGCACGCGCTTGCCGGTGAGATCGTCGGGCAGCCAGGAGAGCAGCGTCGCCCGCATCTCGTCGCGGCCCGCGCGGACGGTCGCGCGGATGCGGCCGACGGGCGCGTCGGAGGTCAGGCGCTTCCACGCCTCGACCGCGGTGCGGTCGAAATAGTCGGTGATGCGGTCGCGCCGCTCCTCGTAAGCCCGCGCGCTCATCAGTCGAACCCCAGAAGATCGAAGATTTCGCGGTCCTTCAGCGGCTTGGCCTCGTAGACCTCGTCGCCGGACCAGAGAGACTCCGCGAGGCGGAGATACTCCTTCTGCACCGCCAGCACTTCCGGGGACGGATCCATCTCGAGCAGCGTCGCCTTCTTCAGGCGGCTGCGGCGGATGACGTCGAGATCGGGGAAGCGCGCGCGGGTGCCGAGCCCGGTCGCGGCGTTGAACTTGTCGATCTGGTCGGTGTCGGCGCTGCGGTTGGCGATCACGCCGCCGAGGCGCACCTGATAGTTCTTCGACTTCGCGCCGATGGCCGCGACGATGCGGTTCATGGCGAAGATCGAGTCGAAGTCGTTGGCCGCCACGATCAGCGCCTTCTCGGCATGCTGGAGGGGCGCGGCGAAGCCGCCGCAGACCACGTCGCCCAGCACGTCGAAGATCACGACGTCGGTCTCGTCGAGGAGGTGATGTTCCTTGAGCAGCTTCACCGTCTGGCCGACGACGTAGCCGCCGCAGCCCGTGCCCGCGGGCGGACCGCCCGCCTCCACGCACATCACGCCGTTGTAGCCTTCGAAGACGAAGTCCTCGACGCGCAGTTCCTCGGAATGGAAGTTCACGCTTTCGAGCACGTCGATGACGGTCGGGGTGAGCTGCTTGGTGAGCGTGAAGGTCGAGTCGTGCTTCGGGTCGCAGCCGATCTGCAGCACGCGCTTGCCGATCTTCGAGAAGGCGACCGAGAGGTTCGACGAGGTCGTGCTCTTGCCGATGCCGCCCTTGCCGTAGACGGCGAAGACCTTCGCGCCTTCGATCCGGACGGTCGGGTCGAGATGCACCTGCACGGAGCCGTCGCCGTCGGGCTTCTTCGGTCGGTTCGGGAGGGTGTCGATGAGGTTCACTGCGGTCGTCTCCGGGGGGTCAGGCCGCCACGCCCACGGGCACGCCCTCGAGACGGTCCTCGAGTTCCTCGCCGGCACGGCGAAGGGCTTCGAGCATCTCGGGTTCGGGCTGCCAGTAGTTGCGTTCGTGGGCTTCGAGGAGGCGGTTCGCGACTTTCGCGGCCGCCGTGGGGTTCAGGTTCGCGAGCCGCTCGCGCAGTTCGGGATCGAGGACATAGGTTTCGGTGATGCGCCGGTAGACCCAAGGCGCGACCTCGCCCGTCGTCGCCGACCAAGCCATGGTGTTGGTCACATGCGCCTCGATGGCGCGGACGCCCTCGAAGCCGTGCTTGAGCAGGCCGTCGTACCATTTGGGGTTCAGCATGCGGGTGCGCGTTTCGAGCGCGACCTGCTCGCCGAGCGTCCGCACCGCGCCTTCGCCGCGCGTCTGGTCGCCGATATAGACGGGCACCGCCGCGCCGCCCGCACGCCGCACCGCGCGGCTGATGCCGCCCAGCGTGTCGAAATACTGGTCGAGTGTGGTGACCCCGAGTTCGACCGATTCGAGGTTCTGATAGGCGAGGTCGACGCCCGCGAGCACCGACTGCATGAGTTCGGGCGTCTGCACGGGGCGGCCCGAGACGCCGTAGGCGAAGGATTTGCGGCGGCAATAGGTTTCCGCGAGCTCGTCCTCGTCCTGCCAGGCGCCGCTCTCGACCATGTGGTTCACGTTCGCGCCATAGGCTCCGTCGGCATTGCCGAAGACGCGCAGGGCGGCGGTCTCGAGGTCGCAGCCGCGCTCGGCCATATGCGCGAGGGCATGCTTGCGGACGAAGTTCGCGTCCTCGGCCTCGTCGGCGGAGGCCGCGAGCAGGCAGGCTTCGGCCAGCATGCGGATCTGCAGCGGCATGAGATCGCGGAAGATGCCGGACACCGTCATCATCACGTCGATGCGCGGCCGGCCCAGTTCGGCGAGCGGCGTCAATTGCGCGCCGCAGAGACGGCCGTAGGCGTCGAAGCGCGGCGCCGCGCCCATGAGCGCCATGGCCTGCGCGATCGGGCCGCCTTGGGATTTCAGATTGTCGGTGCCCCACAGGACGATCGCGACCGTCTCCGGCAGGCCGTTGCCCGCCGCGATGTGGTGGTCGAGCAGGCGCTGCGCCTGCCGCGCGCCGTCCTCGACCGCGAAGCGGCTCGGGATGCGGAACGGGTCGAAGCCGTGAATGTTGCGGCCCGTCGGCAGCACCGCGGGCGTGCGGATCAGGTCGCCGCCGGGCGCCGGGCGCAGCCAGCGGCCGTCGAGGGCGTGGAGAATGCCCTTGGTCTCGTGGTCTTCCGCGAGCAGGCGGTCGATCGAGGCGAGTTCGGTCCAGAGGTCCGGCTTGCCTTCGGGCGCGGGCGTCGCGGGGATGCGGCGGGCGGCGACGGCTTCCACCGCCTCGCGCTCCGGCCGGACGCCGTGGGTCGCTTCGGCGACGGCCGAAAGGAGATCCGCGCGCTCGGTCTCCGAGGGCGGCGCGCCGACGACGTGGAGGCCGTGCGGGATCAGCGTGTATTCGAGTTCGAGGATCTTGTCGGAGAGCGCCGCGGCGCGGTGCTGCGCGTCCGGACCCCATTCGGGTTCGGCCTCGGACAGATCGACGCCCGCGGCCTGCGCCTGAACGGCGGCGAGGAGCGCGGGGGCTTCATGCGCCTCTTCCGGGCCGAGGCCGCGGAGGCGTTCGAGGCTCGCCTTGAGTTCGGCGAGGCCGCGATAGAGACCGGCATGGGAGATCGGCGGGGTGAGATGGCTCACCAGCGTCGCCGCCGAGCGGCGCTTGGCGAGCGCGCCTTCCGACGGGTTGTTCGCCGCATAGAGATAGACGTTCGGCAGGTCGCCGATCAGATGATCCGGCCAGCAGGCGTCCGAAAGGCCGACCTGCTTGCCCGGCATGAATTCGAGCGCGCCGTGCGTGCCGAAATGCAGCACGGCGTCGGCCGCGAAGTCCTCGCGGAGCCAGCGGTAATAGGCCGAGAAGGCATGGGTCGGCGCGAAGCCGTGCTCGAAGAGAAGGCGCATCGGGTCGCCCTCCCAGCCGAAGGCGGGCTGGACGCCGACGAAGACGTTGCCGTAGCGCGCGCCCATCACGAAGATCGAGCGTCCGTCCGTCTGCACGCGGCCCGGGGAGGGGCCCCAATGCGCCTCGATCTCGGCGAGGCGGGTCTCGCGGCGCAGGTGGTCCTCCGCCCCGATCATGGCGTGGACGTTGGCGGGCGTGCCGAAACGGTCGCGATTGCCGTGAATGATCGAGTCGCGCAGAGCGTCGACGCTTTCGGGGAGGTCGACCGCATAGCCGTCGGCCTTCAGGGCCTTCAGCGTGTTGTGCAGGCTCTCGAACACGGAGAGGAAGGCGGCGGTGCCCGTCGCGCCCGCATTCGGCGGGAAATTGAAGATCGTGATCGCGATCTTCCGTTCGGCGCGGGCGCGCTTCCTCAGCGCGATCAGGCGGGACGTGCGGGCCGCGAGCATGGACGCGCGTTCCGGATGCACGGCCATGTCCCGCGAGCCCGCCGCTTCGGGACCGGAAGACCGACCCCCGAAGACCATCGGTCCCGAGGCCCCGTCGAGTTCGGGGATCGCGACCATGATCGTGGATTCGACCGGGTGCAGCCCGCGGTCGGAAGCGTCCCATTCCTCGAGCGTCTGGAATTCGAGGGCATGGGCGGCGAGATAGGGAACGTCGAGCGCGGCGAGCACGGCCTCGGCCGCCTCCGCGTCGTTGTAGGCGGGGCCGCCGACGAGCGAGAAGCCCGTCAGCGAGACGAGCGCGTCGATCCGGCTCCGGCCGCCGGGCGCGAAGAATTCCTCGATGGCGGGCCGCGCGTCGAGGCCCGCGGAGAAGGCGGGGATCACGCGGAGACCCTTGGCCTCCATGGCGGCGATCACGCCGTCGTAATGGGCCGTGTTGCCCGCCAGAAGATAGGAGCGCATCACGAGCAGGCCGACGGTGCCCTTCGCGCCCGCCGGGGCGGGGAGCTTCGCGGCGTCCTCGCCGATCCGGCCCGGCATCTTGGGGTGATAGACGCCGATGTCGGGATATTCGGTCGGGGCCTCGACCTGCAGCGCGCCCTTGAGCGCGGCGCGCGGGCCGGCGGCATAGCGGTCCACCAGCATGCGGACCATGTTCGCGACGTTCTCGTCCGAGCCGGACAGGAAGTACTGCAGGCAGAGGAACCAGGCGCGCATGTCCTGCGCCGTGCCGGGGATGAAGCGCAGGATGCGGGGGATGTGCCGCAGCATCTTGAGCTGCTTGCGGCCCGTGCTGCCGGGCTTGTCGCTGCTGCCGCGCAGCTTCTTGAGGAAGGCCAGCGCCGGGTTCGGCGCACCGTCCATCGCGAATTTGCCGAGGCGCGTGAGCTTGGTGATCTCGGGCGCGGAGAGACAGCCGACCACGGCGTCGCAGTTCTCGCGCCGCGCCTTCAGCGCGGGGAGCACGGCGCGGATATGGTCGTCCATGAAGAGCATGGAGGCGACGACGATGTCGGCGCGCTCGATGTCGGCGATGCAGCGCGCCAGCGCGGCGTCGTGGCCGAAATCGGCGGCGGCGTGCAGCGTCAGCACGAGGCCCGGCATTTCGCGGGCGAGCCTCATGGCGGCGCGGTCGACGGCGCCGGCGAGATGGTCGTCCAGCGTCACGATCACGACGCGGACGGGCACGGGCTCAACGCCCGAAATGGGCCTTGGCATCGTAGAGCGCCTCCACGGTGATGACGGGGATCGACTTCTCGGCGGCGTAGGCCTCGGTGTTGCGGCGCGCCTTGCCCCTCACGAAGAAGGGGATCTTTTTCAGTTCCTTTTCGGCCTCGGCGGACCATGAGAGGGCGGAGGGGACCGTCTCCGCGACCGCGACCTCGATCGGGCGGGAGTCGGACTTTTCGGGCGCGTGCCCGAGATGGGACGGGGCGGCCCCGTCGACGAATTCGAAATCGTCCCGGAACATGCCGAGAAGATGCTCTTCGAGGCCCATCATCAGCGGATGGACCCAAGCGTCGAAGATGACGTTCGCGCCCTCGAAGCCGCATTGCGGCGAGTAGCGGGACGGGAAGTCCTGCACATGGACGGGCGCCGAGATCACGGCGCAGGGCACGCCCAGCCGTTTGGCGACGTGCCGTTCCATCTGCGTGCCGAGCACGAGTTCGGGCCGCAATTCGGCGATCTTCGCCTCGACGTCGAGATAGTCGTCGGTGATCAGCGCCTCGACGCCGTGGCGTTCGGCGCAGGCGCGGACCTCGCGGCCGAATTCGCGGGAATAGGTGCCGATGCCGCAGACCGTGAAGCCGAGCTCTTCGGACGCGATGCGGGCCGCGGCGATCGCATGGGTGGCGTCGCCGAAGATGAAGACGCGCTTGCCCGTGAGATAGGTCGAGTCGACCGAGCGCGAATACCAGGGCAGCCGCGAACCCGTCTCCGCCAGAGCGGGCGCGGGATCGACGTTCGCGACGCGGGCGACTTCGGCGATGAAGTCGCGCGTCGCGCCGACGCCGATCGGCACGATCTCGACGGCGGGTTGGCCGAAGGTGCGCTTGAGCCATTGCCCGGCCACGCCGGCGATCTCGGGATAGAGCACCACGTTGAAATCGGCGTCGCCGAGCCGCGCCACGTCGGCGGCCGAGGCGCCGAGCGGCGCGGTGACGGCGACGTCGACGCCCATCAGGGCGAGGAGCTTGGTGACCTCGATCACGTCGTCGCGGTGGCGGAAGCCGAGCGCCGTGGGGCCGAGAATGTTGCAGCGGGGGCGGACGCCTTCGGCGCGGGGCGCGCGGACCGTGCCGGGCGCGGGCGCGTTGGGGCCCGCGAGCGTGCGGACGATGCGGTAGAAGGTCTCCGCCGCGCCCCAGTTCTCCTTCTTCTGATAGGAGGGGAGCTCGACGGGGACGACCGGGATCGGGAGATCCGCCGCCTTGGCGAGGCCGCCGGGATCGTCCTGGATCAGTTCGGCCGTGCAGGATGCGCCGACCACCATCGCCGCGGGCTTGAAGCGCGCATGCGCCTCGCGGACCGCGTTCTGGAAGAGTTCGGCCGTGTCCGATCCGAGATCGCGCGCCTGGAAGGTCGTGTAGGTCACGGGCGGGCGGCGGTCGCGCCGCTCGATCATCGTGAAGAGCAGGTCGGCATAGGTGTCGCCCTGCGGCGCGTGCAGCACGTAATGGACGTCGGTCAGCCCGGTGCAGACGCGCATCGCGCCGACATGCGGGGGGCCTTCATAAGTCCAGACGGTGAGCTGCATGGCCTAGACCCTCAACCTGTCCCGCCGTCCGAGCGGACGAGCGAAGAGTTCGGCGAGGTCGCCCGCGTGCTCGTAGCCGTGGACCGGCGAGAACACGAGTTCGATCGACCATTTCGTGGCCATGCCTTCCGCCTCCAGCGGATTGGCGAGGCCGAGGCCGCAGACGACGAGGTCGGGCTTCGCCTCGCGGCAACGGTCGAGCTGGCGCTCCACGTTCTGCCCTTCGGAGACGAGCACGTCGTCGGAGAGGAGGTTCAGGTCCTCGGCGAGATGGCGGCGGTGGAGATAAGGCGTGCCGACCTCGACCGGGATCATGCCGAGTTCGCGGGACAGGAAGCGCGCGAGCGGCACTTCCAGCTGCGAGTCGGGGAAGAAGAAGATGCGCTTGCCCTCGAGCGCGGCGCGGTGCCGGGCGATGCCGGTGCGGGCGCGGCCGCGGGCCGAGGCCGTGACGCTCTCGAAGGTCGACAGCGACACGCCGAAGAGTTGGGCCGCGGCGCGGAGCCAACCCGTCGTGCCTTCCTCGCCGAAGGGGAAGGGGGCCGAGATGTGGATCGCGCCGCGCTCTTCGAGCGCTCGGGCGGTGTCCGTCAGGAAGGGTTGGGCGAGCAGGAAGCGCGTGTCGGGGCCGACGGCCGGCAGTTCGCCGCTGCGGCGGGGCGGGAAGAAGGCGACGGATACGCCCATGGCCTCGAACAGCGCCTTGAAGCGGTCCTCGACGACGTCGGCCAGCGTGCCTGCGACCAGAAGCCGCGGAGCCGCGGCCGTCGCGACGGGCAGTTCGGGAACGAGGGCCGCAAGGCAGGCGTCCTCGCCCTGGGTGAAGGTCGTCTCGATGCCGCTGCCCGAATAGGCGAGCACGCGGACGCGCTCGCGCAGCTTGGAGTCGAGCCGCGAGGCGGCGCGGCCGAGGTCGAGCTTGATGACCTCCGAGGGGCAGGAGCCGACGAGGAACAGGAGTTTGATGTCGGGGCGGCGTTCGAGCAGGCGGCCGACCACGGCGTCGAGTTCGTCGTGCAGGTCGGCGCGGCCGGCGAGATCGCGCTCCTCGATGATCGCGGTGGCGAAGCGCGGCTCCGCGAAGATCATCACGCCCGCCGCCGATTGGATGAGATGGGCGCAGGTGCGGGAACCGACGACGAGGAAGAAGGCGTCCTGAATCTTCCGATGCAGCCAGACGATGCCCGTCAGGCCGCAGAAGACCTCGCGCTGCCCGCGCTCCTGGAGCACCGGGCGGTCGCAGCCCTTGCCGGAATTGCGGGGGATGAGGGTGGGGGCGTTCATCGTGCGAACTCCGCGGACGGGGTCGCTTCGAGGCGCGCCATGCGGAGCTTCCAGAGGAACTGGACCGCGTTGATCACATAGGTCGCATAGGCCGCGAGCGCGAGAAGCATCAGGTCGCGTGGGGCGAGAAGCTCGGCGAAGGCCGCGACGAGATAGGCGGTATGGAGCGCGATGACGCCCATGCTCACCACGTCCTCCCAGAAGAAGGCCGGGGCGAAGAGCCATTTGCCGAAGACGTCGTGCTCCCAGATCGAGCCCGTCACCATGATCGCGTAGAGCACGAAGGTCTTCAGGATCACTGAGAGGTTCGCCGCGGCGAGGCCCTCGCCCGTGGCGAGCCAGCGCAGCACCAGAGCGAGGCTGACGAGGAAGACCACGAATTGGAACGGGGCCAGCACGCCCTGAACGAGCGTCCAGCGCGACGCGTCGCGGCGAGCCCGCTCCTCCGCGCTGTACAGGGCCTTGTGCGTGCCCTTGTTCGTCCGAGGCGTCATTCCGGCCCCTCCCATCCGAGACGCGATCCTAAGGCCCGACTCGACCGAGTGTCAATTTATCTTGACGTCAGTGTTGATTTACACGCGCTCCGCATTAGTCTTTGAGCGCGGTACGGTGGAGTTGAAGTTCGCCGCCATCGGCGTATCCTTGATCTCGGTCGGGCATCGGATGCCGCGATGGCCCCGACCGGCTTCGGACTGCCGCGTGTTCGCGGATGCCGGAGATGGGGGGATGGGATGGTAGGCCTTGGGTCCGGGCGGGAGCGCATTCCCGCGGAGCTCGACGGCGAAGCGCGCGGTCCCTCGGCTTACGGAGGGTCCGGCTCCGAACGGTTCCGTGACCTCGTCAGGACGATCCGCAGCTCCGTCCTTCCGGAATTGCTCGCCAGTCACGGCGGAGCGCCGCGCATCGATCCCGATCGCATCGGGCCCGACGACGTGCGCACCCTTTTCGCTCTCGTTCAGGATCCCGATCTCGATCTTCCGCGCAGCTTCCTGAAAGGGATGCGGGATCGCGGGGTGTCCTCGAAGGCCATTCTTCTGGATCTCGTCGCCCCCGCCGCGCGCCTCCTCGGCGTCTGTTGGGAGACCGACGCCTTGGGCTTCGCCGATGTGAGCCTCGCTTCGATGAGGCTCGAACAGCTCGTCCTCGAAGAGAGCCGCATCGTTCCGCCGCGCCTCGTCGGCTCGCGGCCCGCCCGCGCCGCCCTGCTCGCACCCGCGCCCGGAGACCAGCACACGCTGGGAATTCTCGTCGTCGACGATCTGTTGCGTCGCGAAGGGTGGACCGTGTCGACGCAACTGCGCTCGGACGGGGCGGAGATTCTCGACGCGGTGCGGACCGGTCATTTCTCCATGATCGGCTTCGGCCTCACCCGCGAGGCGGCTTCGGAAGAACTCGCCCGGGTGATCCGTTCGGTCCGCCGGGCATCGCTCAACCGCGGGATCGTCGTCATGGTCGGCGGTCACGCCTTCGAGCGTGATCCGGGACTGTCGGCGAAGGTGGGCGCGGATCTGTGCTCGCTCCACGCACAGGATCTTTTGCGACACGTCGCCCTGTAGTTCGACACGTCGCCCTATAGACCGCCGACCCAAATCGGATAAATACCCGGTTACGGCCCTTATGCGTCGGTATGTCGCCGATGCGGCGGGGCCGAGGTCGTGGCGGTGACTGCGTGGCAAAACGTGAAGGTGCGGCGGGGGAGATGAGCGGGCTCGGATTCGCCGAGCAACTCGCGCTCGCATCCGACATTTCGATGAGGATCGGAGACGACGGCGTCGTCCTCTCGGTCCATTCGGCAGAAGCGGAAATCCTCGAAGAATCGGAAGGCTGGATCGGCAAGCCCTGGGTCGAGACGGTCACGGTCGAGAGTCGCCCCAAGGTCGAGCAGCTCATCCGCGAGACGCTCGCCGGCGCCGCGCCTCAGCGGCGCGAGATCAATCAGATTGCGCCGAAGGGCGAATTCGTCGTCCGCTACGCCGTGGTCCGCCTCGAGCGCGGCGGTCTCATCGCGCTCGGGCAGGATCTGCGCGCCGTCGCCCGCATGCAGCAGCGACTCGTCGATGCGCAGCGTGCGATGGAGCGGGACTATCTGCGGCTGCGCGGGGCGGAAACGCGCTACCGGCTGCTGTTCCAGCTGAGTTCCGAAGCGGTCATGATCGTGGATGCGGCGAATGGCCGCATCATCGACGTCAACCCCTCCGCTTCGGCTCTTCTGGAGACCACGCCCGGCCGTGTCGTCGGCCGTCCCTTCGCCGATTTCTTCGACGCGCGCGACCGCGAGCTGATTCAGGGCGTGATCGTCGGCGCGCGTTCGGCGGGCCGTCTCGAGCCCGTCCGCGCTGCTCTCGCCGCGGGCGGCCGCGCGGCCCTCGTGGCGGGCGTCGCCTATCGGCAGGACGAGGCGACGCATGCGCTGATGCGCCTGACCCCGCTCGACGGAACTCCCGTGCACGGTGCGGTTTCGCCGGTCGCCGACGCCGTCGCCGAACTACCCGACGCGATGGTGGTGACCGATCTCGATCGCGTGGTCCGCACGGTCAACCGCGCCTATCTCGACATGGTGGAGCTCGCGCGCCCCGATCAGGCCTTGGGCGAGAATCTGGAGCGCAGACTGGGCCGAACGGGCGCCGAGGCAGGCGTTCTCTTCGGAAATCTGCGCGAACACGGCGCGATCCGCGATTTCGCCACCGTGCTGAGAGGCGAGCTGGGAGCCGTCGAGGACGTCGACGTGACGGCCGCCGCGGTCCGCGGCGGGCTGCCCGGCTACGTCTTCCTGATCCGCCGGACCGCGCAGCGTCTTTCGCCCCCCGGCTCGGTCTCGGAACTGCCCCGCACGGCCGACGAGCTCACCGAATTGATCGGCCGGTTGCCGCTCAAGGACATCGTGCGCGAGACGGCCGACGTCATCGAGCGGCTCTGCATCGAAGAGGCCCTGCGCCTCACGAACGACAACCGCGCCGCCGCCGCGCAGATGCTCGGCGTGAGTCGCCAGAGCCTCTACGACAAGCTGCGGCGCTACGGCCTCGGCGATCTCGGCGGCGACGCGGAGTCCGACGACGGCTGATCCGAAGGATCGACAGTTTAAACTGTCTAGTCGGATTTACAGTTCGGAGCCGACGGTGTTACCGTTCCGCTCATGTCGCGCCCGGCTCCGTCGGTCATTCTCGAGCTTCTGAAGCCCATCACGTGGTTCGCGCCCGTATGGGCTTTCGGCTGCGGCGTGATCTCCGCAGGCGGCGCGGTCGCGGAGAGCTGGCTCCTCGTCGTCGCGGGCCTGATGCTCGCCGGACCGCTGGTCTGCGGCACCAGTCAGGCCGTCAACGACTGGTTCGACCGTCACGTCGACGCGATCAACGAGCCGAATCGGCCGATCCCATCCGGGCGGATGCCCGGCCGTTGGGGCCTGATCATCGCGATCGGCTGGACGGCCCTGTCGCTCTTCGTGGCCGGTCTGATGGGCCGTTTCGTGCTCGCGGCCGCGGCCTTCGGCCTGTTCCTCGCCTGGATCTACAGCGCCCCGCCGCTCCGGCTGAAGAAGAACGGCTGGTGGGGCAATGCGGCCGTCGCGATCTGCTACGAGGGCCTGCCCTGGTTCACGGGCGCGGCGATCATGAGCGCCGCGCTGCCCGATCATCGCATCCTTCTGCTCGCCTTCGTCTACAGCATCGGCGCGCACGGGATCATGACCCTCAACGACTTCAAGTCGGAGGAGGGGGACCGGCGCATGGGTCTGCTTTCGCTGCCCGTCCAGCTCGGCACGATGCGCGCCGCGCGGCTCGCCTGCGCGGTGATGATCGTGCCGCAGCTGATCGTGATCGCCGCCTTGCTCGCTTGGGACCGTCCGCTGCATGCGGGCGCGATCGCGGTTCTCCTCGGCGTGCAGGGCGTGCTGATGCTGCGTCTTCTCTCCGATCCCAAGCGCTGGGCCGCCTGGTACAACGCCACCGGCACCACGCTCTACGTCCTCGGCATGGCGGTCGCCGCCTTCGCGTTGCGGCGCATCCTCACGGAAGGTGCGGCATGAACGGCGAACTGGGCTGGCTCGGCATTCTGCGGCTCGGTCTGGTGCAGACGGCACTGGGCTCCGTCGTGGTGCTCACCACCTCGACGCTGAACCGCATCATGGTGGTCGAGATCGGCCTCGCCGCGACGATCCCCGGCCTTCTGGTCGGGCTGCATTACGCGGTGCAGATGCTGCGTCCGCGCTGGGGCTACGGCTCCGATGCGGGCGGACGGCGGACGCCTTGGATCTTCGGCGGCATGGTCACGCTGGCGCTCGGCGGCTTCCTCGCCGCCGTGGCGACCGGGCTGACGGCCGAGAACCGCGTCGCGGGCCTCTCGCTCGCCGCCTTCGCCTTTCTCCTGATCGGGATCGGGGTCGGCGCGAGCGGCACCTCGCTGCTCGCCTTCCTCGCGAGCCGCGTTCCCGAGCGTCGCCGCGCGGCCGCGGCCACGACGGTCTGGGTGATGATGATCGCGGGCTTCATCGTGACGACCGCCGTCGTGGGCTCGCTGCTCGATCCTTATTCGCCCGAGCGGCTTGCGGCCGTCTCCGGCGGGGTCTCCCTGATCGCCGTGGCGCTCACGGCCGTCGCGCTGTTCGGCATGGAGCGCGTCCCGGCCCGCGCTCCCGAGGAGCGCAAGGAGAAGCTCGATTTCCGCGCCGCCCTCGCCGAGGTCTGGGCCGAGCCGCAGGCGCGCCGCTTCACGATCTTCGTCTTCGTCTCGATGCTCGCCTACAACGGGCAGGATCTCATCCTCGAGCCCTTCGCGGGGATCGTCTTCGGCCTCAGCCCCGGCGAGACCACGAAGCTCGCGGGCGTGCAGCACGGGGGCGTGCTGGCGGGCATGATCCTGATGTCGGCCGCGGCGACCGCCTTCGGCAAGGCCAAGAACCGCGTTCTTTCCGCATGGATGATCGGCGGCTGCATCGCTTCGGCGGCGCTGCTGGTCGCGCTTTCCGCGGCCGCCTTCATGGGCGACGTGCGGCTGCTCAGGCCCGTCGTCTTCCTCCTCGGCACGGCCAACGGCGCTTTCGCCGCCGCCGCGATCGCCTCCATGATGGCGCTCGCCGGCGACGGGCGCAGCGGCCGCGAGGGAACCCGCATGGGCCTCTGGGGCGCCGCGCAGGCGATCGCCTTCGGATCGGGCGGGCTTCTCGGGGCGGTCGCCGCCGATCTCTGCCGCCTCTTCACCAAGGACGCCATGACCGCCTATGCGATCGTCTTCTGCATCGCCGCGGTCCTGTTCCTTTTCGCCGCGACCCTTGCGGTGCGCGTCGGGCGCGACGGGGCCGTGGCCCGCGCCCGCGCGGCCGACGGGGTCGCCGTCCGCGCTTCGACATGACGGGGGATGCCGTGACCGAGATCTTCGACGTGGTGGTGATCGGCGGCGGGCCTTCCGGGGCGACGGCCGCCGACGATCTGGCGAGGAACGGGCGGCGGGTGCTGCTGCTCGACCGGGCGGGCCGCATCAAGCCCTGCGGCGGCGCGATCCCGCCGCGGCTGGTGCGCGATTTCGAGATCCCGGATCATCTCATCGTCGCGCGGGTGAAGGCCGCGCGGATCGTCGCGCCCTCCGAAAAGCATGTCGACATGCCGATCGCCGGCGACGGCTATGTCGGCATGGTCGACCGCGACGTCTTCGACGAATGGCTGCGCGAACGCGCCCGCTCCTCGGGCGCCGAACGTCGGACCGGAACCTTCGAGACCTTCTCGCGCGACCCTGACGGGACCGCCGTGATCACCTATTCCGCCCGCGACGGCGCGACGACGGAGACGGTCCGCGCCCGCACCGTGATCGGTGCGGACGGAGCCAATTCGGCCGTCGCCAAGCAGGCCGTTCCCGAGGCGGGCCGCGCCCCCTTCGTCTTCGCCTATCACGAGATCGTGAAGGCCCCCGAGAACCTGCCCGACTATGCGGGCGACCGCTGCGACGTCGTCTATCAGGGGCGGTATTCGCCGGACTTCTACGCCTGGATCTTCCCCCACGGGGACAAGGTGAGCATCGGCACGGGGTCCGCCAACAAGGGCTTCGCGCTGCGCGGCGCCGTGGCGGATCTGCGCAAGGCCACGGGCTTCGACACGGTCGAGACCATCCGCAAGGAAGGCGCGCCGATCCCGCTCAAGCCGCTCAAGAAATGGGACAACGGCCGCGACGTGATCCTCGCGGGCGACGCGGCGGGCGTCGTCGCGCCCGCCTCCGGCGAGGGCATCTATTACGCCATGCTCGGCGGCCGGCTCGCCGCCGACGCCGTCGAGGAACTGCTCGCCACCGGCGAGGCGCGCGCGCTGGCATCGGCCCGCAAGCGCTTCATGGCCGATCACGGCAAGGTCTTCTGGGCGCTCGGGATGCTGCAGCGCTTCTGGTACGGCTCCGACAAGCGCCGCGAGCGCTTCGTGAGCCTGTGCCGCGATCCCGAGATCCAGCGCCTCACGTGGGAAAGCTACATGAACAAGGCGCTCGTCCGCTCGGAGCCCTTGGCCCATCTGCGCATCGCGCTCAAGGACATCGCCGATCTTCTCGGAATGCTCGTGCCTTGGAAGCGGGAACGGCCGGGCCCCGCGTCGCATTGACCGCGCCCCCACGCTCGCTCGGCAGGGCGGGCCCCTCGGCGGACGCGACGTCGAGATCGAGATCGACTCGCCCCTCGGCCCGCTCCGCTTCGACCTGAGCCACTTTCCGCTCCAAGACTTCCCACCGATCGAGGCGGTGCGCCGCGCGGACGGCGTCTTCGTGACGAGCGTCCTCGAAAAGGTCGCGTCCGTCGCGACCCATTCCCATGCGGCCGAATGCCGGCTCGCTCGCCGAGCCGTCCTTCTCCTCGGGCCGGCGATCGACCCGACGAAAAAAAACCGCCGGATCTTGCGATCCGGCGGTTTCAATGCCGAAGCGATGGGGGGGTCAGTTCGCTTTCGGCGGAGACAATTCGATCTTGTAGTCCTTGAACATCGCCGCGCCGTGGAGCGGCTTGTTCACGCCCGCATGGCAGGTCGAGCAATAGGCCTTCGGCGCATCGCCCGCTTCGCCGAGGCGGTTCGGCGGGTAGACCGGCTGGAGCGGATCGAGATAGGTCGTGTTGAGGTCACGAACCATCTGGATGCCGTGCCAGGCGCTGACGCGCTGGGGCGGGCTTTCGGCCCACGACCCGAAGGCGCGGCTGTTGTGGCAGAAGGTGCAGTTGACCCCGAGACCTTCCGACATGTGGATCATCAGGCCGTAGGTCGCTTCCGCGTCCTGGATCGGCACGCCCGATTCCATGCGGTCGCCGCGCGGCGGGATCGCCGTCGGCCCCTGAACCCGGATCTGACCCTTCTGCATCAGCAGGGCCGAGAAGGGCTCGTTGGGGAGCGTGGAATAGGCGACGGTCCGAACGGGCGCGTTCTGCCCGTTCCGCACGCCCATATAGGGAGGATTGTCGGGCTCGGGCGACTTGAACCAGATGTTGGCCGGCACCGGCGCCCCGCGATGGCAGGTGTAGCAGGTGACGCCCGTCCCGCCGACATGGGCGGTCCATTTGGAGTTGATCGTCTGCGTCATCTGGAACATGCGCCGCGCGACGACCTTCGTATAGACGGAGTCTTCGGCGAGATTTTCCAGATTGTGGCAGCCCGCGCAGCCTTGCTCGGGATAGATCCACTCGGTGACGGCCGCCATCACGCGGATGAACTGGCCTTCGCTGAGATGCCCCAGAACCTTGACGTTCTGGTAGACCTCCGAGGCCTTCTGGCCGCCCGCATCCGCTTCCGGCTGCGGCTCGGGGATCTGGACCGAGGCGAGCTTGGCGGCTTCGCGTTCGGGGCTCTTCACCTGCGCCATGCCGGTCCCGGCGGGGCCGTTCTGCGTCGATTCCTGAGGGGGAACCTCGCAGCCCGCGAGCAGGACGGCGAGAGCCGTCGCGCCCGCGAAGGCGAAGGTCTTCTTGAGGAAATCGGGTTTCATCGCATCCCTCCAGCGGCGAGAGCCGGATCCACGACGGGCGCCCACTGCGTGGAGTAGGACGGAGCCACCCCGTGCTTGACGGCCCAGAGATACCAATTGTCGACGGCCGTACCCGTGAGCAGGATGCCGATGCCGCCCGTGAGCGTGGTCAGCACCGCGAACCACCAGGCCCAGCGATGGATCGACTCCATCGTGGCGTTGAAGCCCATCGTCCAGCGCCAGAAGAGGGCGGCGCGTTCCGAAGCGGTACCGCGGTCCGTGATCTGCTCGATCTCGCGATCGCCGCCGTAGCGCGTGACCGCGAGGATCGTCGCGGCATGCATGGCGAACAGCAGGGTGGAACCGTAGAGGAAGGCGATCGAGAGCGCGTGGAACGGGTTGTAGAAGAGGTTCCCGTAGCGGATCGAGAAGGCCGCCGTCCAATCGAGATGCGAGAAGATGCCGTAGGGAACGCCCTCGCTCCAGCTGCCCATCAGGATCGGCCGGAAGAGGCCGAGCACGAGGAAGAGCCAGATGGCCGAGGCGAAGGCCCAGGCGACATGCGTGCCCATGCCGAGCTGCCGTGCGCGGCGATAGGTGCGGGCCCACCAGAGCAGGATCGACAGCGTCAGGAAGAAGCCGGCGACCAGCCACCAGCCGCCTTCGCGGAGTGGCGGCATGCGCAGGCCGTACTGGGCCGGCGGCGGTTCGAGCGCGAGCCAGAACAACTGCCGGATGAACTGGCCGATGTTCCAGTTCACGGA
>JAIXTT010000007.1 GCA_027483795.1 Hyphomicrobiales bacterium
TCTGGCGGGCTTCCTGAAGCATGTCGCCGACGTGTGGGTGAAGACCGACCGCGAGACGCTCGAGGCGATGAAGAAGATCGTCGCGAAGCTGTCCTCGTCCAAGGGCGGGCTCACGCGGAAGAACCGCGAACGGCTGCGGCCCTTCGACGACCCTGCCGTGGTCGAGGCCTTCCTCGATCTGCCCGATCGGATCCGCCGGGAGGTTCCCGCCATGAGGGTCTCCGAACGCAGCAAGGCGGTTCTCGCCCAGACCGCCGTAGCCATCGCGCTGCTGCAGACGACCGCGATCCGGATCCGAAATCTGTGCGGTCTCGGAATGCGGGAGCATCTGATCCCGCGCGGCAATGAAGTCTTCCTCGTCATTCCCGGCGATCAGGTGAAGAACGGGGAGGAGATCGAAGCGGTTCTTCCGCCCGAGGTCGTCGATCTTCTGGCGTGGTATATCAGAGAGCATCGATCGCGGCTGATGACTGCGGAGACCGACGCTCTCTTTCCGGGCGCGAACGGGCAAACGAAGTCGCCCGTGACCTTCGGCCCGCAGATCTCGGCAACGGTGAAGCGGTTCCTCGGCATCGAGGTGAACCCGCATTTGTTCCGGCACGCGATGGGCAAGCTGTTTCTGGACGTGCGGCCGGGCGACTACGAAACGATGCGTTCGGTTCTCGCGCATCGAGACATCGAGACGACGAAGAGCGTCTATACGGGTGCCGAGAGCGTGGCCGCGGGGCGTCACTTCAATGCGGTCATCGCGGCGCGGCGGGCGGCACGCGCTGCGCCCGTCCGGGCTCGCTCCAAGCGCAAGGGTGCGGCATGAGCGGGGGGCCTTATGGACGCGGCAAGGCGCCCGAGCGCGGATGCATGCCGATCGAAGCCTGGCCCGCCGAGGATCGGGCGCTGTGGCTTGCGGCCTGCACCCCGGGCGATCTTCTGGACGGGGATGCCGGACGCTTCGCCGATCTTCGTACGCATTCCCGGAAAGCCCTCGAGAAGGGCTACGGGCGGTGGCTGACGTTTTCGAAGATGGAGGATCCGGCCGCATTGCGTCTTCCGCCCGGCGACCGGATCACGCCGGAACGCGTGAAACGCTTCGTCATGGAACTCGAGGCTCTCGGAAACGGAACGCAGACGATCCTCGGTCGCCTGCAGGCCTTGGGTCAGGTCGCCGAGGCCGTCGCGCCCGATCGCGACTTCCGCTTCATCAAGCGTCTCGCCGCAAGGATCCGCGCCAGGTACAAGCCGGTGCGCGACATGAACCGCGTGGCCATGTCCGAGGATCTCCTGGCGATCGGTCTTGAATTGATCGAGGCCTCGGGACGGGAGGACGGCATCCGTGCCGCCGTTCTTCATCGCGACGGACTGCTGATCGCCTCGACCGCGCTTTTGCCCCTGCGGCGGAAGAACATCGCCGCACTCGAACTCGGCAAGAACGTGATCCGGACGGGCGACGGTCGCCTTCTCGTTCTCGACGAGGCCGAGACCAAGAACGGGCAGATCCTCGAACTCGCTTGGCCGGAGGAGCTGTCGGGAGCGCTCGACATCTATCTGAACGTGCATCGACCGCTGCTGGCCGCTCAACGGGGGCGTTGGTCACGCCACGTCGGGGACGCGCTCTGGGTCAGCGGGGACGGATCTCCCATGACGCAGCAGGCGATCTACGACCGCATCGTCAAACGCACCGCGGACGCGGGCCTGCGGACCAGTCCCCACGCTTTCCGCCACGCGGCCGCGACCACGCTGGCGGTCGGCGATCCGAAACATGTCCGCGTGGCCGCACCCCTTCTCGGCCACGTCACCTTCACCACGACCGAGCGGCATTATCGAAAAGCGCGCAAGATCGAAGCCCATCGCCGCTTCATCGAGGCCGTCTTCGGAAAGGAGCAGAACGGATGAAAAATGCGAAACCGCAGACGCGTCCGGATGCGGAACTCAACCTCCGCATGCCCACGCCGAAGGCCTGGGCGGAAAGTGTCCAAGGCTACGACCTCTCCAAGGAAGCGGAAACTCTTCTCGCCAAAATCTGCGCCGATGCGGTGCAAGATGCGCGCGCCTATCAGAACTTCTCCCGGGGCAGGATCTCGAGGCAGGAGAGGATTACCCGCCTGGAAAGGTTGAGGGACGTTCTCTTGCCGCTCCGAACCGTCATCTCATTGGAAGAGAAGCGCTTGGTCGATCTTCTACCGATCGTGGTCCTGGAAGACCTCGGTCGCTCCTTCTCCCTCGAAGGAATCCGAAACGCTGCAGGAAGGGCCGGATTGCCGGAGCACATCGAAGAGCTGTTGGCCGACCAAAGCCTCTTCACGATCGCGGCGGCAGAGGAATTTTCCGCCATGCCCCGCGCGGATTACGGCCTGGCGCGATCGGATCGACTGATCCTCTTCGTGATCGATACCCTGCTCGATTCCGTCGAGCGAACCCTCGAAATGCTGAAGGCGGATACCGGCGGCAGACCTCCGCTGGTCATCCGACGGCATTTTCTCCGCAAGATCATTCTCGCGGCCCCGAAACTGGTTCCGGAGAGAGAAAAGCCTCCGACCGCGGAGAAGCTTGTCGGGATCTGCTCCGCGGTCCTGCCCCTTTTCGGGGTTCCCGCTCGGGGCATCGAAAAGGCCGTCAAGGCGATGGTCCCGGAACTCCGGCAGGCGGAAACGAGCCGGAGCGGGTCCGATGCGCTCTGATCCCATAACCTATCCGAATCCGTCGAGGGTTACGGGATTCCGAGCAAGGCCCGGTCGCGAGATTGATCGGGCATGTTCGATCGTCCGCCCCGCAACCGCTCCGAAGCTCGGCCCGCCCCGGCCGAGACTGCGGATCCGCGCGCGGACGATCGGAACCGGCAGGAGAGCGTCACGGTCGCCTGCGACCTCGATCCCGACCGTCCGATCACCGGGGCCGAGCTCGATGCGATCCTGCGCCTCCTCGGCGATGACCTTGCCCGCCTTCTCGCCCGCTGACGTCTTCCGTCTCTCTTCCGTGCGGCCGTATCCTGCGGTCGCCTTTCCGATCCCATGAGGTCCGCCATGGCCTTCGCGAACCCGTCCGCTCTTCCCGTCATCCGCCGCGCGGCGCTCTATCTGCGCGTGAGCACCGGTCGCCAGGCTGCGGGCGAGGTCTCGATCCCGTCCCAGCGCGATCTGACCAAACGCTTCTGCGAGGCTCAGGGCTGGCGCGTGACCGAGGAATATATCGAGCCCGGCGCATCGGCGACCGACGATCGCCGCCCCGTCTTCCAGCGCATGCTCGAGGATGCCGCCTCCCCCGATCGTCGCTTCGACGTGATCTGCGTCCACGCCTTCTCGCGCTTCTATCGGAACGGGGCCGAGATGGAACTCACCATCCGCAAGCTCAGAAAGCTCGGCGTCGAGGTCGTCTCCGTGACGCAGCCCACAGGAGACGATCCCTCGCAGCAGCTCATGCGTCAGATCATCGGGATCTTCGACGAATACACCTCGCGCGAGAACGGCAAGAACGTCACCCGCTCCATGCGCGAATCCGCCAAGCAGGGCTTCTGGAACGGCGCCACGCCGCCGCTCGGCTACAGGATCGTCGAAGCCGAACGCCGGGGTGCGAAGATCAAGAAGCGGCTCGACGTCGATCCCGTCGAGGCCGAACTCGTGCGCCTGATCTTCGCACTCTATGCCGAAGGCGACGGCACCTCCGCGCCGCTCGGCGTGAAGGAAACCTGCAAATGGCTCAACGCGGGCGGATACCGGACCCGCCGCGGGGCGACCTTCGGGGTCGGACCGATCCACGTGATCCTGACCAATCCCTGCTACGCGACGGGCAAATGGCCCTACGGACGCCGGAACTCACGGACGGGGGAAATGCATGATCCTTCGACGATCATCGACATCCCCGTCCCGCCGATCATTCCGATGACGCTCTTCGAAAAGGTGGCCGCGAAGCTTGCGGCCAACAATCCGAGGGTCACCGCGCCCCGCGTCGTGAACGGGCCGACGCTGCTGACCGGTCTCGCCGTCTGCGCCTCCTGCGGCTCGGGCATGACGCGGACCGGCACCAGACGCGGGCAACGCTCCTACATCTATTACAGCTGCGCGGGCTGCCAGCAGAAGGGCAAGACCGTCTGCAAGGGACGCCATGTCCCACTCGCCAAGCTCGACGACCTCGTGATCGCGAACGTCCGCGAACGCCTCTTACGACCCGAGTGCCTCTCCGACATCCTCTCGGTCCTCA